>JBDHTL010000016.1:0-40375 GCA_039808645.1 Rhodoblastus sp. | reverse complement strand
CGCCCGTCTCCGCCAGGACCTTCGTGATCGCAGCCGTCAAAGACGTCTTGCCGTGGTCAACGTGACCGATCGTGCCGATGTTGCAATGCGGCTTCGTGCGTTCGAACTTTTCCTTGCCCATAGCAGGCTCCTTCCAAACGTCAGTGTTGTTTCAGCAGTCGGCTCAGGCGTACTTCGCCTGGACCTTGGCGGCTTCCGCCGCCGGCACCTGCTCATAGTGGTCGAATTGCATCGTGAAGACGGCGCGCCCTTGCGAGAACGAACGCAGCTGGTTCACGTAGCCGAACATGTTGGCGAGCGGCACCATCGCATTGATGACGACCGCGTTGCCGCGCATGTCCTGTCCCTGGATCTGGCCGCGGCGGGAGTTGAGATCGCCGATAACCGAACCCGTGTATTCCTCCGGCGTCACCACCTCGACCTTCATGATCGGCTCGAGGAGGACGGAGCCGCCCTTCTGCAGCGCTTCGCGGGTCGCCGCGCGCGAGGCGATTTCGAAGGCGAGAACCGAGGAGTCGACGTCGTGGAACGCGCCGTCGACCAGCGTCGCCTTCATGTCGACGACCGGGAAGCCGGCAAGAATGCCCGAAGTCGTCACCGACTTGATGCCCTTGTCGACGCCGGGGACGTATTCCTTCGGCACGGCGCCGCCGATGATCGAGCTCTCGAACACGTTGCCCGCGCCGACTTCGTTCGGCTCGAAAACGATCTTGACGCGCGCGAACTGGCCGGTGCCGCCCGTCTGCTTCTTGTGGGTGTAATCGATCTCGGTGCGCTTGGTCAGCTTCTCGCGATAGGCGACCTGCGGGGCGCCGATATTGGCGTCGACCTTGTAGGTGCGCTTGAGAATGTCGACCTTGATGTCGAGATGCAGTTCGCCCATGCCCTTGAGAATGGTCTGGCCGCTCTCGTGATCGGTCGACACGCGGAAGGACGGATCCTCGGCCGCGAGCTTCGACAGAGCGACGCCGAGCTTCTCCTGGTCGGCCTTGGACTTCGGCTCGATCGCGATCTCGATGACCGGATCGGGGAATTCCATGCGCTCCAGGATGACGGGCTTGAGCGGATCGCACAGCGTGTCGCCGGTGCGCGTATCCTTGAGACCGGCCAGCGCGACGATGTCGCCGGCGTAGGCTTCCTTGACGTCTTCACGATCGTTGGCGTGCATCAGCAGCATGCGGCCGACGCGCTCTTTCTTGTCCTTCGTGGAATTGAGGACCGTCGTGCCCGAGGTCACCGAACCCGAATAGATGCGGCAGAAGGTGATCGTGCCGACGAAGGGGTCGTCCATGATCTTGAACGCGAGCAGCGAGAAAGGATCGGTGTCGACCGGCTGGCGCACGACCGGCGCGCCCGTGTCCATGTCCTCGCCCTTGATCGCCTCGCGATCGGTCGGGCACGGCAGCAGATCGACGACGGCGTCGAGCAGCGGCTGGACGCCCTTGTTCTTGAAAGCCGAGCCGCAGAACACCGGATGGAACACGATGCCGCGAACGGCCTTGCGCACCAGGCGCTTGATCGTGGCCTCGTCCGGCTCCTGGCCGTCGAGATAGGCGGCCATGACGTCGTCGTCGAGTTCGACGGCGGCTTCGATCAGCTTGAGGCGGTATTCCTTGGCCTGCTCGAGCAGATCGGCCGGAATTTCTTCGTCGTGGTACTTGGCGCCGAGGCCCTCGTCTTCCCAGACGACCGCCTTCATGCGGACAAGGTCGATGACGCCCTTGAAGTTCGACTCCGAGCCGATCGGCAGCTGCATGCAGACGGGACGGCCGCCGACGCGGGTCACGATGTCGGAAACGCAGCGGAAGAAATCGGCGCCGATCTTGTCCATCTTGTTGACGAACACGATGCGCGGAACATTGTACTTGTCGGCCTGGCGCCAGACGGTTTCCGTCTGCGGCTCCACGCCCTGGTTGCCGTCGAGAACGCAGACCGCGCCATCGAGCACGCGCAGCGAACGCTCGACTTCGATGGTGAAGTCGACGTGCCCGGGCGTGTCGATGATGTTCAGGCGCTTGCCGTTCCAGAAGGTCGTCGTGGCGGCCGACGTGATGGTGATGCCGCGTTCCTGCTCCTGCTCCATCCAGTCCATCGTCGCGGCGCCTTCGTGCACCTCGCCGATCTTATGGCTCTTGCCGGAATAATAGAGAATGCGCTCCGTCGTGGTCGTCTTGCCGGCGTCGATATGCGCCATGATACCGAAATTTCGGTAGTCTTCGATCGGATGGCTGCGGGGCATCTTTCAGTCCTTGGAATTCTGTTCGCTTTACCAGCGGTAATGCGAGAAGGCGCGGTTGGCTTCCGCCATGCGGTGCGTGTCTTCGCGCTTCTTCACCGCGTTGCCGCGGTTGTTCGAAGCGTCGAGCAGCTCTGCCGAGAGACGCTCCACCATGGTCTTGTCGTTGCGGCCGCGCGCAGCCGTGATGATCCAGCGGATCGCGAGCGCCTGGCGGCGCTCCGGGCGGACTTCGACGGGGACCTGGTAGGTCGCGCCGCCGACGCGCCGCGAACGAACTTCGATCGCCGGCGCGACGTTCTCGAGCGCCGACTTGAAGACGCCGAGCGGATCAGCCTTGGCCTTGGCCTCGATCTGGTCGAAGGCGCCGTAGATGATCTGTTCGGCGGCGGATTTCTTGCCGTCGTACATGATCGAGTTCATGAACTTCGCGAGAACGACGTCGCCGTACTTGGCGTCCGGGATCACTTCGCGCTTTTCGGCCCTGTGGCGGCGGGACATTGCGGTCTCCTCGAAACTTACTTCGGACGCTTCGCGCCGTACTTCGAACGGCGTTGCTTGCGGTCCTTGACGCCCTGCGTGTCGAGCACGCCGCGCAGAATGTGGTAACGCACGCCGGGAAGGTCCTTCACGCGGCCGCCGCGGATCATCACCACGGAGTGCTCCTGAAGGTTGTGGCCCTCGCCGGGGATGTAGCCGATCACCTCGAAGCCGTTGGTCAGACGCACCTTGGCGACCTTGCGGAGCGCCGAGTTCGGCTTCTTCGGGGTCGTGGTGTAGACGCGCGTGCACACGCCGCGCTTCTGCGGGCAGGCTCCGAGATGGCGGGCCTTCTCGCGGTAGGTCTTCTGTTGCCGCGGCTTGCGGATCAACTGGCTGATCGTCGGCATTCTTCGCCCTTCTGAAGCGAAAAGTTGAAACTGGACCGCCTGAGCACATCCCGGAAAAATCCCGAAACATGCGCAAACGAATCAGCGCCTTCAGCCCATCGGCTTCAGGCGCTGCGGTTGCAGAGGATCACGGCGCGAGCGCCGCAATCGTGCCTTCCTGAACGGCGACAGGCCCTGAAGAGCCCTTGGCCGAATGACTTGTGCGTCACAGGTGAGGCCGACAGCGTCTAGGTCCCGCAGCATTCCCCGCGAGTCGCGGGCAACAACATGGGCCTACGGCCTGTCGAAATCGGGCCGTGTATAGGCGTGGGGCGGAATCCAGTCAACCCGTAAAACGATGAAAAGCGCTGAAATGACTCAGGTTTTTCGACGCCCTGCCGGAACGGAAAGAGGCCGCCCCGGAGGGCGGCCTCGTTTAGGAAAAGATTAATCTTTTCCACGCCTTGCGGACGAGGCTCAGCGAGCCTCGCCGTCGGGGAAGCCGATCTGCGGCGCGCCCGCGGAGGTTTCCGCGCGCTGCGCCAGGATCAGATCGTCGCGACCGCTGGCGACCTGCCGAATCCGGCTCATCGCCGCGCCCGTGCCCGCCGGAATCAGGCGGCCCACGATCACGTTCTCCTTCAGGCCCTCGAGCGTGTCGACCTTGCCGTTGACGGCCGCTTCGGTCAGGACGCGCGTGGTCTCCTGGAAGGAGGCGGCGGAGATGAACGACTTCGTCTGCAGCGAGGCCTTGGTGATGCCGAGCAGCACCGGCGTGCCGGTCGCGACCTTGCCGCCCTCGCCCAGCGCCTTTTCGTTGGCGGCGTCGAACTCGGTGATGTCGACCTGCTCGTTGGCCAGGAAGTCGGTGTCGCCGGGATCGACGATATCGACCTTCTGCAGCATCTGGCGAACGATCACCTCGATGTGCTTGTCGTTGATGTTCACGCCCTGGAGCCGGTAGACCTCCTGGATCTCGTTGACGAGGTAGGCGGCGAGCTCCTCCACGCCCTTGATCGCCAGGATGTCGTGCGGCGCCGGATTGCCGTCGACGATGTAATCGCCCTTCTCGACGATGTCGCCGTCCTGCAGATGGATGTGCTTGCCCTTCGGGATCAGGTACTCGACGGGTTCGCCGCCCTCTTCGTGCGGGACGATCGAGATCCGGGTCTTGTTCTTGTAGTCGCGGCCGAACTGCACCGTGCCGGAGACTTCCGCGATGATCGCATGGTCCTTCGGACGGCGCGCCTCGAACAATTCCGCCACGCGCGGCAGACCGCCGGTGATGTCGCGGGTCTTGGCCGAGTCCATCGAGATACGCGCAACCGCGTCGCCCGCCTGCACCGTGCCGCCGGGCTCGACCGCGATGATCGAATCGACGGGCAGCATGTAGCGCGCGTCGCCGCCACGGGCGAGCTTGCCGATCTTGCCGTCCTTGCCCTTGATGACGATCGCGGGCTTGAGGGTGGCCGAACGCTGGTTCAGGCGCCAGTCCATGACCATGCGCTTGGTGATGCCGGTCGACTCGTCCGCGCTCTCGCTCATGGACTGGCCTTCCAGCAGGTCCTCGAATCCGACGACGCCGTCGATTTCCGACAGGATCGGACGGGTATAGGGGTCCCACTCGGCCAGGCGCTGGCCGCGCTTGACCTTGTCGCCCTCGTCCACCTTCAGGCGCGAGCCGTACTGCACGCGATGCACAGCGCGGTCGGCGCCGTCCGGCCCGACGATGACGATGGCGACGTTGCGCGCCATCACCATCAGATCGCCGTCCGAATTGCGCGCGAGGTGACGGTTGCGGATCTTGACCACGCCGTCGAAGTTCGACTCGATGAAGGACTGGTCCGCGATCTGCGCCGCGCCGCCGATGTGGAACGTGCGCATCGTCAGCTGCGTGCCGGGCTCGCCGATCGACTGCGCCGCGATCACGCCGACCGCTTCGCCCATGTTCACCGGGGTTCCTCGCGCGAGATCGCGGCCGTAGCACTTGCCACAGACGCCGTTCTTGGCTTCGCAGGTCAGAACCGAGCGGATCTTCACTTCCTGGATGCCGGCGGCGTTGATCTTGGCGATGTGCCATTCCTCGATCAGCTCGCCGGCCGCCACGATCACCTTGTCGTCGGCGTCTTTCATGTCCTCGGCGGCGGTGCGGCCGAGAATGCGGGAGCCGAGCGAGGCCACGATCTGGCCGGCGTCGATGATGGCGCGCATGCGGATGCCGCCGGTCGAGCCGCAGTCGTAGGAGGTGATGATCGAATCCTGCGCGACGTCGACCAGACGGCGAGTCAGGTAACCCGAGTTCGCCGTCTTGAGCGCCGTGTCGGCAAGACCCTTGCGGGCGCCGTGCGTCGAGTTGAAGTACTCGAGAACGGTCAGGCCTTCCTTGAAGTTCGAGATGATCGGGCTCTCGATGATCTCGCCGGAGGGCTTGGCCATCAGGCCGCGCATGGCGGCGAGCTGGCGCATCTGCGTGGGCGAACCGCGCGCGCCGGAATGCGACATCATGTAGATCGAGTTGATCGGCTTGTCGCGGCCGTGCTCGTCCTTGCGGACGGCCGAGATGCCCTGCATCATCTCTTCCGCGAGCTTGTCCGAGCACTTCGACCAGGCGTCGACCACCTTGTTGTATTTCTCGCCCTGGGTGATCAGGCCGTCGTTATACTGCTGCTCGTATTCCTTGGCGGCGGCGCGCGTCTGCTCGACGATGCTCTCCTTGGTCGAGGGCACGACCATGTCGTCCTTGCCGAAGGAAATGCCCGCCTTGAACGCCTCGCGGAAGCCCAGCGCCATGATGCGGTCGCAGAAGATGACCGTCTCCTTCTGCCCGCAATTGCGGTAGACGGTGTCGATCATCGCCGAGATTTCTTTCTTCGTCATCAGCTTGTTGGCGACGTCGAAAGGGATCTTCGGGTGCTTGGGCAGAAGCTGGCCGAGCAGCAGGCGTCCGGGCGTCGTCTCGAATATCTTCGAAACGCGGTTGCCCTTCTCGTCATAGGTCCAGGCGCGGCCCTTGATCTTGGCGTGCAGCGTCACGGCCTTGGCGGCGAGCGCGTGCTCGATCTCGCCCATGTCGGCATAGGCGCCGCCGATCGGCTCGCCCTTCGGACCCCTCCTGAACTGGCCCGGCTCGCCGTCGCGATCCAGCGTCAGATAGTAGAGGCCGAGAACGATATCCTGCGAAGGCACGATGATCGGCTGGCCGTTGGCCGGGTGCAGGATGTTGTTGGTCGACATCATCAGCACGCGCGCTTCCAGCTGCGCTTCGAGCGACAGCGGGACGTGCACGGCCATCTGGTCGCCGTCGAAGTCCGCGTTGAAGGCGGCGCAGACCAGCGGGTGAAGCTGGATCGCCTTGCCTTCGATCAGCACCGGCTCGAAGGCCTGGATGCCCAGGCGATGCAGCGTCGGCGCGCGGTTGAGCAGCACGGGATGTTCGCGGATCACCTCGTCGAGGATGTCCCAAACCTCGGGCTTCTCCTTTTCAACGAGCTTCTTCGCCTGCTTGACGGTCGCCGAGAAGCCCTTGGCGTCGAGCTTGGAGTAGATGAACGGCTTGAACAGTTCGAGCGCCATCTTCTTCGGCAGGCCGCACTGATGCAGCTTGAGCTCCGGACCGACGACGATGACCGAACGGCCGGAATAGTCCACGCGCTTGCCGAGCAGGTTCTGACGGAAGCGACCCTGCTTGCCCTTGAGCATGTCGGCGAGCGACTTCAGCGGACGCTTGTTGGCGCCGGTGATGACGCGGCCGCGGCGGCCGTTGTCGAACAGAGCGTCGACGGCCTCCTGCAGCATGCGCTTCTCGTTGCGGATGATGATGTCGGGCGCGCGCAGTTCGATCAGCCGCTTCAGGCGATTGTTGCGGTTGATGACGCGGCGGTAGAGATCGTTGAGATCGGACGTCGCGAAGCGGCCGCCGTCGAGCGGCACCAGCGGACGCAGGTCCGGCGGAATAACCGGCACTTCTGTCAGGATCATCCATTCCGGCTTGTTGCCCGACTGGATGAAGGCCTCGATGATCTTCAGGCGCTTCGCGAGCTTCTTCGGCTTCAGCTCGGTGGTGGCTTCCGCGATCTCGACCTTCAGCTGCGCGGCGATCTTGGGCAGGTCCATGCCCTTGAGGATTTCGCGTATCGCTTCCGCGCCGATCATCGCCGTGAACGCGTCCTGGCCATACTCGTCCTGCGCGCGAAGATAATCGTCCTCGGAGAGAAGCTGACGATCCTTGAGCGGCGTGAGGCCGGCGTCGAGAACGATGTAGGACTCGAAATACAGGATGCGCTCGAGATCCTTCAGCGTCATGTCGAGCAGCAGGCCGATGCGGCTCGGCAGCGACTTCAGGAACCAGATATGCGCGACGGGGGCGGCGAGCGAGATATGGCCCATGCGCTCGCGGCGCACGCGCGACAGCGTGACTTCCACGCCGCACTTCTCGCAGATGACGCCCTTGTACTTCATGCGCTTGTACTTGCCGCACAGGCACTCGTAGTCCTTGATCGGCCCGAAGATGCGCGCGCAGAACAGGCCGTCACGCTCGGGCTTGAACGTGCGGTAGTTGATCGTCTCGGGCTTCTTGATCTCGCCGAAAGACCACGAAAGGATCTTCTCCGGCGAAGCGATCGAAATCTGGATCTGGTCGAAGGTCTGGGGCTGCACCACCGGACCGAACAGATTCATGACCTCTTGATTCATGTGCTGCTCCTTGGGGAGCGAATAGCGAGTGGCGAATGGCGAATTTCTCGCCGACGCCTCTCGCTGCTCCCAAAATTAAAACGCGTTTCGCTACTCGCTATTCGCTACTTCGCTATTCGCTTCACTCGGCCGCCTCGGCTGGCGATTCGGATTCGTTGGCCGGCGGAAGCGCGTTGGTCAGCTCGACGTTGAGGCCGAGCGAACGCATTTCCTTCACCAGCACGTTGAAGCTTTCCGGAATGCCCGACTCGAACGTGTCGTCGCCGCGCACGATCGATTCGTAGACCTTGGTGCGGCCGGCCACGTCGTCCGACTTCACCGTCAGCATTTCCTGCAGCGTATAGGCCGCGCCATAGGCTTCGAGCGCCCACACTTCCATTTCGCCGAAGCGCTGGCCGCCGAACTGCGCCTTGCCGCCGAGCGGCTGCTGGGTGACCAGCGAGTAAGGGCCGATCGAACGGGCATGGATCTTGTCGTCGACGAGATGGTGCAGCTTCAGCATGTAGATGTAGCCGACCGTGACCTTGCGGTCGAAGGCCTCGCCGGTGCGCCCGTCGTAGAGCGTCACCTGGCCCGACGGATCGAGCCCGGCCTTCTCCAGCATCTCCACGATGTCCTTCTCGCGCGCGCCGTCGAAGACGGGCGTCGCGATCGGCACGCCGCGGCGCAGGTTTTCGCCGAGCTCGACGACGCTGCGGTCGTCGAGCGCCTCGATCGTCTCGTCCTTGCCGTAGATGTCGGTCAGCTTCTTGCGCAGCGGCTTGGCGTCGTGATTGCGCATATACGCATTCACCGCCTCGCCCACCTGCTTGCCGAGGCCCGCGCAGGCCCAGCCGAGATGCGTCTCGAGAATCTGTCCGACGTTCATGCGGCTCGGCACGCCGAGCGGGTTGAGCACGATGTCGACAGCCTGGCCGTCCGGCAGGAAGGGCATATCCTCGGTCGGCACGATGCGCGAGACCACGCCCTTGTTGCCGTGGCGGCCCGCCATCTTGTCGCCGGGCTGGATCTTGCGCTTCACCGCGACGAAGACCTTGACCATCTTCATCACGCCGGGCGGCAGTTCGTCGCCGCGCTGCAGCTTCTCGACCTTGTCGAGGAAGCGGCTTTCCAGCCCCTTCTTCGCCTCGTCGTACTGCTTGCGCATCGCTTCGATCTCGCCCATCAGCCTGTCGTCGTCGATGCCGAAGGCCCACCATTGCGACCGGGGGAATTCCTCGATCGTCTGGCGCGTGAGCTGCGTGTCCTTCTTGAAGCCCTTGGGGCCGGACACGGCGGACTTGCCGATCAGCAGATCGGCGAGGCGCGCATAGACGTTGCGGTCGAGGATCGCGAGTTCGTCGTCGCGGTCCTTGGCCAGCTGTTCGATCTGCTCGCGCTCGATCGCCTGCGCGCGCTCGTCCTTCTCCACGCCGTGGCGGTTGAACACGCGCACTTCCACGATCGTGCCCTGCACGCCCGGCGGCACGCGCAGCGAGGTGTCGCGCACGTCGGAAGCCTTTTCGCCGAAGATGGCGCGCAGAAGCTTTTCTTCCGGCGTCATCGGGCTCTCGCCCTTCGGCGTGATCTTGCCGACGAGAATGTCGCCCGCCTGCACTTCCGCGCCGATGTAGACGATGCCGGCTTCGTCGAGGTTCTTCAGCGCTTCTTCCGAAACGTTCGGAATGTCGCGCGTGATTTCTTCCGGACCGAGCTTGGTGTCGCGCGCCATCACCTCGAATTCGTCGATGTGGATGGAGGTGAACACGTCGTCCTTGACGATGCGCTCGTTGAGAAGGATCGAATCCTCGAAGTTGTAGCCGTTCCACGGCATGAACGCGACGAGCACGTTGCGGCCGAGAGCCAGGTCGCCGAGATCGGTCGAGGGACCGTCGGCGATGATGTCGCCCTTGCTCACCTGGTCGCCGACGCGAACGAGCGGCTTCTGGTTGATGCAGGTCGACTGGTTCGAGCGCTGATACTTCATCAGGCGATAGATATCGACGCCGGGCTTGCCGGGGTCGAGATCTTCGGTCGCGCGGACGACGATGCGGGTCGCGTCGATCTGGTCGACGACGCCCGTGCGGCGCGCGGCGATGGCGGCGCCCGAATCGCGCGCCACGATCGCTTCCATGCCCGTGCCGACCAGCGGCGCGTCGGCCTTCACCAGAGGCACCGCCTGACGCTGCATGTTCGAGCCCATCAGCGCGCGGTTGGCGTCGTCGTTCTCGAGGAAGGGGATGAGCGCGGCGGCGACCGAAACGAGCTGCTTCGGTGACACGTCCATGAACTCCACCTTTTCGCGCGGAGTCATGATGACGTCGCCGGCGTGGCGGCAGACCACCAGGTCTTCCACCATCATGCCCTTCGCGTCGATCGGCGCGTTGGCCTGGGCGACGTTGTATTTCGCTTCTTCCATCGCCGAGAGATAGACGACCTCGTTCGACACCTTGCCGTCATGCACGCGGCGGTAAGGCGCCTCGATGAAGCCGTACTTGTTGACGCGCGCGAACGTCGCGAGCGAGTTGATGAGGCCGATGTTGGGACCTTCCGGCGTCTCGATCGGGCAGATGCGGCCATAGTGCGTGGGATGCACGTCGCGCACCTCGAAGCCGGCTCTTTCACGCGTAAGTCCGCCCGGTCCGAGCGCGGACAGACGGCGCTTGTGCGTGATCTCCGACAGCGGGTTGGTCTGGTCCATGAACTGCGACAGCTGCGAGGACCCGAAGAATTCGCGCACGGCCGCGGCGGCGGGCTTCGCGTTGATCAGGTCCTGCGGCATGACCGTGTCGATGTCGACAGAGGACATGCGCTCCTTGATCGCGCGCTCCATGCGCAGCAGGCCGAGGCGATACTGGTTCTCCATCAGCTCGCCGACCGAGCGCACGCGGCGGTTGCCGAGATGGTCGATGTCGTCGATCTCGCCGCGGCCGTCGCGCAGGTCGACGAGCGCGCGCACGACCGCGACGATGTCGGCCTTGCGCAGCACGCGCATCGTGTCCGGCGCGTCGAGGTCGAGGCGCATGTTCATCTTGACGCGACCCACGGCCGAGAGGTCGTAGCGCTCGGGATCGAAGAACAGCGAGTGGAACATCGCTTCCGCCGTCTCGATCGTCGGCGGCTCGCCCGGACGCATCACGCGATAGATGTCGAACAAGGCCTCTTCGCGCGAGGAGTTCTTGTCGACGGCCAGCGTGTTGCGGATGTAGGGGCCGATGTTGATGTGGTCGATGTCGAGGATCGGCAGTTCGTCGAAGCCGAGCTCGAGCAGCGTCGGCAGCGTCTTGACCGTGATCTCGTCGCCGGCTTCCGCGAAGATTTCGCCGGTGCTGGGGTCGTAGAGATCCTCGGCAAGGTACTGGCCGTAGAGGTCCTCGTCGGACACGCGCAGCGCCTTCACGCCCTTCTCCGCCAGCTGGCGGGCGGCGCGGACGGTCAGCTTCTTGCCCTGCTCGACGACCACTTCGCCGGAATCGGCGTCGATCAGGTCGACGGCGGCCTTCACGCCCTTCAGGCGCTCGGCGTCGAACGGCATGCGCCAGTTCTCGCCCGTGCGCGTGAACTGAATCGTCTTGAAGAAGGTCGAGAGGATTTCCTCGCCGTCCATCCCGAGCGCGAACAGCAGCGACGTCACCGGAATCTTGCGGCGACGGTCGATGCGCGCATAGACGATGTCCTTGGCGTCGAACTCGATGTCGAGCCAGGAGCCGCGATACGGGATGATGCGGCCGGCAAACAGCAGCTTGCCCGACGAATGGCTCTTGCCCTTGTCGTGATCGAAGAACACGCCCGGCGAGCGATGCATCTGCGAGACGATCACGCGCTCGGTGCCGTTGACGATGAACGTGCCGTTCGACGTCATGAAGGGCATATCGCCCATGTAGACGTCCTGCTCCTTGATGTCCTTGACGGACTTGGCGCCCGTGTCCGGATCGATATCGAACACGATCAGGCGCAGCGTCACCTTCAGCGGCGCGGCGAAGGTCATGCCGCGCTGGCGGCATTCGTCGACGTCGTACTTCGGCGCCTCGAACTCGTACTTCACGAATTCGAGCAGCGACGCGCCCGAGAAATCGGAGATCGGGAAAACGGACTTGAAGACGGATTGCAGGCCTTCGTCCAGGCGGCCGCCCTTCGGCTCGTCGACCAGCAGGAACTGATCGTAGGAGGCCTTCTGCACCTCGATCAGGTTGGGCATCTCCGCGACTTCGCGGATGTGCCCGAAAAACTTACGAACACGCTTCCGGCCGGTGAACGTCTGCGCCATGTCGCTCCTCGCACCTCTTGTCCTGGCGGGCCTCGGCTCGACGCCTGGCCTCTCGCCTCCCCGTTCCACTGCCGAACGGGCGGGAGCCGAACGCTCCGTCGCGCCTCACGAACCGGGTGGCCCGAGGCGGAATGGGGGAACCGATCCCCGAAACGCACAAATGGCCCCGGGGCGAACCCCGGGACCGGAACAACGCGTCACGCCGCCGGAGCGGCGCGGGTCATTACTTGAGCTCGACCTTGGCGCCAGCCTTTTCCAGCTGGGCCTTGATCTTGTCGGCGTCTTCCTTCGTGGCGCCTTCCTTGACGGTCTTCGGCGCGCCTTCGACCAGGTCCTTGGCTTCCTTGAGGCCGAGACCGGTGATCGCGCGGACTTCCTTGATGACCTCGATCTTCTTGTCGCCGGCGGCGGCGAGAACGACCGTGAACTCGGTCTTCTCTTCCACCGCGGCGGCGGCGCCGGCGCCGGCGGCCGGAGCGGCAGCCACCGCGACGGCGGCGGCGGCCGACACGCCCCACTTCTCTTCGAGAAGCTTGGCGAGTTCGGCGGCTTCCAGAACCGTCAGCGACGACAGTTCATCAACGATCTTTTCGAGATTGGCCATTGGTTCAGTCCTTCAGATAGGTTCGATTGGCGATATTGCAAATGCCGGCCGTCAGGCCGCGTCTCTGTTGGCGTAGGCCCCGAACACGCGCGCGAGCTTGGCCGCGGGCGCCGTCGAAAGCTGTGCGAGCTTGGTGGCGGGCGCATTGATGAGCCCGATAAGCTTGGCGCGCAGTTCGTCGAGGGAAGGCATGGTCGCAAGCGACTTCACGCCGTCCGGGTTGAGGGCCGTCGCGCCCATGGCGCCGCCCAGGATCACGAACTTGTCGTGGTCCTTGGCGAATGCCACGGCCGCTTTCGGCGCCGCCACCGGATCGTCCGAATAGGCGATCAGGGTCGGGCCCTTCATCAGGGCGCCGATCGAGGCGACGTCGGTGCCGTCGAGAGCGATCTTGACCAGGCGGTTCTTGGCGACCTGGACCGTGGCCCCGGCTTCGCGCATCTGCGCGCGAAGCTTTTGCATCTGGGCCACCGTCAGGCCGGAGTAATGGGCGACGACGACGACCGAGGTCTTGGCAAAGACCCCGTTCAACGACGCTACCGCCTCTTTCTTCTCCGCTCTGTCCACGGTGCTCTTCTCCTTGAAAGCGGCAACCGGGGCTGCCGCTCTGCGATTGCCGACGAACTTGCGATCGTCGGCGCCGTGTTCCTGTCCTCCTGGAGGACCCGGGGAGGGTCTTCCGTGGATCAGAGGGTTCGAACCAAACCAGGACGTCCCGCCGCCTCCCGCAGGACGCGACGCTGGCCCAGAAATTCCGCTCTTCCCCGTCTATGCAGGCCGATTCGGCGCTGGCGGCGCCTCACCCGATTAAGCCGCGGAACATTCCGCGGCGCCGGCAGTCTCGGACAGGATATGGCCGCAAACCCCGGAAACCGGGCTTTCCGACCACGTCCGCCGCGCGCGCGACGCCTCCCGTTGCGGGAGGACGCCAAGCGTGCGGAAGATGAATTGGAACGGGGCCGCGATAGGCGGTCGGCCCCGGAGGGGTGTCTTTATCCGGTTCCGCCCCCCGTGCCAAGGGGGCGGAGGATAAAATTTCAGAATGTCAAGCCCCGGTCGCCGGCGCGACCGAGTTGATCTCCACCTTCACGCCCGGGCCCATGGTCGAGGAAATCGCCACGCGCTGGATGTAGGTGCCCTTGGCGCCCGAGGGCTTGGCCTTGGAGACGGCGTCGACGAAGGCCTTGATGTTCTCGACGAGCTTGCCCTCGTCGAACGAGGCCTTGCCGACCGTGCCCTGCACGATCCCCGCCTTCTCGACGCGGAACTCGACGGCGCCGCCCTTGGACGCCTTGACGGCGCCGGCGACGTCCATCGTGACCGTTCCCACGCGCGGGTTCGGCATCAGGCCGCGCGGGCCGAGCACCTTCCCGAGGCGGCCGACGAGGCCCATCATGTCCGGGGTGGCGATGCAGCGATCGAACTCGATCTTGCCGCCCATCACCTCGTTGACGAGTTCGTCCGCGCCGACGATGTCGGCGCCGGCGGCCTTGGCTTCGTCAGCCTTCGGGCCGCGCGCGAAAACGGCGACCTTGAGCGTGCGGCCGGTGCCGTTCGGCAGGTTGACCACGCCGCGAACCATCTGGTCGGCGTGCTTGGGGTCGACGCCGAGGTTCATGGCGATTTCGACCGTCTCGTCGAACTTGGCCTTGGCGCGCTCGCGCACGAGCTTCACCGCCTGGTCGATCGGATAGAGCTTGGTCCGCTCGATGCCCTCGCGGGACTTGAGAATGCGCTTTCCGTGCGACATCGACTTACTCCACCACCTGCAGGCCCATAGCGCGGGCGGAACCTTCGATCATCGACATGGCCGACTCGATCGTCGCGCAATTGAGATCGACGATCTTCTTCTCCGCGATCTCGCGGACCTGCGCCCTGGTGACCTTGCCGACGACGTTGCGGCCGGGGGTCTTGGAGCCGGACGCGGGCTTCTTGCCGAGCTTCAGCCCCGCCGCCTTCTTCAGGAAGAAGGAGACCGGCGGCTGCTTCATCTCGAAGGTGAAGGAACGGTCCTGGAAAGCCGTGATGATGACGGGGATCGGCGTCCCCTTTTCCATCTGCTGGGTCTTCGCGTTGAAAGCCTTGCAGAATTCCATGATGTTGAGGCCCCGCTGGCCGAGCGCCGGGCCGATCGGCGGCGACGGATTGGCGGCGCCCGCGGGCACCTGCAGCTTGATATAGCCGGCGATTTTCTTCGCCATTTCGCTTCTCCAACGAATGACGCCGGGCCGCGTCCTTCAGGACGAACCCGCCATCGGTTGCAGTGCGTGGTCGGACATGGCCTCCCGGATGGCGACCGGGCATGTCTCCCACGTGGATTTTCCCGTCGGCGGACGCCGAAAAGAAAAAGCCCTCCAGCGAGGGCTGGAGGGCTTATAGCGGCGCTGTGCGCAAATGCAACTCTTACTCCGCGGCGGCGCGGAGCGCGAAGTCGTATTCGCCCGGCGCCTGTTCGGGCAGCTCCACGGGGCCGCCCGCGCGCTTCCAGGCGCCGTAGCCGCCCGCGACATGGCACACCGGCTCAAGGCCCATCCGCTTGGCCGTGTGGGCCGCCAGCGCCGACCGGACGCCGCCGGCGCAGAAGAAGACAAAGCGCTTGCCGGACGAGAAAATCGCGTGATGCGAGGGGCTGCGCGGGTCGATGCGGAATTCCATCGAGCCCCGCGGAATGTGGATCGCGCCGGGGATGCGGCCCTCGCGGTCGAGTTCGCGGGTATCGCGCAGGTCGATGAAGGCGACGTTCGGATCGTCGTGCAGCGCCAGCGCCGCGCGGACGGAAATCGTCTCGATCTCCTGCTCGGCCTCTTCGATCAGTTCGTCCACGCTCAGGATTGCCCGCTGCGCCATCGTCACGCTCCCAGGAACCGCGCCATGCGCCGCGCTCGAAACGGCGCAGCCGACGCTTGACGACGTCTACATGAGGCAGCCGGACTGCGGGGGCAACAGACGAGAAAAAATAAGAAAATCAGCGCTGAAGCGCTTTCGGAAAGGAGAAGATTCTTGTTGTTCGCGATCCTCGCCGGAGAAAATTTTCCGGCAGACCGCGCGGCAACCGAATTTCGGCGACTGCTTCGCCTACGCTTGTTCCCGCGCGCGCTCATCCACAAGGGCGATGATTTCACGCAGACGGACTTCGGTCAGCCGTTCTGGCCGCTGCCGAAATATGGTCACGTTTCTGGCTACAAGGACGCGCCCCCGCGGCAATGTCGCGGTCGCACAGGAGAAACCCGACCATGTCCAGCGGCCCCGGCGTCACGCTCACCCGGCGCGACTTCGGCCGCGCGCTGATCGTCGGCGCGGCGTCGGCGGCGACGCCTGCTTTCGCCGTCGCGCGCGAGCCCGTCCTCGATTTCGCCATAGCCGGCGGCTGGTTCCACGGGTTGCGCGCCGCTCTGGCCGACCTTGCCGTCGGCGAGCGGCTGCGGCTCGTCGCCGAACCGGAAAATCCCTACGACGACAAGGCCGTGGCCGTGTGGCGCGGGGCGGTAAAGCTCGGCTACGTGCCGCGCGCCGCCAACGCGCCGCTGGCGCGCCTGCTGGCGGACGGCGCGTCGATCGAGGCTGAGATCACGCGCTTTTTCGGCGCGGCGCCGAACGACCGCCGGCCGAACGATTTCGAGTTTACGAGCGTCGCCTCCGGCGACCCGGTGATCCGCGCCACAAAACTGGTCTGAGGCTCCGCCTCAGACCTTCTCGACCTGCGCGAATTCAAGTTCGACCGGCGTCTCGCGGCCGAAGATCGACACCGCGACCTTGAGGCGCGAGCGGCCTTCGTCGACTTCCTCGACCTTGCCGTTGAACGAGGCGAACGGGCCGTCGGCGACGCGCACGGTCTCGCCGATCTCGAAGGAAATCGACGCCTTCGGGCGCTCGACGCCCTCGGCGACCTGGCCCTTGATCCGGTCGGCCTCGGCTTCCGAGATCGGCATCGGCTTGTTGTCGGCGCCCAGAAAGCCCGTGACCTTCGGCGTGTTCTTGATGAGATGGTAGACCTGATCGGTCAGGTCGCATTTCACCAGCACATAGCCCGGGAAGAACTTGCGCTCGGAATTGATCTTGCGGCCGCGGCGGACCTCGATCACCTGCTCGGTGGGGACGAGCACTTCCTCGAACTTGTCGGCGAGACCGCGCTGGGCCGCCTGCTCGCGGATCGATTCGGCGACTTTCTTCTCGAAATTGGAATAGGCGTGGACGATGTACCAGCGGGTGGTCATGACGTGTCCTGTCGGGCCGTTCAGCGGCCGAAGCTTAGAAGGAAGCCGACGATCAGGCGCAGCGTCTGGTCGACGGAAACGAAAAACAGCGACGCCACGAAGACCATCGCCAGCACGAGCCCCGTGGTGATCAGGGTCTCGCGGCGCGATGGCCAGGTGATCTTCGCGCCTTCGGCGCGCACGTCCTGCAGGAACTGAAACGGATTGGCCATAAGCGTCTCGTACGAGTTCCGGCGCCGCTCCGCTCGGTTTCTGGCTCGACCAGACGCCCGATGGCGACGCCGCAAAACAATCGCGGCGCGGGACCGGAGGTCGCGCGCCACGGCGTTCTCATAGCCGATTGCGGCGCGTCCGCCAACAATAATTCGCGACCGCCGCCCTCGAACTTGACCGTTCCCGGCGAATCCGAAACTGCTTCGCTGTTCCCGGACGGAAGCTCCAGCATGCAATTCCTGCTCGGCGAGCTCGCCGCGACGTTCCTTGCATCCCTGATTTTCATCGTTCTTCTGGGCGCCGCCGGCGCCTTCTTCGCGGGCGCGCTGCGCCTGCCGGGCTTCGACGCGGCGCGCGGCGTCGAGCGGATCGGCGTCGCCATTGTCTGCGCGCTCGCCTGCCTGCCGATCCTGCTCGATCTCGCCGGCCGCGCCGGCATCTGGGCGATGACCGGCGCCTGGCTCGCTTTCGCCGCGCTCGGCGCGCCGGATTTCGCCCGCTCCCTGCTGGCCGATCGCGCCCGGCTGGCCGTGGCCGCGCTCGCCCTTCTGGCCTGGGCGCTGCTCGCCGCCAGCCTGCTCGTCGACTGGCCGACCGCGGACGGCCTGCGCCATTCCCTGCTCATCGGCGACTACGTCAAGCACGTGGCCGCCACCTGGGCGATCGAGGCCTCGGGAACGCCGCCGTACAATCCTACCGTCTATGCGCCCGGCGGCCACGCATCCTACTATTACTTCTTCTACGAGCTGACGGCCGTCGACGCATTCCTGGGTCGCCCCCTCGGCATCATGCCCCGCCACGCGGCCTATGCGGGGGCGGTGTTCGGCGGCCCCGCCCTGCTCGCGCTCGCCTGGCACATCTGGCGGCGTTCCGGCGCCGACGAGGCCGCGGGCGCCAAGGCGGGCGCGCCGCGCGCCCTCTGGCTGCTCGTCGCCCTGCTGTTCACCACCGGCCTCGACATCATCCCCGCGCTGACGCTCAACATCCTGCGCGGCGACTGGACGCTGACCCCGGACGAGTGGAACGACCAGGTGACCTCCTGGTTCTCGACCGCCATGTGGGTGCCGCATCATCTGGCGGGGCTCTGCGCGGCCTTTGTCGGCCTGCTGGCGCTGACCCGCGACGTCGACGACGCGCCAGACGCCTTCGGCTGGCGGCGCGTGCTGCTTGCGGGCCTCGCCTTCGCCTCGATGGCGGGCCTGTCGGTCTATGTCGCCATGGGCGGGGCATTGGCCGCCGCATTGTGGGTCATCGCGCTCGCCTGGCGCCGGCGCTGGGCGGATGCGGCCGCAGCGTCTGCTTCCGGCGTGGTGGCGCTGGCGCTGGCGGCCTGGTGGATCTCCACCCTGCTGACGCGCGCCGGTTCCGGCGCGCCGCCGCCGGTCGTCTTCGACATCAGGCCCTTCCCGCTCTCCGACATTTTCATCGATCCCGGCCCGCTGCGCCTGCTGGCGCGCGCCATTCTCGTGCCATTAGGCTATGTCGTCGAATTCGGCGTCTTCCTGCTCGGCTCGGTCCTGTTCTGGCGCATCGCCGGCCGCAAGGCGATCAAGTCCGATCTCGGCCTCGTGCTGGTTCTGGCGACGGTCGCGTCGTTCCTCGTCGGCACGTTCATGCGCTCGGCCATCATCATGAACGATCTCGGCTGGCGCGTAATGCTGCTGGCGCAGGTCGCGATGCTCGTCTGGACGCTCGCCGCTTTCCGCGCTGGCGCCTTCACGACGCCCGACCGGCGCCGCGCCGCATGGGTGGCGATCGGGCTCGGCTATATCGCCGTGATCGATGCAGCGGCCCAGATGCGCTACAATCCGCTCATGCCCTTCGGCCGGCCGACGCATCTGGCCGAACGCATCGCCGCGTGGAACTGGCTCGACGCAAGATTGCCGACCATCGCCGTCGTGCAGGAAAATCCCGACCGCTCCCGCGCCTTCGACTACGGCATGTACGGCCGCTTCCCCTCCGCCATCGCCGACCGTCACAATGGCGTGCTGTTCGGCGCGCCGCGCCCGGAAATCGAGAAGCGTCTCGCGGAGGTGAGCCCGGTTTTCTCGGATGCAGCGATGAGCCCGAAGGCGGTGCGCGACGTCGCCGCGCGCTACGGCGTCGCGGCGATCGTGGTGGCCGACACCGATCCCGTTTTCGCCGCGCCGGCGGCCTGGCCACAGAAGATCGCGCCCGATTTCAAGAACGATTTCGCGCGCGTCTACCTGATGAAATGAGCGCTCGTCGTCAGCGGCGCGGACGATTGTGGTCGGGGCGACGAATCGCGGTCCGCGCGCTAGACAGGATACCGAACCGGACGCCGCCATGAACGCCGCAAGCGACAGACTGACCGCCGGGCGCATCGTCGCGCTTCTCGTCTATTACGGTCTCGCCACGCTCGTCGGCGGCGTGATCTTCGCGATCCTCATGCGCGTCAACACGCTGCTCGGCCCCGGCGTGCTGTTCTATCGCGGCCTCGTGGCGCTCGCCGTCACGGCCGTGGTTCTATTCGCCCTCTCCGCGCTGGCGCTGCCGAAACTCGCCCGCGCCCTGCCACTCCGGTCCGACGATTCCCTCGGCGGCGCCATCGTCGCAGCCTCCATGCTCTCGTCCGCTTTCGTGCTGGGCCCGGTGACGGTCGACCGTTCGATTTCCGTCTTCATGCTCTCGCAATTCGAGAGCGCCGGAAAGCCGCTCACCGTCGACGACGTGCGCGAGAAATTCGTGAAGACCTATGTCGTCGAATGGGACCAGATGAACCGCCGTCTCAAGGAACAGCAGGTCTCCGGCAATCTCGAGCCGGGCGAGAACGGCGCATGGCGCCTCACTCCGCAGGGCAAGCGCTTCATGGAGATCGCGCGCTTCATGTCCTGGCTGGTCGACGCCGATCCCCGCTTCGTCGGACGAAAAGGGTGACGCGCCAAGCCTTGCGAACAAAACAGGAAACATGATTGCCTCGGGGCGCCCTCTGATTCGGACGCCCTCACGCCATGCAGCCCGCCGCCTATCTCGACACGCTCAACGACGGCCAGCGCGCCGCCGTCGAGCATGGCGTGGGCGCGGGCGAGACGGCGCCCGCCGCGCCGCTACTGGTGATCGCGGGCGCGGGCTCGGGCAAGACCAATACGCTTGCCCATCGCGTCGCCCATCTCATCGTCAACGGCGCCGATCCCCGGCGCATCCTGCTGATGACCTTTTCGCGCCGCGCGGCGAGCGAAATGACGCGGCGCGTCGAGACCATCGCGGCGCGCGCGCTGGGCGACAAGGCGGGCGTGCTCGCCGGCGGCCTCGGCTGGGCCGGCACGTTTCATAGAATCGGCGCGCGGCTGTTGCGCGAATATTCCGCGCAGATCGGCCTCGATCCCTCGTTCACGATCCACGACCGCGAGGATTCCGCCGACCTGATGAATCTCGTGCGCCACGAACTCGGTTTCTCGAAAACCGAGAAGCGCTTTCCGCTGAAGGGAACGTGCCTCGCCGTCTATTCGCGCTGCGTGAACGCGCAATGCGATCTCGACGAGACTCTGCTGCGGCATTTCCCGTGGGTCATCGGCTGGTCTCAGCAATTGCGCGCGCTCTTCGCCGCCTATGTCGAGGCCAAGCAGAAGCAGAACGTGCTCGATTACGACGACCTCCTGCTCTACTGGGCGCAGGCCGCGGCCGAGCCCGCGCTGGCCGACGACATGGGCGGGCGTTTCGATCACGTTCTCGTCGACGAATATCAGGACACCAACCGCCTGCAGGCGGCGATCCTGCTGGCGCTGAAGCCGCACGGGCGCGGCCTCGTCGTCGTCGGCGACGACGCGCAATCCATCTATTCGTTCCGCGCCGCCGAGGTCCGCAACATCCTGGACTTCCCGCGCGCGTTCACGCCGCCTGCGAGAATCGTCACGCTCGACCGCAACTATCGTTCGACCGCGCCCATTCTCGCCGCCGCCAATGGCGTGATCGGCGAGGCGAGGGAGCGCTTCGCCAAGAACCTGTGGACCGACCGCGACGCCGGCGAGCGGCCAAGACTGGTCATCGTCCGCGACGAGGCCGATCAGGCCCGCTACATCGTCGAGCGCGTGCTGGAAGCCCGCGAATGCGGCGCGACGCTGAAGCAGCAGGCGGTTCTCTTCCGCACCTCGCATCACTCCGGCCCGCTGGAGGTCGAACTCGTCCGCCGCAATATTCCCTTCGTGAAATTCGGCGGACTGAAATTCCTGGATTCCGCCCATGTGAAGGACTTGCTGGCGCTGCTGCGCTTCGCCGAAAACCCGCGCGACCGGGTCGCGGGCTTTCGCCTCATGCTGCTCGTGCCGGGCGTCGGCCCGACATCGGCGCAGCGCGCGCTGGAGCGCATGGCCGAGGCGCCCGATCCGCTCGACGCGCTCGCCCGCGCCCCCGCGCCGCCCCGCGCGGGCGAAGACTGGAAGTGTTTCGTCGCGACGCTGACGGCGTTGCGCGAAAAAAGCGCGGGCTGGCCGGGCGAGATCGGCCTTGCACGCGACTGGTACGAGCCGCATCTCGACCGCCTGCACGAAGACGCCGTCACGCGCCGCGCCGATCTGCTACAGCTCGAGCAGATCGCCAGCGGCTATGGCTCCAGAGAGAAATTCCTGACCGACCTGACCCTCGATCCGCCCGACGCCACCAGCGACGAAGCCGGCCCGCCGCATCGGGACGAGGATTATCTCATCCTCTCCACCATCCATTCCGCCAAGGGGCAGGAGTGGAAGCACGTCTTCGTGCTGAATGCCGTCGACGGCTGCATCCCGTCCGATCTCGGCACGGGCTCGACGGCCGAGATCGAGGAGGAGCGTCGACTGCTCTATGTCGCGATGACGCGCGCCAGGGACGACCTGCATGTGATCGCGCCGCAACGCTTCTTCACGCATGGCCAGGCGGCGCAGGGCGACCGGCATGTCTACGCCGCGCGAACCCGGTTCATCCCGAAGCACCTGCTGGCGGCGTTCGAACACATGAGCTGGCCGCGCTATGCGCCGGCGGGTGCAGCCAAGGTCGCGCCAGAGGTCCGCGTCGACGTCGCGGCGCGGATGCGCCAGATGTGGCGGTAACGGGCGTCCTCCCTCCCCGCGATACGAAGTCGGCTGTTGCCGACTTCGATCAGATACGGGGTGTCGCGCGCGGCGCGACGGATGCGGACCGCACCGATACACGCACAACTCGTTCCGCATTCAAGCCATGCGCGCGCACACGTCGACAACGATAGCGCCTGTACCTACCCTCGCGCTTCGCACAAATGGAGCGCGGCGCCTGACCGCAACCGACACGAAAGAAACCTCGGCCCTCTGGCCGCTGCTGGCGACGCTGACCATGCAGACGCTGGCGACGACGGCCGCCTTCTCCGTGCCCGCCGTCGCGCCGGCGATCGCGCGCGATCTTGGCCTGCCCGGCGCGCTCGTCGGTTTCTTCCCCGCGCTCGTCTACGGCGTCGGCATCGTCTCGTCGCTCTATTCGCCCGCCTTCATCCTGCGCTTCGGCGCGGTGCGCGTCGTGCAGATCGTCATGGCCGCCGTCGTCGTCATGCTCGGCGTCTCCGCGTTCGGCACGGCCGCGGCGCTTGCGGGCGGCGCGGCGCTGCTCGGCCTCGCCTATGGAGCGACCGCGCCGGCGAGCGCGCATCTGCTCGTGCCGCGCACGCCGCAGCGCGTCTACAATCTCGTCATGTCGATCCGACAGGCCGGGCTGCCGCTCGCCGGCATTCTGGCGGGCGTTCTGATGCCGCCAATGACGCTCGCCTTCGGCTGGCGTGTTGCGCTCGCCGCGCAAATCCCGACCGCGCTGGCGCTTCTCGTCGCGCTCGAATTCGTGCGCCGCAAGTGGGACGTCGACCGTCGCCCCGGCTATCCGCTGTTCGTCGGCGTGCTGGCGCAGCCGCTGCGCCTCGTGCGCGAGAACGCCGACATCCGGCGCCTCACCATCATGAGTTTCGTCTTCACTGGCGCGCAGCTCTGCTTCATCAGTTTCATGACGGTGCATCTCACGCAGAGCGCCGGCTTCGATCTGGTGACGGCCGGCTGGACGCTCGCCGCCTACCAGGGCGCGGCCCTCGTCAGCCGCCCGCTGCTGGGCTACGTCGCCGACCGCTTCGTCGCGCCCATGCGCCTGCTCGCCGCGCTCGGTTTTCTGATGTGTCTCGCGGCGGCGTTCTCCGCGCTGTTTTCGGCTGCCTGGCCGGGCCCCGCCATACTTGCGGTGTGCATGGCGGCGGGCTTCAGCGCCTCCGGCTTCACCGGCCTCGCCTATGCGGAATTCGCCCGGCTCGGCGGCGCCGCGCGCACCGAAGCGACCGGCCTCGGCTCCGCGGCCATGTTCGCCGGCGTGCTCGTCCTGCCGCCGCTGTTCGGGCTCGCGGCGACGGCGACCGGCGCCTTCCTCCTCCCCTACGCGGCGCTCGCGCTCGCGACCTGCGCGGCGAGCGTCATGGTCTGGCGCGGGGCGCGCGGCTGACGCCCGCTTGCAGGCCGCAGGCATTCCCGCGAAGATCGCCGCCTGTCGGAAGGGGAGCGCCTTGGACGCCCTGCTCGGATTTCTGTTCGTCCTGTGGTGCGCGGCGGGGCTCGTCGTCGCCGGCGCCTTCGCCGCGCGCGGCGCCGATGTCGCGCTGGGCGAACCCGCGACGCTGACGACCGGCGCGCGTCTTCTCCTGTTGCCCGGCGCCTTCCTGCTCTGGCCACTCGTGCTCTATCGCTGGCTGCGCGCGGGGGCGGAAGCATGACGCGCGGCCATCGCCTGGCGCATCGCTACATCTGGCCCGCGCTCGCGCTCGTCGTCGCCGGCCTGTTCGTCACGGCGCTGGTCACGCGTCCGCCGCCCGAGCCGGCGCAACAGGCGCCGGTCAAACAAGAGCAGGCCAAATGAGCGCCGGCTTTCAGGCGGTGCACTGGAACCGCAACAAGATCGTCTACGATCTCGTCCTGCTCGCGGGCGTCGTCCTTTTCATCGGCGTCGCCGTCGCGCTGTCGTGGAACAGGACGCCGCCGAAGAATGCGGCCGACGTCTTCGGCCTCTACATCCGCGCCTCGGGCGCCTGCGGCTTCCTGATGCTGACGCTCGTGCTCTGCATCGGCCCGCTCGCGCGCCTCTCCCGCGTCTTTCTGCCGCTGCTCGCCAACCGCCGGCACTTCGGCGTTCTCACATGCATCGTCGTCATCTCGCATTTCGCCGCCGTGCTCGGCTGGTACGTCGCCGACGGCCATCCCTTCAATCTTCTCTTCGAACTGACGAAGTGGAGCGATTACGCTTCCTTCTCCACGATCTCCTTCAAGGCCTACGGCTTCGTCGCCCTCCTGATCCTGCTGCTGCTCGCGGCCACCAGCCACGACTATTGGCTCGCCTTCCTCACGCCGCCCGTGTGGAAGGCCGTGCACATGCTCGTCTACCTCGCCTTCGGCCTCGCGACGCTGCACGTCGCGAAAGGATTGCTGCAGGACGAGCGCAGCCCGTGGGTCGCCGGCTATTTTGCGGGATGCTTTCTCGTGGTCGCCGTCTTGCACATGATCGCCGGCTGGCGCGAGGCGTCGGTCGACGCAGGCGAGGCGCCACGCGACAACTGGATCAGGATCGGCCCGCCCTCCTCCATCCCCGACCAGCGCGCGCGCATCGTCGCCGCGCCCAACGGCGAGCGGATCGCGGTCTTCCGCGACGGCGCGGAGATCGGCGCGGTCACCAATCTCTGCGCGCATCAGAACGGGCCGCTCGGCGAGGGCCGGATCGTCGACGGCTGCATCGTGTGCCCCTGGCACGGCTACGAATATCGCCTGCAGGACGGCTGCGCGCCGCCGCCGTTCAAGGAGAAGCTCGCGACCTATCCGCTGCGCCTGCAGGACGGCATGGTTGAGGTCGATCCGCGTCCGCTTCCGCCGGGGACGCCCGCCGCGATCCGCGTCGAGAGCGCGTGAACGCGTGGCGGCTGGCGGCTCTACCTGCCGCGCAGTCCGGTCTTAATGTGAATCAGCGCCCCGTGAAGCGCGGCGCGCGCTTTTCGACGAAGGCCGCCGCGCCCTCGCGCAGATCCTGCGTCTCGAAGGCCGCGGCCTGATCCACGGCCTCGCGCTCCAGCGTCGCGGCAAGTCCGTCCGTCCAGGCCGCGTCGAGTTGCGCCTTGATCGCCGCCATCGCCAGCGGCGGCCCGGCGGCGAGCCGCTGCGCGGCGGCCATCGCCTCGTCCATCAGGACGGCGTCGTCGACGCATCGCCAAACCAGGCCCCATTCGGCCGCCTGCTCGCCCGACAGCGGCTCGCCGGTCAACGCGAGCGCGCGGGCGCGCGCAACACCGATCGCGCGCTGCAGGAAAAGAGACGTGCCCCCGTCGAGCGTCGCGCCGAGACGGACGAAACTGAGGATGAATTTCGCCGAGCGCGCAGCGATCGCCATGTCGCCGGCGAGCGCGACGCCGACGCCGGCGCCGGCCGCCGGTCCATTGATCGCGGTGACGACGGGTTTGGGCGACGCCCGCATCTTCGCGATCACGGGATTGACGAGTTCGCGCATCGCGTCCGCGATCTTCTCGCCCTGCGCGAACGTGTCGCCGCCGAATTGCGCGCCCGAGCAGAAGCCCCTGCCGGCGCCGGTGAGCAGGATGGCGCGAACCTGCGGATCGGCGAGCGCGGCGTCGAGCGCAGCGTCGAGGTCGCGCAGCAGATCCCATGCGAGCGCATTGTATTGCGCGGGATTGTCGAGCGTGAGCACGGCCACGCCGCCGCGCCTTTCGGAAATCACCATCGCCATCCTGTCGCCCTCGCCTGTCCCGCCCGCGGTCGTGCCGATTGCATAAACCGGACGCGCGGTTTAATTATCGGGGCAAACGGGCGCCGCGTCCAGAGCGCCCGCGGGAGGCGACATGAACGTTCAGGCGCGCGGCTCCTCTGCCGCCGAATTCCGTTTGCCCGATCCGCCGTCGCTGCCCGAACATCTGCTGCAGATGCGCGATCTCGTGCGGCGTTTCGTCGAGCAGAACGTCCTGCCGAACGGCGAGGAATGGGAACGCGCGGGCAAGATCCCGCGCGAAATCTACCGGCGAATGGGCGAGCTCGGCCTGCTCGGCATGCGCTATCCGGTCAAATACGGCGGCGCCGATCTCGGCCCGCTCGCCTCAATGGTCTTTTCCGAGGAACTGGCGCGCTGCACGTTCGGCGGCTTCACCTCGTCCGTCCTCGTGCATACCGACATGTCGGCCGGCCATATCGTCTTGCGCGGCACGCCGGAGCAGAAGGCGAAATATCTTCCCGCCATCGTGCGCGGCGAGACGATCTGCTCCATCGCGGTCACCGAGGCGCACGCCGGCTCCGACGTCGCGGGCATGAAGACGCGCGCCAGGAGAGACGGCGACGACTGGGTGATCGACGGCACGAAGATGTTCATCACCAACGCCGTCTACGGCGACCTGCTGATCGTCGCGGCGCGCACCGATCCCCAGGCCAAGGGAAGCCGCGGCATTTCGCTCTTCATCGTCGAACGCGAGACGCCCGGCGTGTCGGCGGTGAAACTCGAAAAGCACGGCTGGCTCTGCTCGGACACCGCCGCGCTGACCTTCGACAATGTCCGCGTCCCGAAGGAGGCCCTGCTCGGCGAGGTCAACAAGGGCTTCTACGGCATCATGGAGACCTTCCAGAACGAACGCATCTGCATCGGCGGCATCTGCGCCGGCGAAAGCGCCAAGGCGATCGAACTGACGGTCGACTACGTCAAGACGCGCCGCGCGTTTGGCGGAACCTTGTGGGACCAGCAGGCCGTGCGGCAGAAGCTGGCGAGCCTGGCGAGCAAGACGGCGGCCGCCCGCCAGCTCGCCTATCACGCGGCGGAACTGGCGGCGGCCGGACGCGACTGCGTGCGCGAAGTCTCTATGGTCAAGGCGCTTTCGCCGGAAACCCTGCACGAGGTCGTGCACGGCTGCCTGCAATTGCACGGCGGCGCCGGATTCATGCGCGGCATGCCGATCGAGCGCATGGCGCGCGATGCGCGCGTATTGACGATCGGCGGCGGGGCGACCGAGGTCATGCTCGAGGAAGTCGCCAAGAGGATGTGAGGGTCAGACCGCGGCCTTGTCCCGCGCGCGCGCCGGGGCAGCGTTCGCGCGGCCGGACAGGAAGCCGGCGAGGAACAGGTCCGCGGCCATTTCCGCGAGGTCGCGCGGCTTCACCGGGCCTTTCGCATCGTACCACGTGTAGGTGTAGTTGATCATGCCGAACAGCATCATCGTGTAGACCTTGCGCGTGCGCGGCGTGACGACGCCGCGCGCGTCGGCGGCCACGATGGCGTCGGCGACGAGATCGACGACCTGCTTCTCGATCGCATGGATCTGCTTCTGCTCGGATCGGCTGAGCGCGCCGATGTCGTTCAGCAGGATGACCTGCTCGTCCGGCGAACGCGCATTGTATTCCACGAAGGCCGCGATGATCCGTTCGAGCCGCTCGACGGGCGAGCCGTCCTCGGCCGCCGCTTCCGTCAGGGTTTCCAGCAAGCCGCGCACCAGCGAATCCATCATGGCGAACAGGATCGCCTCCTTGGACTCGAAATAATGGTAGATCGCGCCGCGCGAGAGATCGCAGGCGCGCACGAGATCGCCGATCGAGGTGCGCTCGTAGCCGCGCGTGGCGAACAGGCGCGCCGCCTTCCTCAATATGCCTTGCTGGATATCTTCGAATTTCGGCGATCTGGTGCGCGCCATGGGTCAGTCCGTTCCTCCGCCCGCGCCGGCGCGGGACACCCGCCTTATAATTCGATCGGATGCACAACCAAAATAGTTGAACGGCTGTCCGGTTTATATTAAATCTAGAGCGCTGGCCACAAGAGCGATAAAGCCAAATCCGGTCAGGAGGAAACGCATGGAAGAGGTTCAGGCGGACGCCGTGGTGATCGGCGCCGGCGCCGGTGGTTTGTGCGCGGCCGCGCGGCTGGTTCACCAGGGACTCAAGCCGATTCTCGTGGAAGCGCGCGACAAGGTCGGCGGCCGCGCCACGACCAATGTCATCGACGGATTCGTCGTCAACGAAGGGGCGATCGCGCTGGAAGTCGGCGGCGTTTTCGAGGAGACGTTCAATCTGGTCGGCGCGCCGCTCGACCTGCGGTTTCCGGAGCCGGCATCGGCCTTCTATCTCGATCACAAGGTCGTCGACGTCGGCAAGGGCGGCTGGGGCCTGCTGCTCGGCCAGATGACCAAACAGGCCGCGCGCATTCTCGACAAATTCGCGGAGGCGCGCAGCGGCGCCCTGCCCGACGGGCGTCAGTCGACAGCGGAATGGCTCTCGACCTTCACGAAGAACGAGAGCGTTCACGCGATTTTCCGCAATCTCTGCGCGGCCATCTTCGCCTGCAATGCCGACGAACTGCCGGCGCGCGCCTTCCTCACCTATTTCGTCAGCAAGGGCGCCTTCAAGCGCTTCGGCTTCTGCCCGTCCGGCACGATCGGAGTCTGGCGGGCGCTCGCGGACGCCGTCGACAGGCAGGGCGAGGTCTGGCTGTCCTCTCCCGCGCGGTCCGTCGAAATCGTCGACGGCGCCGTGCGCGCGGTCGTCGTCGAGCGCGGCGGCGAGCCGGTCCGCATCGCGACCGGTTGCGTCGTCAGCAACGCCGGGCCGAAAGTCACGGTCGCGCTCGCGGGCGAAGACGCCTTTTCCGCCGACTATGTGAAGCGCGTGGCCGACCTGCGCGCGGCCGCCAACATCGTCTATAATTTCGCCAGTCGGGAGCCGCTGCTCTCGGCGCCCGGCATCGTCACCTTCGGCAAGACGCGCCGCCTCTGCAACATGGCGACCATGACCGCCGCCTGCCCGGAACTCGCGCCGCCCGGCTGGCATCTCTACGTCGCCTACGCCGTGCCGAAGCCCGCCCTCGCCGATTTCGACAGCGAGTCCGAAACGGCGCTCGGCCTCGAGGATCTGCGCGACCAGTTTCCGGGCTTCGACCAGAAGGCGAAGATTCTGTCGGTCCGCGTGATGCGCGACGAATGGCCGGCGCAGCGCGCCTGCGCCGGTTACGATCTGCCGCGCGAAACCGGGGTGCGCGGCCTGTGGCAGGTCGGCGACGCCGTGAAGGACTACGGCAACGGCGGCACGCAGGCCTGCGCCGAGACGGCGAAGCTCGTGGTCGACGCCATCGTCGCCGAACGCGCGGCCGCGGCCCGCCAGCCGGCGCTCTGACGGCATGACGGGATCCGTCTCCCCGCCGGCCGGACAGACACGGGACGCGCCGAAGGCGGCCGCGCCGATGATCGAGTTCCGCAATCTCCAGGTGGTCTACGACGATGCGATCGAAGCCGTTCGCGACGTGAGCCTGCTGGCCGACAGGGGCGCGCTCGTCGCCCTGCTCGGCTCCAACGGCGCCGGCAAGAGCACGATGCTCAAAGCCATGTCGGGCATCCTCTACGCGGAGGACGGCAAGATCGACAACGGCTCGATCCATCTCGAAGGCGCCGACATCGGCGCGCTCGCGCCCGACGAGATCGTGCGGCGCGGCGTGGTGCACGTGCCGGAGGGCCGTCGCGTCTTTCCCGCCCTGACGGTCGAGGAAAACCTGCAGGTCGGCGGCTTCACGACATCGGCCGCGCTGTGGCGCGAGCGGCGCGACCAGGCGTTCGAACTCTTTCCGCGCCTCGCCGAGCGCCGCGACCAGATCGCCGGCTACATGTCCGGCGGCGAGCAGCAGATGCTGGCCATCGCGCGCGGCCTGATGAGCGGGCCGCGTCTGCTCGCGCTCGACGAACCCTCGCTCGGCCTCGCGCCGATGATCATCGACCGCATCTACGAGGTGATCGTGGATCTGAAGAAGAAGCTCGACCTCACTGTCTTGCTGGTCGAACAGAACGCCGCGCGCGCGCTCGAGATCGCCGACTACGGCTACATTCTCGAGAATGGCCGCATCGTGCTCGACGGGCCCGCCGACAAGCTCGCGCGCAATGAGGATGTTCAGGAATTCTATCTCGGCGCCGGAACGGCGGGCGAACGAAAATCGATGCGCGACGTGAAGCACTACAAGCGGCGCAAGAGGTGGCTGTCGTGACGGCGCCGCTTCTCAGGCTGGAGGCGCTGACGCGCACGTTCGGCGGCCTGCGCGCCGTGTCCGACGTGAGCTTCGACGTCGCGCGCGGCGAAATCTGCAGCGTCATCGGCCCCAACGGCGCCGGCAAGACCTCGCTCTTCAATCTCGTCAGCGGCGTGCTGCGCCCGACCAGCGGGCGCATCCTGTTCGACGGCGCGGACATCACGCGCGAACGGCCCGCGCGCTTCGCCCGGCTCGGCATCGGCCGCACCTTCCAGAACCTCGCGCTGTTCAAGCACGGCACCGTCGTCGAGAACATTCTCGTCGGCCGCCACATCCACACCAGGTCGAGCGTGCTGGAGGCGGCCCTGTTCTTCGGTCGCACGCGCGCCGAGGAGATCGCAGCACGCGAGAAAGTCGAGGAAATCATCGAATTCCTCGAGATCGAGCACATCCGCGACGCCGTCGTCGGCCAGCTGTCCTATGGCCAGCAGAAGCGCGTTGAACTCGCGCGCGCGCTCGCCTGCGAGCCTAAACTGCTGCTGCTCGACGAAATGGTCTCGGGCATGAACCAGGAGGAGACCGAGGACATCGCGCGCTTCGTGCTCGACATCAGGGACGAACTGGGCATGACCGTGCTGATGATCGAGCACGACATGCGCGTCGTCATGGACATTTCCGACCGCGTGCAGGTGCTGAACTTCGGCCAGAAGATCGCGAGCGGAACGCCGGACGAAGTGCGCAACGATCCGGCCGTGCTGGACGCCTATCTCGGCCGCCGCGGCCGGCCCGCCCAACCCGCAGGGAGCGACGCCCATGCCGCGCTCTGAGGCCCTAGGCGATCTTGCGGCGCGCCGCGCGGCCGCCGACATCACGCTGCCGCAGCTCCTGCGCCTGCGCGCCACGGCGCATCCGGACGCCCTCGCTATTCGCGAGAAGGAGCACGGCGTCTGGAAGCGCTTCACATGGGCGCATTACTACGAGACCGCGCGTCTCGTCGCCTTCGGCCTGCAGTCGCTCGGGCTGAAGCGCGGCGACCGTGTCGCCATCGCCAGCGAAAACACGCCCGAATGGTATTATGCCGATCTCGGCGCCGAGATGCTCGGCGCGCCGGTGACCGGCATCTATCCGACCAATCCCTGGCCCGAGTTGCAATATATCGTGCGCCATTGCGGCGCCCGCGTCGTCTTCACGGGCGACCAGGAGCAGACCGACAAGGTGATCGACGCGATCGCCAATGGCGACGGCCTGCCCGACGTGCAGGCGATCGTCTGCGTCGACGCCAAGGGCATGCGCAACTATCGCGACGACAGGCTCATGACGTTTAAGGCATTCGTCGAACGCGGCCGCGCCTGGCGCGCGCAGCACGCCGACGCCGACCGGGCGCTCGACCGCTCGATCGACGAGGCCGACGCGGACGATGTCGCGATCATGGTCTACACGTCCGGCACGACCGGCCCGCCCAAGGGCGCCATGCTGTCGCATCGCAATCTGGTCTACGCCGCCGATCGCTACGCCAAGGCGACCGATCTGGAGCGGCCGCATTTCGAGACCGTCTGCTATCTGCCGCTCTGCCATGTGGCGGAACGCTGCTATTCGATGGTGACGCAGCTCGTCGTCGGCGGCGTGGTGAATTTCGCCGAGTCGATCGACACGGTGGCCGCCAACGTCCGCGAAATCGCGCCCCTGTCCTTCGTGGGCGTGCCGCGCATCTACGAGAAGATGCAGCAGAACTTCATGTTCCGCCTCGGCGACAGCAACTGGCTGCAGCGCACGGCCGCCCGCTGGTCGCTGAAGCGCGGGCGGCTTCTCTCCGACAGACGCCAGAAGGGCGAGACGGGCCTGCTCGACCGGCTCGAATACGGACTGCACTGGCTGTTGCTCTATCGCAACATGCAGAAGCATCTCGGCCTCGACCGCAGCCGCGTGCGGCTGTGCGCCGGCGCCGCGGTGTCGCCGGAGACGATCCGCTTCTTCGACATCATCGGCGTTCCCGTGTCGCAGGGTTACGGGCTGACCGAATGCGCCGGCGTCGGCTTCATGCAGACGCGCAACGCCATGCGCATCGGCGCCGCCGGCGTGCCGCTCGAGGGCACGGAATGGAAGCTCCTGTCCGACGGCGAGATCGTCTTGCGCAGCCCCGGCGTCTTCAAGGGCTATTTCCTCGATGATTCCGCGTCGAAATCGACCGTCGACGAGGAAGGCTGGCTGCATTCCGGCGACATCGTCGAAGTGCTCGACAATGGCGAGATCGCGGTCGTGGATCGCAAGAAGGCGATCATCATCACGTCCGGCGGCAAGAATATCGCGCCCTCGGAAATCGAAAACTCCCTGAAGGACACAGGCCTCATCAAGGAGGCGATCGTGGTTGGCGAAGGCCGGAAATATCTGGGGGCGCTGATCCAGATCGACTACGATTCCGTCGGCCGCTGGGCGCGCGACAAGGGTCTCGCCTACACGAACTACAAGTCGCTGTCGCAACTGCCCGAGACGGTGGAGCTGATCGACGGGCTGGTGCGCGAGACCAACAAGAAATTCGCCCGCGTCGAGAATATCCGCAGGTTCGTCATCCTCGAGAAGGAACTCGATCACGACGACGGCGAACTGACCGCAACCCAGAAGGTGCGGCGCAGCATCATCAACCGGAAATTCGAGCGCGAATTGCAGATGATCTACGGGGCCGAGGCATGAAACTGTTCGCAGACCTGCTGGCGTCCGGCATCGCAATCGGCGCGATCTACGGCCTGATCGCCATGGGCTTCGCGGTCATCTACAAGGCGACCGGCCTGGTCAATTTCGCCGAGGGCGAAATGTCGATGATAACGGCCTATATCGCCTGGACGATCGCGACCACGCTGTCGGGCAACGTATTCGTCGTCGTCGCCGGCTCCATCGTCGCGGCCGTGCTTCTCGGCCTCGCCGTCGAGCGTTTCATCATGCGCCCGATGCTCGGCGAACCCATCTTCTCCACCGTGCTGGTTACGATCGGCGTCGCTGTCGTGCTGCGCTCGCTCATCACGCTGGTCTGGGACGCCTATCCGCATGCGCTCGATGTCGGCGTCGGCAAGGGCGTCGCGCATCTGGCGGGCGTCGGCCTGCGCAGCGCGCAGGTCGCCGCGATCCTCGCGCTGCTGGCGATCATGACGGGCTTCTACCTGTTCTTCCGCTACAGCAAGGTCGGCGTCGCCATGCGCGCGGTCGCCGCCGACGACCGCACCGCGCTGCTCATGGGCGTGTCCGCGCATCGCATCCATGCCATCGCCTGGGCCTGTTCCTCGGCCATCGCCGGCATCGCCGGCGTTCTCTTCGCGCTGGTCTACGATCTCTCGCCGGCCATGTTCCAGATCGGACTGAAGAGTTTTCCGGCGACCATTCTCGGCGGCCTCGACGCTGTCAACGGCTCCGGCTTCGGCGGCGTGCTCATCGGCGTCGTCGAAAACCTCGCCGGCGGCTATCTCGGCTCCGGCATGAAGGACGTCGCGGGCTTTCTGATGATCATCATCGTCCTCATGGTGCAGCCGTTCGGCCTGTTCGGCGAGCGCGAGATCGTGAGGGTCTGATGCGCAGCGGCGATTTCAAGGAAACCTACGCCGATCTCGTCATCCTCTCGGATTCGAAGCTCGTCTGGGGCTGGGCGGCCGCGCTGCTCGTCGTGCTCGTCGCCGCGCCCTTCTATGTCAACGCCTACGTGCTCTCGCTGCTGACGCTGGTCTTCATCACCGCGACCGGCGCGCTCGGCCTCAACCTGCTCACCGGCATGACCGGGCTGATCTCGCTCGGCCACGCGGGCTTCCTGCTGCTCGGCGCCTATGGCTATGCGATCGCGGTGGCCAAATATCACTTTCCGCCGCTCGTCGGCTTCCTCGCCGCGGGCCTTGCGCCCGCCGCCTTCGCCATCGTCGTCGGCCTGCCGTCGCTGCGGCTGCGCGGCCTCTATCTCGCCATCACCACGCTGGCCTTTTCCTACATCATCGCCAATCTGATCCTGGAGGCGCGCTCATTCACCGGCGGCGCGCGCGGCCTGACCGTGCTGCGGCCGGAAATGTTCGGCCTCGACTTTTCCAGCGACCCGGCCTTCGCCCTGCTCTGCCTGTTCGTAGCGGTCCTTACGCTGTTTGCCTGCCTCAACATTTCACGCAGCCGCATCGGGCGGGCGTTCATGGCCATCCGCGACAACGACATCGCCGCGCGCACCATGGGCGTGAACCTGCAGGCGTTCAAACTCTACGCCTTCATGACCAGCGCGCTCATCACCGGCCTCGCCGGCGCGCTCATGGGCATCTACCTCAGCTTCGTCAGCGTCGAAGGCTTTCCCTTCCTGCTGTCGATCGAGGCGCTCGCCATTCTCATCGTCGGCGGCCTCGGCTCCTCGCTCGGCGCCGTACTCGGCACGGTGTTCATCGTTCTTCTGCCCGAGGCGATCCGCATTCTCTTCGGCCTGTTCGGCGGCAGTCTGGAAAAGATCCTGTCGACCGGCGTGCATGAAGTGAAAAGCATCGCCTACGGCGTCGTCATCATCCTGGCCCTGCGTTTCGAGCCGCGCGGTCTCGTCGGCGTGTGGCGCGACGCCAAACGGCTCTGGACACACTGGCCGCTTCGGTACTGAATCAGGAGAGGGAGGAAGGTCATGAAAAAATATCTGATGGCCGCAGTAGCAGTTCTGGCGCTCGCAGCGCCCTCCGCATTTGCCGCCGAACAGGGCGTCACCGATACGGAAATCCTGATCGGCGAGGTCAATCCCTATACCGGCCCGCCGGCGCTGCTCGGCAAGGCGCATACGATCGGCATGCAGATGGCGTTCGCGGAAGCCAATGCCGCGGGCGTCAACGGCCGCAAGTTCAAGCTGCTCACCGAGGACGACGGCTACGTCACCGCCCGCACGCTGCAGGGCGTGCGCAAGCTGATCGACGTCGACAAGGTCTTCATGATCACCGGCATATCAGGCACGGGCCAGTCGACGGCCGCCGTGCCCGTGCTAGAGAAGTCGGGCGTCCCGACCCTCATCAGCGTCGCTCCCTCCGAGGCGCAATACACGCCGCCGAAGAAGAACATCTTCGTGCTCGGCCAGGTCTATACGCAAGGCATCAAGGAACTGACGCGCTTCCTGGCCGACAAGAACCCGGGCAAGAAGTGGGCGATCGTCACGCAGGACGACGACTACGGCCTCGCCGTGCGCGAGGGATTCGACGCCGTGGCGAAGGAGAAGAAGATCAACGTCGTCTTCTCCGCGGACTACAAGAAGGGTCAGACCGACTTCGCCTCTGAGATCCTGCGCCTGAAGGAGTCCGGCGCCGAGGTCTTTCTGGCGGGCGGCATCATCGGCGAGAACGTCGCCATGCTGAAGGAGCTCGAAAAGCTCAACTACAAGCCTGTCGTCGGCATCTTCTGGCCCGGCCGCATCGAGCCCGTGCTCAAGCTCGCCGGCCCCGCCAGCGACGGCATCTACGCGGTAGATTATGTCGAACCGCTCGCCGGTCCCGCCGGCAAGGCCTTTCTCGAAAAAGCCAAGGCGCTCGTATCCGAAGGCGACGTGAAGGGCATCAATCGTTATTCGCAGGCCGGCTATGCGGCGGGCCGCGTGATCGTCGAGGCCGCCAAGCGCTGCGGCGCGGGCCTGACCCGCGATTGCATCATCGCGGAAATCGAGAAGACCAAGAATCTCGAGACCGGCGTCATGGCGCCGATCTCGTTCGGGCCGGGCCAGCGCTTCTCGAACCAGAAGGTCCAGATCATGCAGGCCGACTACGGCACGCTGAGCTACAAGCCCGTTCAGTAATGCGAAAATTGAGGGGCGCGCTCTCGCGCCCCTCCCTTGACCAGCGCGCGTGACCGCCCAATAATAGAACGACTGGTCGGATTATTCTTTGCGGGAGATGGTCGATGAACGTGATGGCTCGCGCGCCCGAATGGGGCGAGATGATCCTGCCCGACCGCGTGCGCGGCGCGCTCTATCGCGACCCCGCGATCTTTGAGCTGGAACTCGAGAAGATCTGGTACCGCACCTGGGTCTATGTCGGCCACGAGAGCGAGGTCCCGAACGCGCACGACTACGTTCTGAAGTCCATCGGCCTGCAGCCGATCATCATGAGCCGCGGCGCGGACGGGCAGGTCCATCTCCTGCTCAACCGCTGCACGCATCGCGGCAACCAGGTCTGCCCGAAGGAGCGCGGCAACTCGCCGATGCACACCTGCCCGTTCCACGCCTGGAACTTCGGCAGCGACGGCAGGCTGCTCGGCTACGCGTTCCCGGAGGGCTACGAGGGGCTGGACAAGTCGAAGCACGGCCTCGGCCGCGTGCCGCGCGTCGCCTCCTATCGCGGCTTCGTCTTCGGCTCGTTTGCGAGCGAGGGTCCGAGCCTGGAAGAGCATCTGGGCGGCGCGGCGGAGACGCTCGACCGCGTCTGCCTGACGTCGCCGGAAGGCGGGATCGAGATCACCTCGGGTTTCCTCAAGCATCGCGTGAAGGCGAACTGGAAATTCATTCTCGAGAACGAAACTGACGGCTATCATCCGGCCTTCGTCCATTCCTCGATCTTCAGCGTCGCCGACAGCGCGATCGGCGGGCTCTATGGCGCGAAGTCGACCGCGCTGACGCGCGACTACGGCAACGGCCATACCGAGATCGACCTGCGCCCGGAATTCCGCAAGCGCGACGCGATACTCAGCTGGTTCGGCACCACGCCGGACAAACTGCCGGATTACGTGTCGCGCATGAACGCCGCCTACGGCGAGAAGAGGGCGCGCGAGATCATGATCGACGGAACGCCGCATGTCATGATCTTCCCGAACCTGTTCATCGCCGAAATCCAGATGTTCATCATCCAGCCGCTCGGCGTGAACGAGAGCGTGCAGCACGTCACCGCGCTGCAGTTCAAGGGCGCGCCGGACCTCAATCGCCGCATGCGCCAGCAGACTATGGGCTCGGTCGGGCCCGCCGGCTTCCTGCTGGCCGACGATTCCGAAATGTACGAACGCACCCAGCGCGGCATGGAGGCGCATGACACCGACTGGGTGTTCCTCGGGCGCGGCGAGCATCGCGAGCGGCGTGACGAGAACGGCTTCATCGTCTCGCATGCGACGGACGAAGTTCCCTCGCGCGGCATCTGGAAACACTATCGCTCGTTGATGGAGCAGCCCTGATGATCGCCACGCGCGCCGACAGCGACCTCATGCACGACGTCGAGCAATTTCTGTTCCGCGAAGCCCGCCTCGCCGACGAACATCGCTACGAGGATTGGGAAGAACTCTGGACCGACGACGCCGTCTACTGGGTGCCGGCCAACGGCGAGAACACCGACCCGGAGAAGGAAATGTCGATCATCTACGACAACCGCTCCCGCATCGGTCTGCGCGTGCGGCAGCTTCTGTCCGGCAAGCGCTATACGCAGGACCCGCGCTCCAGTCTCAGGCGCATCGTCGGCAATATCGAGTTGCTCGGACGCGAGGGCGACGACATTCGCGTCGCCGCGAATTCCCTCGTCTTCGAATCGAGCCAGCGGGGCGAGACGATCTGGGGCTCGCGCAACGAATATACGTTGCGCCGCGCCGGCGACGGTTTCAAACTCGTCCGCAAGAAGGTCGCGCTCGTCAACAACGACCGCGCGATCTACACCATGTCCTTCATCATTTGAGGCCGCATGTCATCGGATAATCTTGTGCTGGCCGACGTCGCCGACGGCGTCGCCACCATCACGCTCAATCGCCCCGACGCCTCCAACGGCATGAACGTCGATTTTCTGAAGGCGCTGTGCGACGCCGTGATGGGCCTGCATGGGCGGGCGGACGTGCGCGTCGCGCTCATCAGGGGCGCCGGCAAGAACTTCTGCGCCGGCGGCGACGTGCACACATTCGCCTCCAAGGGCGAGCACATGCCCGACTATCTTCGCGTGGCGACAGCCTGGCTGCAGAACGCCGTGACGGGCCTGATGCGCCTCGAATCGCCCGTCATCGCCGCCGTGCACGGCTTCGCGGCGGGCGGCGGCGGCTTCGGCCTCGTCTGCGCCTCCGACCTCGTCATCGCCGCAGACACGGCGAAATTTCTCGCCGGCGCGACGCGCGTCGGCATGGCGCCGGACGCGGGCGTTTCGGTCACCCTGCCCCGCATCGTCGGCCTGCGGCGCGCGGCGGAGATCGTGCTCACCAACCCGATCCTGACCGCGCCGCAAGCCAGGGAGCTCGGCATCGTCAACCGCATCGTGCCGGAAGCGGAGCTGGAAAAGGCCGCGACCGCCTGGGCGCAGGAACTGGCGGCCGGCCCGCCCAAGGCAATGGCGGCCGCCAAGCGTCTCCTGTGGAGCGGCGTCGGCACGGGCGTCGACGCCTGCCTGTCGGAAGAAGCGCGCACCGTCTCGGAGCTGTCCGGCACCGCCGACGCGCGCGAAGGCCTCGCCGCCGTCATCGAGCGGCGCAAGCCCGTCTTCACGGGCAAATGAGCGGCGCCTTCGCCGGCCGCGCGGCGCTGGTCACCGGCGGCGCCAAGGGCATCGGCGCCGCGATCGTCCGCGCGCTTGCAAGCGCAGGCGCGCGCGTCGTCTTCATCGACCGCGACGCCGAAGCCGGCGCCGGTCTCGCGCGCGAAACAGGCGCCGCGTTCGCGCAAGCCGACGTGACGGACTACCAAGCGCTGAAGGGAATTGTCGGCGCGCATGGTCCGTTCGACATGCTGGTCAACAATGCCGGCGTCGATCAGCACGCCTTCTTCACGGAGACACAACCGGAAGATTGGGGCCGCCTCGTCGGCGTCAATCTCGGATCGGTTTTCGGCGCGACGCATCTTGTCCTGCCGGCCATGCAGCAGGCGAAATTCGGCCGCATCGTCAACATTGCCTCGGAGGCCGCCCGGCTCGGCTCGCGCGGCGGCGCGGTCTACGCGGCGGCGAAAGCCGGCGTCATCGGCTTCACCAAGTCGATCGCGCGCGAGAACGCGCGTTACGCGATAACCGCGAACGTGATCGCGCCCGGCCCGATCGACACGCCGATGCTGCAAGGCGCAGTGACGGACGGCGGCGAAAAATTGCTCGACGCGATGCGCGGCATGACGCTGCTGCGCCGGCTCGGAACGCCCGAGGAAGTCGCCGCCGCCGTACTCTTCCTCGGGTCGCGCGAAGCAGGCTACATCACCGGCGAGACGCTCGGCGTCTCCGGCGGCATGGGGATCGGCGGCGCATGAGCGAAGATGCGGTCGCGGCCGTCGTCGCCGGACTTCGGAAGATCTACGGGCGCTGGACGCGCGACACGACCGTGCAAGAGATGCGCGCCGACTGGAACGCCGCCTTCTCGGTCCGCGCCCGCGACTGGCCGGTCGAACGCTTCGCCATTGGCCAAACCGACGCCGAATGGATCGCCGCGCCCGGCGCGGACCGGGCGCGCGTCATTCTCTATCTGCACGGCGGCGGCTTCCGCATCGGCTCGATCGATTCGCACCGCGATCTCATCCAGCGCCTGTCGGACGCGTGTGGCGCGCGCGTGCTCGCCATCGACTATCGCCTTTCGCCCGAGAACCTGTTTCCCGCGCAGCTGGACGACGCGCTGGCGGCCTATCGCTGGCTGGTCGCGCACGGCGGCGCGTCGGCCGGGACCGTCATCTCCGGCGACAGCGCTGGCGGCGGGCTCGCCCTCGCCTGCATGCTGGCGGCGCGCGAAGCAGGCCTTCCCCTGCCCTGCGCCGGCTATCTGATGTCGCCGTGGACCGACATGACCGCCGGCGGCGCCTCTTACGACAGCCGCGCGGACCGCGATCCCCTGCATCAGCGCGCCATGATCCTCGGCATGGCCAAGGGCTATCTCGGCAAGGCCGGGAATCCACACGACCCGCTGGCGTCGCCGCTCTTTGCCGATCTGACGGGCCTGCCGCCGCTCCTGATCCAATGCGGCGGGCGCGAGGTGATTCTCGACGATTCCGTCGTTCTGGCCGAGCGCGCGCGCGAAGCGGGCGTCGACGTGGATCTCGACCTCTACGACGACATGATTCACGTCTTCCAGACTTACGCGGAACTGCCGGCCGCAGGCCGCGCGCTCGGCCGCGCCGGCGAATTTCTCGGCGCGCGGTGGGCCCGACGCTGACGTCGCGCGCCTCCGCCGCCGCCCGACCCGCGCTCCGATGGTCCGTTCCGCGGCTCCCATTTCGGAAACCGCGATTCCTGCCGCACGAGGTTCAGTTCGGCTTTCGCTGCAGCTGGCGCAGGATGTCGCTGTTCACGCAATAATCCTCGATCTCCTTCGAGAATTTGCCGGCGTCGAGGTCGTGCTTGCACTCCTTCCAGTCCCGGCACATCGTGCAGCTCCGGCGCAGATCGGCCATCAGCGCCGGATCGTCCTTCTCGAGCTGCGCGCGAT
>JBDHTL010000015.1:0-41045 GCA_039808645.1 Rhodoblastus sp. | reverse complement strand
GTCGGAGCGGAATCGACGCGGCCCGGCCACACGCCGATCACGGCGGAAGAAGAATGCCGCCGCCTCGCGCCCTTGCTGGACCCCCTGCTCGGCGCTGTCGACGCGCCCTTTTCCATCGACACCTACAAGGCTGCGACCGCGCGCTACGCGGTGGAGCGCGGCGTCAGCGTCGTCAACGACGTCTGGGGCTTGCAGAAGGACCCGGCGATGGCCGACACGGTCGCCGAAACCGGCGCGGCAGTCGTCGTCATGCACAATCGCGACAGCGTCGATCCCGCACTCGACATCGTCGCCGACATGCGCGGCTTTTTCGACCGTTCGCTCGATCTCGCGCGCAGGGCCGGCATCCCGCGCGCCCGAGTGCTGCTCGACCCCGGCATCGGCTTCGGCAAGACCAAGGAACAGAATCTCGCGGCCTTGCGCGCCACCGACCGGCTCCTGACGGAATACGGCCTGCCCGTCCTGATCGGCGTCTCGCGCAAGTCGCTGTTCGGCCTGCTGCTCGGCGCCGCCGTCGATGCGCGCCTGATCGGCACGCTCGCGGCCAATCTTGCGGCCGCCGCGCGCGGCGCGCGCGTCTTTCGCGTGCACGACGTCGCCGAGCATCGCGCCGGCTTCGCCGTATGGGACGCGATCGACCATGGCTGAGCCGGTCGTCGTCGGGCTCGGCTTCGGCGCCAATCTCGGCGACAGCGCGCAGACGCTCGCGCGCGCGGCGCGCGAGATCGAGCGGCGCGGCGTCGGCCGCCGCATCGCGGTTTCCTCGCTCTGGCGCACGCCGCCCTGGGGTCGGCTCGACCAGCCGGATTTTCTCAACGCCTGCGGGCTCTACGAAACGCGCCTCGCCCCGCGCGACCTGCTCGCGGCGCTGAAGGGGATCGAGCGGGATCTCGGCCGCGTCGCGGGCGAGCGCTGGGGCCCGCGCGTCATCGACATCGACATTCTTTTCTACGACGACCGCAGGCTCGACGAGACCGACCTCGTCGTTCCGCACCGCGAATTGCTGAAACGGGCGTTCGTGCTGGCGCCGCTCGCCGAAATCTGCGGCGATCGCGCCATCGGCGGCGTCGCGATCGGCGAGGCGCTCGCGCGTGTGGATCGCGCGGGCCTGTCTATAATGGTCAAGGGAGACGGCTGGATCGGCCGCAACACGGGAACCGGCGACATGGGCGAGACGATTACATTGACCTGCAAGGACGGCGCGCAGATTTCCGCCTATCGCGCGCGCCCGGCCGGCAAGCCGAAAGGCGGCATGGTCGTGCTGCAGGAGATTTTCGGCGTGAATCATCACATCCGCGCGGTCGCCGACAAATATGCCGCCGCCGGCTATCTGGCGATCGCGCCGGCCCTTTTCGACCGCGTCGAGAGGGGCGTGGAACTCGGCTATGGCCCGGAGGACCGCCCGCGCGCGATGGAGCTGCGCGGCCGCACGAAGATCGGCGAGACCCTGGCCGACGTCGCGGCGGCGATCGAGGCCGCGAAGCAGGGCGGAAACGTCGGCGTCGTCGGCTATTGCTGGGGCGGCACGCTCGCCTACGCCGCCGCGGCGCGGCTGCCGGGCGTCACGGCCGCCGTCGGCTATTACGGCGGCGGCATCGCCGGCATGGCGGCCGAACGGCCGCGCGCGCCGCTGATGCTGCATTTCGGCGAGCGCGACAAACACATCCCGCTGAGCGACGTCGAACGGATTCGCGCCGCGCAGCCGGAGGTCCCGGTCTTCGTCTATGCCGCCGAACACGGTTTCAATTGCGACGAGCGCGAAAGCTACGACGCCGCAGCCGCCGCGGAGGCGGAACTGCGCACGATGGAATTCTTCGCCGCCGAGTTGAAGTGACGCGCGAGCAGGCGCCGGCCGCCGGCGCCCGTTACGCTACACGAGGGCGCCGGAAACCATCACGCCGAGGGCGTCACCACCAGCGGTAGTAGCGCGGACGCCAGTAGTAGCGCCGGCGATAGTACCGTGGCCGCCAATAGTAGCGCCGCCGCCAATAGTAGCGCGGCCGATAGTAGCGCCGCCGGTAATAGCGGCGATAGACGCGCCACCTGCGCCGCCGCCAACGGACCTTCTCCGTCCTGACGGATTCCATGTCGGCGTCCGTGGCGACCGCGGGCTCAGGACCCGCAGGCGCGACGTCGGCCGGCTTCGCCGCGGGCATCGCTTCGCCCGGCGACGTCTTGAGAAGCGCGACTGCCGCTGCAAGTCCGCCGAACAGACCAAGAAACGATCTTCTATCCACTTGCGCACCCCCCGGTTATGGGTGGATCGAACCGCCGCACTGCAATACTGCGCCCCGCCCGCCGCAGGCGCAAGCGGATCGACTTCGCCGCATGTGCGATTGCGCACGCCGTTCACCCGATCTCCGTCGGCCAGGCGCGTTGCTCGGGGCGCATCCGCTCCCAGGCGCGCGACATCTGCAGCACGCCGGGATCGTCGAAGCGGCGGCCGGCGATCTGCAGGCCGATCGGCAGCCCGCCCGACGTGTAGCCGCAATTGATCGACGACGCCGGCTGTTCGGACATGTTGTAGGGCAGCGTGAAGGCGATGTGTTCGAAGGGCCGCGCGGGATCGTTGGTCGGGCTCGGCAGTTCCGCGTCGAAGGCCGGCGCGGGCGCGGTCGGCGACAGGACGTAGTCGAAGCGCCGCGTCGCCGCCTCGGTCGCCTTGCGCAGCGCCATCGATTGCGCGAAGCCGGAAAAGACGTCCTGACCCGAAAAGCGCGCGGCCGATTCCGCCCAGGCGCGGATGAACGGCAGGATCTTCGCCTTCCGCTCCTCCGGCAGCGCGACAAGATCGGCATAGGCGCGCGCGCGCCAGAACCGGTCCTGCCCGTCCAGCATCTCGCGCGTGAGGAAGGGGTCGAGAGGCTCGACGATGGCGCCGGCCGCCTCAAAGGCGCGAGCGGCGGCCTCCACGGCCGCGCGCGTCTCGGGCTCGACCGGAAGCCCCACGCCGGCGTCGAGATGAAGACCAATCCGCAGCCCCTTCACATCGCGGTCGAGCGCGCTCCAGTCGATCTCCCGGTAGGGCAGGCTCATGTGGTCGCGCGGGTCGGGCAGGCTCAGCACTTCCATGAACAGCGCGGAATCCGCGACGCTGCGGGTCATTGGGCCGGCGACGCGGCCCTGGAAGGGCGGGTCGATGGGAATGCGCCCGAGGCTGGGCTTGAGGGTGAATATGCCGCACCAGCCGGCCGGCAGGCGCACCGAGCCGCCGATGTCGGTGCCGATATGCAGCGGTCCGTAGCCGGCCGCCGCCGCCGCGCCCGCGCCGCTCGACGAGCCGCCCGGCGTCTTGGCGCGGTCCCAGGGATTGCGGGTCAGCTTATGGAAGCTCGATTTCGAGGACGACAGCATGCCGTAGTCCGGCATGGTCGTGCGCGCGAAGACGACCGCGCCGGATTCGCGCGCACGCGCCGCCGGCGGCGCGTCGGCGGCCGAAGGGACGAGGTCGCTCGCCGCCGTGCCGAGCGGCATGGCGACGCCTTTCGTTGCGATATTCTCCTTGATCGTCAACGGCGCGCCGTCGATCGGACCAAGCGGCGCGCCCTGCCGCCAGCGCGTCTCGGAGGCCCGCGCCGCCACCCGCGCGCCGTCGAGATCGACCGCCCAGAGCGCCATGAGATGCGGCTCCAGCCGCTCGACCCGCGCGACCACGGCCTCCAGCGCCTCGACGGGAGAGAGCGCGCCGCTCGCATAGGCGGCGCGCAACGCGCAGGCAGACATATCGGCTGGATTCATCGGCGCTCTCCCCTTGCGTCGTCTATCCTACTGAATCGCGCGGGCAATTGGACACCGCCGCGCGAACCCCGAAGCAATTGCTTAATCAACTTGCGGCATCCTGTATGCGGGCGCGGGTGGCCAGCTCTTCGCCAAGTCTTTCTCATATAAGAGAAATTTATCATGGCGATTGTTGCTATCGTTGACGACCGCGTAACGAACAGGAATATTTTTTCCAAGCTCGCGGCGTCGATCGCGCCCGATATCGAGGTTCATTCCTTCGGCAATCCGCGCGAGGCGCTGGACTGGCTCGCCGCCAATCCGGCCGATCTCGTCATCACCGACTACAAGATGCCGGAGATGAACGGCGCGGATTTCGTGCGCGCCCTGCGCGCGACCAAGGACGCCTCCGACATCCCGGTCGTCGTGATCACGGTCTACGAGGAACGCTCCTATCGCCTGCGCGCGCTCGAGGCCGGCGCGACCGACTTCCTCAATTCGCCGGTCGACCACCACGAATTCATCACGCGCACGCGCAACCTGCTGGCGCTGCGGCGCCACCAGAAGCTGCTTGCCGCCCGCGCGGACACGCTGGCGCAGGAACTCGCCGACAGCGAACGCTCGCGCGAGCGCGCCATTCGCGATTCCATCGAGCGCCTGGCGCAGGTGATCGACACGCTGCCGGTCCTGATCAACGCGGTCGACCGCGAGGGCCGCACGCTATTCGTCAACGCCTTCGAAACGGACTTCTTCGGCGTCGACCCTGCCGCCGCGGTCGGCCGCCCGCTGTCGGAGCTCATCGGCAAGGCCAACGCCGATCGCAACCAGACGCTCGACCAGCTCGTCTTCACCACCGGCCGCGCGCTGCCGGCGTTCGAGGAAAACCTGACGAGCGCGGACGAACGCCGCCGCAGCTTCCTGACGACAAAGACGCCGCTGCGCGACCATTCCGGCGCGGTGACGGGCGTGCTGACCAGTTCGCTCGACATTACCGCGCACAAGCGCACCGAGGAGCATCTGCGCTATCTCGCCCATCACGATCCGCTGACCTCGCTGCCGAACCGGACGCTGCTGTCGGAAAAGCTGCGGGGCGCGATCGCGCGCGCGCGGCGCGGCGACAAGATTTTCGCGCTGCATCTCATCGATCTCGACGGCTTCAAGGCGGTCAACGACGTGTACGGACACTCGGTCGGCGACCGTTTCCTGCAGGCGATCGGCACGCGCCTGCGCGAAGTGGTACGCGAGCGCGACACGCTGGCGCGGCTCGGCGGCGACGAATTCGCGATCCTGCAATCGGATGTCGGATCGAACTACGACGTCGCGGAATTCTCGGCCCGCATTTGCGAAGCGATCGCCGCCTTCGCGGATCCGGAAATCCCGCAGATGAAATCGACCGCCTCGATCGGCGTCGCCATCCATCCCAACGACGGCGCCGACCCCGAGGAATTGCTGCGCAACGCGGACCTCGCCATGTACAAGGCGAAGGCCGAGGGCGGCAACGCCTATTGCCTGTTCGCGGCCGACATGCAGGCGCGGGCGCGCAGCGCCATGAGCCTCGAAGCCGATCTGCGCATGGCGCTCGCCAACGACGAATTCGTCCTCTACTACCAGCCGCAGTTCGACGTGGCGACGAACCAGATCATCGGCGTCGAGGCCTTGCTGCGCTGGAACCGTCCGGGCGTCGGCATCGTCGGGCCCGGCGCCTTCCTGCCGCAGGCCGAGGAAAACGGCCTCATCATTCCGATCAACGAATGGGTCTTGCGCAAGACCTGCGCCGACGCCCGACTGTGGCAGCGCGATGGCTTCCCGATGTTCCGCGTCGCGGTCAACATGTCGCCGATCCAGTTTCGCAAGAAGAACGTGCCGCTGCAGGTCGCTCGCATCCTGTCCGAGACCGGGCTCGACCCGCGGCGGCTGGAGCTCGAGCTCACCGAAAACATCGTCATGCAGGATATCGACGCGGTCGCCAACGATCTGCGGGAACTCAACCGTCTCGGCGTGTCGATCGCCATAGACGATTTCGGCACCGGCTATTCCTCGCTGAGCTATATCAAGAGGCTTCCGGTCCAGCGCATCAAGATCGACCAGAGCTTCGTCCGCAACATGACGCAGGATCCCAACGATTCGGCGATCGTGCGCGCCATCATCACGCTTGGCCGCAGCCTCGGCCTCGAAGTGGTGGCCGAGGGCGTCGAGACGCAGAAGCACCTGCAGAGCCTGCGCGAGGTCGGCTGCGAGATCGTTCAGGGCTACCTGCTCGGCCGGCCGGCGCCTTTTGCTGACGTCTCCGCGCTGTTCGCGCCGCCCGGTCCGCTCGCGAAGACGGCCTGACCGCGGATGCGCGCCGATCAGGCCTTTCTGGACGCCCCGCCCGGCGCCGACGATCAATGGATCGCGAACGAGCGGCAGATGGCGATCAACCGAATGGTCATCACGACCATTCTGTTCGGCGCCGTCTCCATCTTCGGGCGCAGCCACGACTCGATCGGCTCCGGCTTCATGGCCGGCGCCTATCTCGCCTATCTCGCGCTCGCCGCGATCTTCTTTGTCCATGTCCAGATATGGCCGCGCGCGCGCGCCTGGCGGTGCGTGGCGGTGCTGGCGTCCGACATCTGCGCGCTGAGCTACGTCGCCTATTATTCCGGTCCGGCCTATGTCGGGCTGCTCTATCCCGGCTATCTGCTGATCATTTACGGTTTCGGCTTTCGCTACGGCGTGAAGTGGATCGTCGCGTCCGGCATCATGTCGATCGTCGCGGTCGGCCTGGTGGTGCGCGTATCGCCCCTGTGGCGGGAAAATGATCTGCTCGCCGGCGGGCTGATCGTTGGCCTCATCATCATTCCCGCCTATGCGCTCAATCTCGTGCGCAATCTCTGGCAGGCGAAAGCCAAGGCTGAGGAATCGGCGCGCGCCAAGAGCATGTTCGTCGCAGCGGTCAGTCACGACCTTCGCACGCCGCTGAACGCGATCATCGGGCTCGGCGACATTCTCGCCGCCTCGAAACTGCCGCGCGAAGAGGCCGACATGGCGCGCATGATCGGCCAGGCGGGCCGCTCGCTGCTCGGGCAGATCGATTCGATCCTCGATTTCTCGCGCCTGGAAATGAGCAGCCAGCCGGCCACGCGCGATCGCGTCGACCTGTTCGCGATGCTGCGCTCCATCCGCGAATTGCTCGACGTGTCCGCGCAGGCCAAGGGCGTCCGTCTTCTGCTGCGGATCGACGCGCCGACGCCGCGCTGGATCGAGAGCAACGCCAGGCATATCCAGGACAGCCTGGTCAATCTCGTCGGCAACGCCATCAAGTTCACGCCGGACGGGCATGTCGAAATCGCCGTAAGCGTCGCGCGCGTCGCCGGGGATCGCGCGCGCCTGCGTTTCGAAGTGCGGGATTCCGGCATCGGCATGGGCGCCGACGAGCAGGCGCGGATATTCGATCGATTCACGCAGGCCAACGAGGGCATACGCGAGACCTACGGCGGCTCGGGACTCGGTCTTGCCATCGCGCGGCAACTCATCCTCGGCCTCGGCGGCGAAATCGGCGTCTCCAGCGCGAAAGGCTTCGGCAGCACGTTCTGGTTCGAATTCGACGCGAACATCGCGGAAGCCGAGCGTCGCCCGAACGAAACGCGCCGCTCCGCAGTCTATGTCGGAAGCGATGCCGATTTCGTGGTCGCGGCGCAAGCCGGCGGCCTGGCTCTCGCCGTGCGTCCGGATCTCGACCCCTGCGACCGCGAAAGCGCCGTGGCGCAGGTCCCCGTCATCGTCGACCTGCGCGGCCGCGCAGAGATTCAGACCGCGGAGCGGCAGGCGGCGCTGATCGCACAAGTCGGCCGGCGCGACGCGGTGTTCATCGTGGCCGACCCCGCGCGTCTCGACCTGCAGTCGCGCGCCGCAGGCGTCTCGACCGTGCTGCGCTGGCCTCGAGACAGCCTCGCGCTCGCGGAGACGATCTTCGCCGCCGGCGACGACGAGCGCGAGACGCCGCAGATCGTGCAGCCGCGCGCGCCGGCGCACGACCTCGCCATTCTCGTCGCCGAGGACAACAAGACCAACCAGAAGGTGATCGGCAAGATGCTGTCGCTGGTCGGGCGGACGGCGACCATCGTCGACGACGGACATGCCGCGCTGGACATTCTCGCCCAGCAACGCTTCGACCTCGTTCTGATGGACATCAACATGCCGCGCGTCGACGGCATCGAAGCGACGCGGCGCCTGCGCCTATTCGAACGCTCGCTCGGCCGGCGCACGCCCGTCGTCGCGCTGACCGCCGACGTGACGGACGAAACGCGCGCGCGTTGCATGGCGGTCGGAATCGACGATTGCGTCACCAAGCCGATCGATCTGCCTACTCTGACCGCCGCGATCGATCGCCTTCTCAAGATCGACCTCAGCGCGACGCCCGTGGAGACGAAGAAGACGTCCGTCGATGCGCCGGTGGAAGCCGGAAGCGACGAACAGGACGCCGAGGCCGCCGTCGAAGACGACATCAACGCAGGCGCGCTCGCCGATCTCGAGCGTCTCGGCGGCGCGGATTTCGTGCGCGAAGTGGCGAGCCAGTTCGTCGCCGACGCCGCGCTGATCCTGAAGGAGCTCGCCGCGGCGGCCAAGGAGGGCGACGTCGAGAAGTTCCGCGACGAGGCGCACGCCCTGCGCTCGTGCTCGGCCAATGTCGGCGCGCGTTCCATCTACCGCCTGTGTCTGTCGTGGCGCCAGATCAGCCCGGAGGAATTCGCGGCCGAGGGCCTGGCGCACGTCCGGAAGCTCGAGCAGGAATACGATAAGGCGCGCGCGGGCCTGGCGCCCTACATCGCCGAGGCCGCCTAGCTTTTCGCGTCACGACCGGGACAATTCGCCGGCGAGCGCGGCCAGAAGCTCGGCGGCGGCGGGCTCCCGGACGTCGACGAAGCGCCGCGCCTGCGCATCGAGTTCCGCCGGTTCGAGACGCGCAAGCGCGGTCATCGCCGCATCGTCGGCGATCTGCGAGGGGGCGATGCGCAACCGCCGCGCGATCCGCGCGCGCGCTTCCCTCAGGCGCGCGAGGCGGCGCGCCTGCCCGACCGTCAACCCATCCGCCGCGACGACTTCCGCGATCCCGGGCTGCGGACTCTGCCGCGCTTCCATCCTATCGACGGTCTCGCCGCCGCCCTCCTGCGAACCGAACAATCCGACGACCCGTCGCGCGATCGCGTCGCGCGCCGCGCGCAGCAGCCTGTGCGGCCGGCGCAGCCATACGAGACCGCGGCGGCAATTGTCGCAGCCGCCGCAGGCGCCGCTCTCTTCGCCCAGATAGGCGAGCGCGACACGCCAGCGGCAATCGAAGCCGCGCGCCAGGTCGCTCATCGCGGCGGCTTCGTCGGCGCGCGCGTCCCGCGTCGGATCGATATCCCCGGCGCCATGCGCCATCCAGGCCGCGCGGGACACGAAGGCGATCGCCTCGGCCGGCCTGCCGTCGCGGCCGGCGCGGCCGATCTCCTGGTAGTAGGCCTCGATGGAATGCGGCAGGTCGGCGTGGCAGACGAAGCGCACGTCCTTCTTGTCGATGCCCATGCCGAAGGCGATGGTCGCGACCATCACGCCGTCGGGCCGCGCCAGAAATTCGTCCTGGTTGGCGCTGCGCGTCGCCGCGTCGAGCCCGGCATGGTAGGGCAGCGCCGCGACGCCGTTGGCGGCGAGCGCGCGCGCGAGCTGATCCGTCGCCGCGCGCGAGCCGCAATAGACGATGCCGCTCTCGCCGCGATGCGCCCGTATCACGCCAGCCACGTCGGTCAGCGTGTGGCGTCGCCGGCGCACGGAAATGGCGATGTTGGGCCGCCGGAACGAATGCACGAACCGGCGCGGCGCGCGATGAAACAGCAGGCTCTCGATGTCGGCGCGCGTGCGCGGCGCGGCCGTCGCGGTCACGGCGATCGTCTGCGGCGCGCCGAAGCGCTTCGCGACCTCGCCGATGCGGGCATAGTCGGGCCGGAAATCGTGACCCCAGCGCGAAACGCAATGGGATTCGTCGATCGCGAGCAGGCGCGGCCTCATGCGCGCCAGCATGTCGATCGTGTCGTCGAGCGCGAGCCGCTCGGGCGCGACATAGAGCAGCCGGATCCTGCGCGTCTCGATCATGGCGAGCGTGGCGGCATTGTCTTCGGGTTCGTTGCCGGAATTGAGCGCGCCGGCCGCCACGCCCCGCGCGCGCAAGGCCGCGATCTGGTCGCGCATCAGCGAGATCAGCGGCGAGACGACGACGACGGGCGCGACGCCGACCAGCGCGGGAAGCTGATAGAGCAGCGACTTGCCGGCGCCGGTCGGCATGAGCGCCAGAACATCGTCGCCGCCGAGAACCGCTTCGACGATCTCGCGCTGTCCCGGCCGGAAGCCGGCGAAGCCGAACACGCGGCGCAGCGCCGCTTCCGCCGCGTCGATGTCGGTCGCGGCGCGTCTACTTGGCACGGATCGACAGGCCCGCGACCATCAGATGCACCTCGTCGGCGCACGCGGCGACCGCCTGGTGCAGGAAGCCCGCCTCGTCGCGAAAGCGACGCGACAGCGCATTGTCGGGGACGATGCCGAGGCCGACCTCGTTCGAGACGACGACGGTCGGCGCGGGCCGCGCGGACAGCGCCGCGACCAGCGTCCGGCGCTCGGCGGCGAGATCGGCGCCCGCGAGCAGGCGATTGGTCAGCCAGAGCGTGAGGCAGTCGACCAGAACCGGCGCGCCGTGCGGCGCATCGCGGAGGGCGGCGACAAGGTCGTGCGGCGCATCGATCGTGCGCCAGCCTTCGTCGCGGCGCGCGCGGTGGAGGTCGATGCGCGCGCGCATCTCGTCGTCGAAGGCCTGCGCCGTGGCGATATAGATCCACGGCGGCGCAAGGGCCGTCACGCGCGCTTCGGCGTATGTGCTCTTGCCCGAGCGCGCGCCGCCGAGCACGAGGACGAGGCCGCCGCCGGGCCTGTCGCTCATGGGCGGCCCCACGCGCGCAGCGCGGCTTCGAGCCGGTCCCGCGCCGAAGCCGGCGGCAGCCCGAAGCGCAGCCACGCCGGGTGATCGGCGAAGCGTCGGACGTGGAGGCCGGCGCGTCCGAGCCCGTCCGCGACGCGCTGCGCCTGGGCATGCGCGGCAAGCCGGAACAGCGGCGCGCCGCCGACGATCCGGAAACCGGCGCGCTCCAGCGCGGCGTCGAGGCGCGCCACGCCTTCGCGGAGATGCGCGTGCGACGTTTCGAGCCAGGCTCGGTCGGCGAGCGCGCGGGCGCCGACGGCGATGGCCGCGCCGGAGACCGGCCAGGGGCCCAGTTCGCCGCGCAGCGCGCGGACGACATCGTCCGGCGCAATCGCGAAGCCGAGCCGCAAGCCGGCCAGCCCGTATGCCTTGCCGAACGACCGCAGCACGATCCCGCCCATCTCCGCGGCGCGGTCGGCGAGGCTCGACTCGGACGAAAAATCGGCGAAAGACTCGTCGATCACGACGCGCGTCCGTCTCGCAAGCGCAAGGAGATCGGATCGCGGAACGATGCGACCGGTCGGATTGTTCGGATTGACGACCACCGCGACATCGCGCTCGGCGAGGTCGGCCAGGGATGCGCATACCGCGACGTCCCGACCCGCGCGCCGCCAGTTCGCGGCATGCTCTTCATAGGTCGGGCCCAGCACGCCGACGCTGCGGCCGCCGAGGACGCGCGGCAGAAGCTGGATCAGCGCCTGCGCGCCGGGGGCGGCGACGACGGCGCGCGGATCGGAAACGCCGTAGGCCCGGGCGGCCGTCGCCTCCAGCGCCTTCAGCGCGGATGGCTCCGGCAGGCGCGCGAAACAATCGTCCGGCAGCGCGCCGACCGGCCAGGGATGCGGATTGATCCCCGTCGACAGGTCGATCCACGGCTCCGGCGCGTCGGGGAAGCGCGTCCGCGCCGCGGCGAGATCGCCGCCATGTTCCAGCGGCGCGGCCGCGTCGGCGGCATCGGGGGCGGGTCGGACTTGCAGCATGCCGGGCATTCATACAGCAGCGCGGCGCGACCCGCATACGGCAGCGCGTCGCGGCTCGAAACTTGACGCGCCGCCGCGGCCCGCTACAGCCCTCTCATGGACCCGACGGAAAACATCGGCCTGGCGCTCGCCGCGCTGCTGATCGAGGCGCTGATCGGCTATCCCGGCTGGCTCTATCGGGTCGTCGGACATCCCGTCGGCTGGATCGGCCGCGTCATCGCGCTGGCCGAGCGCCGACTGAATCTGCCCCGGCTCGACGCGCAGGAACGACGGGCGCGCGGCTTCGCGCTCATGGCCGGATTGCTCGCGCCGGTCGGCCTTGCCGCCCTGGCGATCCAATCGTCGCTCGCGCTCTCGCTGCCGGGGCAGGCGCTGCTCGCGCTGATCGCCTCCACGCTCCTGGCGCAGCGCAGCCTCTACACGCATGTGCGCGACGTCGCCGACGCGCTCGACCGTTCGCTCGGCGAGGGCCGCACGGCGGTGGCGCGCATCGTCGGCCGCAATACGCAAGACCTGGACGAGGCCGGCGTCTCGCGCGCGGCGGTCGAAAGCCTCGCCGAGAATCTTTCCGACGGCGTCGTCGCGCCGGCCTTCTGGCTCGCGCTGCTCGGCCTGCCGGGCGCGGCGCTCTACAAGGCGATCAACACGGCCGACAGCATGATCGGCCACAGGACCGAGCGCTATCGCGATTTCGGATTCGCGGCGGCGCGGATCGACGATGCCGTCAACTGGCCGGCCGCGCGCATCGCGGGCGCGCTGATCGTCGCGGCGGCGGCCCTCGGGCGCGAAACCTGGCCGCTGCGCGGCTGGCGCGTCATGAAGCGGGACGCCGACACGCATGCTTCGCCCAACGCCGGCTGGCCGGAAGCGGCCATGGCCGGCGCGCTGCACGTGCGGCTCGGCGGTCCGCGCGTCTACGGCCGCAATGTCGTCGACGGGGCATGGCTCGGCGATTCCGAGGCGCCGGTCGACCGGACGACGATCCGGCGCGCGCTGAAACTCTACCGTCGCGCGCTGGTCCTGCAATTCCTGGCGCTCGCTTTCGTCGCCGCTCTCCTCGTATAAGGACGGCATGACCGACAAGACCAGAATCCTCGTCTGCGTGAAGTGCCGCAACAGCGGCGATCCCAAGGGGCCGATCGAGGAGCGCATGGGCTCGCATCTCTATCGCGAGATGCTGGCGGCCGCCGCGGGCGCGAACGATGTCGCGATCGAGCCGCTCGAATGTTTCAAGGTCTGCTCGCGGCCGGTGACGATCGCGCTCTCGGCCGCCGGCAAGTGGACGCAGATGTACGGCGACTTCCGCCTCGGCTCCGCGTCCGAAATTCTGGAAGCCGCGCGCCATTATGCGCGCATGGCGAACGGAATCGTTCCGAAGGAAGAGCAGTCGCCAGCGCTGAAGCTCGCCCAGATCGCGCGCCTGCCGCCGGGGTGAGGCGCGGGCGCGCCTTTCAGCGGGTCTCCGTGGCCAACCGGGCGCCGAGTCCGACGAAGACGACGCCCATGCCCCTCTGAAGCCAGCGCGTGGCGCGCGGGCTGTCGCGCAATCCTTGCGTGACGCGCGCCGAAGCGGCGACGATGCCGAGATTCACGACGATCGCGACCATGTTCACCGTCAGCCCGAGCAGAAGGAGCTGTCTGACGACATCCCCCGCTTCGACATCCACGAATTGCGGCAGGAACGCGAGATAGAAGATCGCAACCTTCGGATTCAGCGCGTCGCTGAGAAACCCCTGCCAGAAGACCGAGCGCAGGCCCGCGCGCCTCGACGCCTCTCCCGGCGCCGCGAAGGCCGCCTCCTTGCCGAGGATGGCGCGGACGCCGAGATAGACGAGATATGCGGCGCCGATCCATTTCACGACCGCGAACGCGACCGCGGATGTGAGCAGGATCGCGGACAAGCCCGTGATCGACGCCGCCAGATGGACATAGGCGCCTGCGTTGATGCCCAGCGCGGCGACCATTCCCGCACGCCGGCCCTGCGCGACGCAACGGCCCAGCATGTAGAGAAGGTCCGGGCCGGGAGACAGGACCAGCGCAAGGCTTGCCCCGACGAACAGCAGGTAGGTTTCGAGCGTCATCTCGCGCGTCCCTTCGAGCGCTATTCCAGCTCCATCATCGCGCGTTCGTCCGCCGTCACGTCCGGCATGACGCCGAACCAGTCGCGGAACGCGGGGCGCGCCTGCTGGATCAGCATGCCCAATCCATCAACGCCGACATTGCCGCGCGCGCGGGCCGCGGCGAGCAACGGGGTCTCCAGCGGCGCGTAGACGATGTCGTTGACGAGCGCGTCCTTCGGCAACGCGTCGAGCGCGACGTCGAGCGGCGGCTGGCCGACCATGCCGTTGCTGGTCGTGTTGACGAGCAGCGCCGCGCCGGCGAGCGCGTCGGAGCGCAATTCCCAGCGAAGCGGCTTCGCCTTCGGTCCGAAATCCTGGACGAAGATCTCGGCGCGTTCGAGCGTGCGATTGACGACCCGCACTTCCGGCGCGCCGGCGGCGATCAGGCCGTAGACGATCGCGCGCGCGGCGCCGCCCGCGCCGAGAACGACCGCCGGGCCCTGCGACGCGCGCCAGGCCGGCGCCGCCGCCCGCAGCGATTCCATGAAGCCGAAGACGTCGTAGTTGAACGCCGACAGGGATCCGTCCGGCTGCACGACGACGCAATTGGCCGCGCCGATCGCCTTCGCCGCCGGATCGACGCGATCGGCGAGGCGCACGACCTCCTCCTTGTGCGGCAGAGTGACGTTGCAGCCGACGAAATTCAGCGCCGGCAGGGCGCGCAGCGCCGCCTCCGCCCTGCCCGGTCCGATCGCCAGCGGCGCGTAGAAGCCGGACACGCCGAAACGCGCGAGCCAGCGATTGTGCAGGCGTGGCGAGCGCGAATGCATGACGGGCCAGCCCATGACGCCGGCGAGGCGGAAATCTGCGGGATGCGACATGCGTTTCGATTAGCCGACGCGGCCGGGCTTTTCCAGTCGCATAGCGGCCATGCTCCGTGCGGGGACGGGCAGGATTGTAGAAAGATGCATATGCAGATATTATGGGCGCATGGCTTCCAGTCCGCCGCCCCCCGATGTCTGCACCGCCGCGCGCGTGCGCAAGGCGAGCCGCCGCGTGTCGCAGATCTACGACCGCGAGCTCGAACCCTACGATCTCACCGTCACGCAGTTCGGCCTGCTCGCGCAATTGCGCGCCGCGCCTGGCGCCGCCATCGGCGCGCTCGCCGAAAGCATGGTGATGGACGCGACCACCCTGTCGCGCAACCTGCGTCCGCTCGAGCGGCGCGGCCTCGTGAGCGCGGAAGCCGACCGCGACGACGGGCGCGTGCGCAAGCTCAAACTGACGCCGCAGGGCCGGGCGGCGCTCGAGCGCGCCATGGCCGGCTGGCGCGCTGCGCAGAGCCAGATCGCCGCCGCGCTCGGCGCCGACGAAATGAAGGCGCTCAACGCCGCGCTCGATCGCGCGCTCGAGCGGCTCGCGGGCTGAACGGCCCGCAATTCCCCCTATCGAGGCGAACGAGGCCCGCATGCTTGCGCCCAACGCACAGAACCCGCTGCTGACCGGCCCGATCCTGCCCACGCTGATGCGGCTGTCGCTGCCCAACATGGGCGCCATGGTCGCGACCTCGCTCGTCGCCATCGCGGAGACGTCCTATGTCGGCGTTCTCGGAACCTCCGCGCTGGCTGGGCTGGCGCTCGTCTTTCCCTTCGTCATGCTGCAGCAGATGATGTCGGGCGGCGCCATGGGCGGCGGAGTGTCTTCGTCGATAGCGCGCGCACTCGGCGCCAACGATGTCGCGCGCGCCAATTCGCTGGCGTTGCACGCGAGCTTCATCGGCCTGTCGGCCGGCCTCGCGATGGCGCTGCTCATTCTCCTCTTCGGGCCGTCGATCTTCGCGCTGCTCGGCGGCCGCGACGCCGCGCTCGCCGAGGCCATCGCCTATGCGCGCATCTATTCCATCGCCGCCTTCTGCGTGTGGACGACCAATACGCTCGCCTCGATCGTTCGCGGTTGCGGAAATATGCGTACGCCGTCCGCCACCATCTTCATCGCCGCCATCGCGCAGATCGTCGTCGGCGGGGCGCTCGGTCTCGGCCTCGTCGGGCTGCCGCGCCTCGGCATGGCGGGGGTCGCGGCGGGCCAGGTCGCGGCCTACGGCGGATCGGCGCTCTACCTCGCGTGGTTCCTCATGTCCGGCCGCGCGCGCGTCGTTCTGAAGCCAACGTCCTTCGTCGCCGACGGCGCGCTGTTTCGCGATATTCTGCGCGTCGGCGGGCTGGCCTGCATTTCGCCGCTCCAGACGGTGGCGACCGTGCTGATCCTCACGCGTCTCGTCGCGCATTTCGGCGTGTCGGCGCTCGCCGGCTACGGCATCGGGTCGCGGCTGGAATTCCTGCTGATCCCCATCGCCTTCGCGATCGGCGTCGCCTGCGTGCCGATGGTCGGCATGGCGATCGGCGCGGGCGACGTTTCCCGCGCGCGACGGGTCGCCTGGTCGGGCGGGCTCGTGTCGGCCGTCATGCTCGGCGTCGTCGGCCTTTTCTTCGCGGCCTTTCCGCATCTGTGGTCGCGCTTGTTCACCAGCGATCCGGGCGTTCTCGAATCCGCGCGCATCTATCTCGTCTGGTCGGGCCTCGCGTATTTCTTCTACGGCCTCGGCCTGTGCCTCTACTTCGCGTCGCAGGGCGCCGGCAAGGTCCTGGGCCCGGTGCTCGCGGGCACATTGCGTCTCGCCGTGGTCATCGCCGGCGGCCTCTGGCTCGCCTCGTGGGACGCGCCGCAATGGACGATGTTTGTCGTCGTCGGCGTTTCGATGCTCGCCTACGGGCTGGCGACCGCGGGCTTCGTCTGGATGACGCCGTGGGGGAAGCGCTGAAAGCGCCTGCGAGCGGAGGAGCTCTTCGTCGCCCGGGCCGGACTATTCGAATTCCTTCGGATCGAACGCGCGCTTGGTCGAGCAGAATTCGCAGGTAACGCCGATCCTGCCGTCGTCGCCGATCATGTCCGCGCGTTCCTGGCGGCTGAAGCGCCCGAGCATCGTGCGAATGCTGTCGGTCGAGCACCGGCATTGCTCGCGCACGGGCTGCGCGGCGAAAACCCGGACGCCGCGTTCGTGGAACAGCCTGTAGAGCAGCCGCTCGCCCGACAGCGAGGGGTCGATCAATTCGTGATCCTCGATCGTGCCGGCCAACGCGCGGCCCTCCGTCCAGGCCTCGTCCTCGTCGAGCGCGTGCGCCTGCGACCCTTCCGGAGCGTCGCCGGGATGCAGGTCGGCCTGCCGCCGGCGATCCTCGGATTCCGGCAGGAACTGCACGATCAGCCCGCCAGCGCGCCAGTGCGCGCCGGCGCCCGTGACGACCTCGCCGACCGCGAGCCGCACGACGGTCGGAATCTGCTCGGAGCGCTCGAAATAATCGTGCGCGGCGCGCTCCAGCCCCTCGCCCGCCAGCGCGACCACGCCCTGGTAGCGGTTCATCGCGCCGCCGGGATCCATGGTGAAGCCGAGGTGGCCGCGGCCCAGAAGATCGGCGCCGCTCGCCTTGCCATCCATTTCCGCGCGGGCAAGACGCGTAGCGTCGTATCGCGCAAAAGCGCGCAACCTGTCGGGCGCGTCGAAATCGACCACGATCAGATCGACGACGCCGTCCGTGCGCGCCTGCAACTGGAAACGGCCTTCCTGCTTCATCGCCGAGCCGAGCAGGACGCAGAGCGCGGCGGCCTCGCACAACAGCCGCGCGACGGGCGGCGGATAGCCGTGACGTCCCACGATCGTGTCGATCGCGGGCCCGAGCCGCGCGATCCGCCCGCGCAGATCGAGCGGCTCGACGGCGAAGGGCAGGATGACGTCGTCGATCGCCGCGTCCGAGACCGGGCGGCTTTCGCCCTCGCTCATCGCGACGCCTCGAGGCACCAGGCGAGCACGCCCTTCTGCGCGTGCAGCCGGTTCTCGGCCTCGTCGAACACGACGGAATGCGGGCCGTCCATGACCTCGTCCGTCACTTCCTCGCCGCGATGGGCGGGCAGGCAGTGCATGAAGATGGCGTCCTTGTTCGCGGCCGCCATCAGCCGCGCGTTGACCTGGTAGGGCGCGAGCAGATTGTGACGATGCGTCTCGTCCATGTCGCCCATCGACACCCAGCAGTCGGTGACGACGCAATCGGCGCCCGCGACGGCCGCGTAGGGATCGCGCGTGAGCTCGACCTTCGCGCCGTTCTTGCGCGCCCAGTCGATCAGGGCGGGCGGCGGCGAAAGCTCCTTCGGCGTGGCGATGTTGATCTGGAACCGGAAACGCTGCGCTGCGTGCAGCCAACTCGCCAGGACATTGTTGGAATCGCCGGTCCAGGCGATCGTGCGCCCCTCGATCGGGCCGCGGTGTTCCTCGAAGGTCATCACGTCCGCCATCACCTGGCAGGGATGGCTGACCTTGGTGAGCCCGTTGATGACCGGCACGCTCGAAAAGCGCGCGAGCTCCTCCAGGTCTTCCTGGCTGAGGATGCGGATCATGATGGCGTCGACGTAGCGCGACAGGACGCGCGCCGTATCGGCGATCGTCTCGCCACGGCCGAGCTGCATTTCCGCGCCCGTCAACATGATCGTCTCGCCGCCGAGCTCGCGCATGGCGATGTCGAAGGAAACGCGCGTGCGGGTCGAGGGCTTGTCGAAGATCATCGCCAGCGACTTGCCGGCGAACGGCTTGGAGGCGGCGGCCTTGGCGACCGCGCGATTCTTCTTCAGCTCGGCGGCGATGTCGAGGATGCGCCGCAGTTCGTTCGCCGAAATCCGGTCGAGATCGAGAAAGGAGCGGGCTTCGCCCGTCCGCGCGGACGTCTTCATACGGCCGCTCCCTGCTCGGCGCGCGCCTTCTCGAGCGCGACGCAGGCCTTGTCCAGCCGGCGCACGCCCTCGGCGAGGTCCTCTTCCGAAATGTTGAGCGGCGGCAGAAGCCGCGCGACGTTTTCCGCGGCGGGGATCGTCAGCAGATGCGCGTCGCGCGCGGCCGCGACCAGTTCGCCGACAGGAATTTTCGTCTGCACGCCCAACATCAGCCCTTCGCCCCGGAATCCGGCGACGATTTCGGGATGGCGGTCGCGCAGCTCGGCCAGCTTCTGGCGCAGGAACAGCCCCTTGCGCGCGACCTCGTCGAGAAAGCCCGGCGCGAGGACGATGTCGAGCACGGCGTTGCCAACCGCCATGGCGAGCGGATTGCCGCCATAGGTCGTGCCGTGCGTGCCGGCGACCATGCCCTTCGCCGCGCGCTGCGTGGCGAGGCAGCCGCCGAGCGGAAAGCCGCCGCCGATGCCCTTGGCGAAGGCGAGTATGTCCGGCTCGACGCCGGTCAGTTCATAGGCGAAGAACTTTCCGGTGCGGCCGACGCCCGTCTGCACCTCGTCGAAGACGAGCAGCATGCCGCGCTCGTCGCAGAGGGCGCGCAGCGCGCGCAGGAAGGCCGGATCGGCGACGCGGATGCCGCCTTCGCCCTGGATCGGCTCGATCAGGATCGCCGCCGTCTGCGGGCCGACGGCCGCCTTCACCGCCTCGAGATCGCCGAACGGAACCTGGTCGAAGCCCGCGGCCTTGGGGCCGAAGCCCTCGATGTATTTCGGATTGCCGCCGGCCGCGATCATCGCGATCGTGCGGCCGTGGAAGGCGCCTTCGAAGGTGACGATGTGGAAGCGTTCGGGGTGGCCTTCCGAGGCGTGATACTTGCGCGCGGTCTTCACCGCGAATTCGAGCGCCTCGGCGCCGGAATTGGTGAAGAAGGCCATGTCCGCGAAGGAAGCGTCGACCAGACGCCGCGCCAGCCGCTCGCCCTCGGGAATCTGATAGAGGTTGGACGTGTGCCAGAGCTTGCCGGCCTGCTGCGTCAGCGCCTCGATCAGTTGGGGATTGCTGTAGCCGAGCGAGGCGACGGCGATGCCGGCGCCGAAATCGAGATATCGCTCGCCCTTGACCGACACGAGCCAGGAGCCTTCGCCCCGCTCGAAAGCGAGGTCGGCGCGCGCGTAGGTCGGAATGAGGGCGGAAGTCACTGTCTCGATCTCCTTCTTTCGTTCTCCCTGAAGGGCGAAGCCTTTCGAATGTTCCTGAACCGCGCCGCGACGCCTGACGCCGCCGCGCCAGACCGGCGCTGTAACGCAAACTGCCGCCCCTTCGGGCGGCAGCAAAGCGCGATAATACTTTTGCGGGCGCCCCAGGTCAAATCCCGCGCGTTCGGGCGTCGCCGGACTCAATCCCGCCATCTCCTGTTGAAAACATCGCGATGTGGCGTGGGACTCTTGCGCGGGATTCAACCGCTAGTGTAGCGTCCCCTTCGTCGACTACGACATCTCGTGCGGCGGACCTTCTGAGAGTGCGATGCGTCCAACCACGCCGTTATTCGCGGCGCGCGTGACCGATTCCGATTCCGGATCAGGCGCTTGGTCTCTCGGACTGATATTGCGGACCCAGGAATTCAAGGAGGACTTCATGTCCTGGACTGACGAGCGCGTGGAGCTTCTGCGCAAACTCTGGCTGGAAGGATTGAGCGCCAGCCAGATCGCGTCGGAATTGTCCAACGGCATCACCAGGAATGCGGTCATCGGCAAGGTGCATCGGCTGGGCCTGAGCGGCCGCGCCAAGGCGCCGACCCAGACGGCGCCGCGCCCGCGCGCGACCAAGCCGATCCGTACGCCCTCGCCGACGCCGCGGGCGCACGCCCCGATCATGCGCGGCAATCTCGCCTTCGCGCTCACCCCGCGCGTGGTCGAGGCCCAGCCGCAGCCCAGGGCGCAGCTGGAAGAAGTCGTCATTCCCATGTCCGAGCGCGTGACGATCATGGAACTGCGCGAGTCCATGTGCCGCTGGCCGCTCGGCGATCCGGCCTCGCCCGACTTCCGCTATTGCGGCGCGGACTCGCCGATCGGCGAAGGCCCCTATTGCAAGTATCACGCGCGCGTCGCCTATCAGCCGGCGCAGGACCGCCGCCGCGCGCGGATCCGCTGATCGACCGCAAGAACGAACGAGCAGGCGGGCCCGTCGGCCCGCTTTCTTTTTGGCCGGTTCGCGCGCGGCCTCAGCTTTCCTGCTGACCCGCGAGCGGCAGCGAGACCGCGAAGGTCGCGCCCTTGCCGGGCTCGGATTCGATCGACAGCCGGCCGCGATGGCGCGCGACGACGTGCTTGACCAGCGCCAGCCCGAGCCCCGTTCCGCCCTTGGCGCGGCTCGCCGTCGTGTCGACCCGGTAGAAGCGTTCGGTGAGGCGCGGCAGATGTTCGGCCGCGATGCCCGGCCCGTGGTCGCGCACCGTCAGCACGCCCTGCCCGTCCCTGGCCGCCACGCTCACGTCGACCGGCGTCGGCGCGCCGTATTTGATCGCGTTCTCGATCAGATTTTCCGCGAGCCGCAGCAATTCGTCGCGATCGCCGAGCACGGCGACGGGATCGCCCGGCGCGAAGCGAACGTCGACGCCGCTTTCCTGCGCGAGCGCGCGCAGGCCGTCGACGATCTGCGCCACGATCGCCCGCATGTCGACGGCCGTATTCGGACGGATGTGCAGGTTCTGCTCGATCCGCGACAGCGACAGAAGATCGCCGACGAGGCGGGCCATGCGCCGCGCCTGATCGGCCATGATGCCCAGAAATTTCTCGCGCGCGACGACGTCGTCTTTCGCCGGGCCCTGCAGCGTCTCGATGAAGCCAAGCACCGAGGCGAGCGGCGTGCGCAATTCGTGGCTGGCGTTGGCGACGAAATCGGAGCGCATCCGTTCGATGCGCCGGCTTTCCGTCACGTCGTGCAGGGTGACCACGCAGGCGGGATCGGCGAACAAGTGCGCGGGCGCCAGATGGATGTCGTAGTGGCGCTCGATCGGGAAACGGTCGAGCCACACCGCCGACTGGGTCTGGCCGGTCTTGAATACGCGCGCCACGGCGTCGAGCACGTCGGGCGCGCGCAGGCCGCGTACGAGCTGATCGTTTTTCCGCAGGGCGGGCAGCAGCTTGCCCGCGGCCGCGTTCACGGCCGTCACGCGCATGTCCCGCCCGACGACGAAGACCGGATCAGGCAGGGCGTTCACGAGCGCCTCGACCGTCTCCCTCGCGAGGTTTCTCGATGCTTCGGCCATGATTTGCGCGCGCGATCCTTTCGCATAAGCTCTTAGATCATGAGCGACGGGAAAGCGAACCAGCGAACGAAGGCCGCAGGGGCCGTGAAGGCCTTTGCGATCGAAGCGCCCGATCTTCCGAAGGAGATCGACAAGGCCGCCCTGCCCTCGGGCGGCTACCCCTACGACAGCAAACTGAAGCGCAAGCCCTATGCGCGGGAATTGCGTCGTCTGCAGATCGAACTCCTGAAGCTGCTCGACTGGGTCGAGGAGAAGGGCGAACGCATCGTCGTCGTGTTCGAAGGCCGCGACGCCGCCGGCAAGGGCGGCGCGATCGCGCGGCTGACCCAGCATCTCAACCCGCGCAAGGCGCGCGTCGTCGCCCTGTCCAAGCCGACGCCGCGCGAGGCCGACGAATGGTACTTCCAGCGCTACGTGCCGCACATGCCCGCCAGGGGCGAGATCGTCGTCTTCGACCGCTCCTGGTACAATCGCGCCATCGTCGAGCCCGTGTTCGGCTTCGCGACGGAAGAGCAGGCGCGGACCTTTCTCGACCGGGCGCCCGAATTCGAGGACATGCTGGCGCGCGACGGCATTCGCATCGTGAAATTCTTCCTGACCATCGGGCGCGAGATGCAGATGAAGCGCCTCCACGCGCGCCACCACGACCCGCTGAAACGCTGGAAGCTGTCGCAGCTCGACTACCAGGCGCTCGACAAATGGGATGATTTTTCCCGCGCCATCGAACTGACCCTTGCGCGCTCCGACAGCGCGGCCGCGCCGTGGACGGTCGTGCGCGCCAACGACAAGCGCCGCACGCGGCTGGAAACCATGCGCTACCTGCTCGACGTCATGCCTTACGCCGACAAGGATCCCAAGAAGGTCGGCGAGGTCGACCGCCAGATCGTCTTGTCGGCTTCGTCGTTCCTGGGGGACGGCGGCGAGGAGGAGTGACGCGCCTTCTGTGGCCGACGAAATGCGGGCGCGGCGTCAGTCCTCGTCGTTCTGCCCGGATTCGATCGCCCGGCGCAGCGCGTTCCAGCGCCGCAAGCCTTCGTTCGCGCCGAGCAACGCCAGAGCGAACACGAAGGGCGCGAGATAGTAGATGATGCGGAACAGCAGCAGCGAGGCCAGCATCGAGGCGGCGCTCGGCGCCGGCACGAATTTCAGCATCGTCGCCTCGAACACGCCGATGCCGCCGGGCGCATGGCTCGCGATGCCCAAAATGCAGCCGAGCACGTAGGTCGCCGCGAAGCTCGGAAAATCGATCGGCGTCTTGTCCGGCAGGAGAACGTAGAGCACGCCCGCCGCCGCGCAGAGATCGATGACGCCGAGCGTCATCTGGCCGAGCGTGACGAGCGGGCCGGGCAGACGCAGGCGGAAGCCCTGCACGCGAACGCGCCGCGGCGCGACGGCGACCCAGCCGACATAGGCCGCGATCGCGACCAGTACGCCGCCCCCGATCGCCGCGTTCATTCGCCAGGGCAGGTTGTCGATCCACGACAGGGCCTCGGCGCGCGCCACGAGGCTGACGCCGGCGACGAAGGCCATGCCGAGCCAGAAGGTGACGCCGGCGACGACCGTCAGGCTCGCCACCTTGCCGGCCGAGAGACCGGCCCGCGAATAGATCCAGTAGCGCACCGCGCCGCCGGTGATCAGCGGAAACCCGAGCGTGAACGAGATGGCGTAGCTGGTGAACGAGCCGAGCGCGGTGATGCGATAGGGAACCTGCGCGCCGATCTGGCGCAACGCCAGCGCGTCGTATCCCGTCAGCGCGAGATAGGACACGCAGGACAAGAGGCAGGCGGCCGCGATCTGCTCGGCGCTGGTCGCGGCGATCGCGGCGCGCAGCGCGCCGATATCGAGCGTCGCCACGACGCGGGCCAGCACGAAGACCGATAGGGCGAAGATTCCGACCGACAGGACCGCGCCGATCGTCCGGCCGAGGCTCTTGCGGTCAAACAAGCGCCTGCGCTCCTCGATGAGCGCGCGTCGCTCGCTGAACGGACGTTCGCCGGCCGCAGCGCTTTCGCCGCTCGCGCCGATCGTCTTCTCGGCTATGGCGTCGTAGTCCTCTCTCATGCCTCACGCAGATGGTCGAACAAAGCCGGCGAAGGCATGGCGACGCGCCGAATGGCCTGTGGCGATTTAGGGAGTGCGGAAAAGCTTCGCAACCCCGCCGACAGTCTGACGCCACAGCGAGGTAAACGGCGAAAAGCCGAAATCGATCCTGTGCCGGCCCGGCGGCACGCGCACGGCGCGGAAGACGACGTCCGCCCGCTCGACCGGCGTGGCGGCCCCGTCCAGAGCGGCTTCCCACCAGGGGTGCCAGATGTCGGTCAGCACCAGCCAGCCGCCGTCGGGCGCCTCGACGTCGACGGAGATCTGGGTGTTGGCGTAGCGCGCGATCCGGGCCGTTCCCGGCCGCCGCGACGTTTGGTCGCCGCCCGACGAAAGCAGGACCGTGGAGCGATAATCGACCTGCGGCCAGATCCCGGTCTTCACGATCGCGTCGAAATCGGCCGGGAGCGCCTGCGTCGCCAAGAAGACGCGCGGCATGGCGCGCGGATTTTCGTAAATCCAGGCGTCCGCCGTGCGCGCGACAAAATTCAGGTCGCCGGGCTTCAGCGTCGGATCGATCTCTTCGATCGGCGCGCCTGTCGCAATGTAGCGCAGCCCCGTCAGGTCTGCCGCGATCGAGCGATAGGAGGGAAAGGCTTTCGAGAAGACGCGCTGCTCCGGCAGCCCGACCGTGTCGCCGGCGCCGGTGAAATCTTCAAACAGCGCGAGCCGCAGCGGATTGTAGCCGAGGTCGTGGTCGAAGCCTTGTGCGAGCGAGGCGTTCGGCCAGTCGAAACCGAGGCCGGCCAGTTCTATCCGGTCGCGCCGATCTGCGCCGTTCGTCGCAGCGAGCTTTTCGCGCAACATCAGGATGGTCGTATTGCGCGTATCCTGCTTCAGGAAATCGAAATTCGCGGGCGGCGCGGCGGTCGACTCGTTCGGTCCGTTGCCGATGCGCAGATCGACCGCGCAAAACAGGCCGACCAGCGCGATCGCGACATAGGGCCGGGCGCGCCCGTTGCGCGCGATCCACTCGAGCGCCGCGATCGCCAGCGCGAACGTGACCCAGGCGAGCAGCAGCGGCGCAGCCGCCTGCGCCAGCCTGCCTTTCGACAGCGCGACGGCGACGCCCCCGGCGATCAGCGCGAGAACCGCCAGCGCGACCAGCGTCGGCCGCCATACGACTTCGCCTGCCGCGAGACGGTGCACGCCGTATCCGGCGAGAAAGGCGAGCAGGGCGCAGAGCGGAAACGTGGCGTCCGCGGGCCGCCGCCACAGGTCGGCGCCCGGCAGATGGAAGAAGAGATCGAAGGCCGGCGTGTAGCGCCCGACTGCGTAGAGGCCGAGCAGGACAGCGACGATCGTGAAATAGCGGGCGTCGCCGTCGCCACGGCGCAGCGGCAGGCCGGCGCCGATCACGGCGGCCAGCGCCAGCGCTCCGAAATAGACCTCGCCCATGTTGCGCGCCAGGAACAGGTCGGTGTCGCCCCAGGCGGTCGAGGGCGGGCCCCAGAAATAGGCGAGCGGCCCCGCGACGGCGTAGAGATCGGGCGCGACGATCGTGAGCAGCGACGCCGGATGCAGAGAGCCCTTCACCACCTCGCTGAAGACGATCTCGGGCCGGTTGGAGCTCGCCGCCAGCAGCGCCGACAGGACGACCGGAACGCCGGCGACGACTAGGCCGACGACGGCGCCCGCCGCCAGCGGCGGAACGAACAGCCGCGCATTCGCGCGAAAGCCGGCGCCGCCAAACGCGCGCTGCGCGACGAAGCCGACGAGAACGAGCGTCTGCAGCCAGGCGATCTGGTCGCGCCCGGCGACCATGAAGGCGGCGAACAGGCCGGCGGCGGCGCCCCAGAACGCGGAGCGCCGATCGAGCGCGCGCGACAGCGCAAACAGCGCCAGGGGAAACCAGGCAAGGCTCATGACCTGGCCGACATGCTGCAGCCGCCACGCCGCCGAACCGCCGAAAGCGAAGGCGACCGCCGCGACCAGCGCGCCCTCCGCCCGCCAGCCGCGGTCGCGCGCGTAGAGAAAGACGCCGAGCGCGCCGAGCGCGAGCGTGCCGAACAGGACGCCGTCGGCAAGCTGGAACGGGGGCGACGGGCCGAGGAAGGCCGCCGCCAGGTAAAGCGGGGCGAAGATCAGGGATTGCGGATCGGCGATCTGCGGCCAGCCGTCGAAGATGTGGGGGGTCCAGAACGGGCTCTGCCCCGCCGCCAGCGAGCGGGCGAGGAAGGCGAAATGCGAATAGAAATGCGCCTTGGCGTCCCAGGGGATCGTCACGCCCCCGGACAGCCAGGGCCAGCTCAGGAACAGCCAGACCAGCGCGAAGACGAGGCCGGCGAAGAGGTAGCCGCCGCGCCTGCCGTCCGCCTCGTCAGACGAGCGGCGGGTGGAGTTCGGCATCGATGGAATGGCCGGCGCGGTCGCGCTTGGCGGCGAGATAGCCGATATTCTGCGGCGTGGGCCGCCCGATCACGCGCTCCTGCGCGACGACCTCGAGCCCCGCCGCCTCGAGCGCGGCGATCTTGTTGGGATTGTTGGTGAATATCTTCACCTTGGCGACGCCGAGCTGCTTCAGCATGTCGGCGGCGAAACCGAAGCCGCGCTGGTCATGGTCGAAGCCGAGCACTTCGTCGGCGTCGTAGGTGTCGAAGCCCTCCGCCTGCAGCCGATAGGCCTTGATCTTGCTCGCGAGCCCGTTCCCGCGGCCTTCCTGGTCGAGATAGAGGATTACGCCGCCGCCGCTTTCGGCCATCGAGCGGGCGGTCATGCGCAGCTGGTCGCCGCAATCGCATTTCAGCGAGCCGAAAAGATCACCGGTCAGGCAGGCCGAATGCAGGCGCACCGCCACAGGCTTGCCGAAATCCGGCTGGCCGACGATGACCGCGGCCTGGTCGCGCAGGCCCTCGCCGCCACGGAAAATGACGAATTCCGACTGGGGCGCGCCCTCGAGCGGCACTTTCGCGCGGGAGACGATGTGAAGCTGCGCGTTGCGCCGCGCCGGATAGGCGGCGACGGCCGCGGCCGCCACGCGCGCGACCGGCGCCTCGGCGAGCGCGCCTGCCGCGAGCGGCACGACTACCAGCGCCGGCAGAAGGGCGGCGAGATGGGCGAGCCGCAATCCCATTTCCTCGGGTCGCGAAATCGGCAGGAGCGGAGCGTCCAGCGTCGCCCGGTCGTCGATCGCCAGCCGGCCGATCTCCGCAAGCTCCGGCTTCGGCAGGGCGAGAGCGGCGGCCACCCGGTCGGGCGCTCCGAGCCTGTGCAGGCGCGGGCCCGCCAGCACGAGGCGCGCCCGCCCGCCCGCCAGACCGGCGAGGGCGGCGACCGCGGCCCCGTCCAGGCCTTCGACCGGCGCGACAAGCAGCGTCTCGGCCGGCGTCTCGATCACGACCGGTCGGCCCGCGCGAAACTCGGCAATCGCCCGTTCGGTGGCTATCTGATCGCGGGAAACCCCTCCCAGCAGCGTTTCGATGCCCATTCTACTTCCAGCTCGTCCGGCCAGGCGCCGGCCACAAACCGGCAATATATAGTCGTCGCCGGCCATTGACGACGTGTGAACCGTCGGACGCGCTTCGGATGTATTGCAAAGTCGGCCTCTTAGCCAGTGGCCATGGCCGACCTTGCGTTTTTCGGGCTCTCCAAGGAGGTCAGGAGCGGTCGCCGCACGGGTCGAGTTTCGCGCCCCGCGCCGACGACGTCGCCGAGGCGGGGATGATGGTGACGATCTCGCGGGTGCGCGGCCGAAGGATGACGATCTCGTCCTCGATGATGACATAGTCGTAGCCGCGATATTCCGGGACGATCGCCACGATCTCCCTCGGCAGCGGCGCGACGCGCACCCGCGCCGGGATGCGGACGCCCACCTGGACGCTGAAGTCGACGCGGTTGACGCGCGGCCCCTTGTGACGCTCGAAATAGGCCGAGAGCCGCGAACGCTGGCCGTCGTCGAGGTCGCGGCGCTCGCCCGCCGCGCGCTCCCCGGTCCGGGTCTTGTCGTCGCGGCCGGCGCGCGGGTTCTCCCGTTCCTGGCCGGGCTTGCCGCGGTCTTCCCGGACCGCCTTGTCCGGTTGCGCGCCGTCGTCGCCCCGACCGCCCTTCGCGCGGTCCGCCCTACCCTGCGGCGCGGACTCGCCGGCGTCCCGTCCGTGGTCCGACTTGGCGTCGTCCCTCGGGCCCGGCTTCTGCGCGGCCTTCGGGGCCTCCGCGCCGGCGCGATCGGGCCGTTGCTCGGCCTTGCCGGGCTCCGCGTCTCTCGCCTCGCCGGCCTTCTCGCCGCGCATCTGCGCCGCATTGCCTTCTTCCGGCCGCGCCGGCCTTTGCGCCGCGCCGCCGCGCGCAGGCGCCGCATCCGGCTTCATCGCATCCGGGTTCCTGGTTTCGGAGGGAGCGGCGCGGCCGGCAGGCTCGCGCGCGGGCTGCTGCGCGCCGGCCGGAACAGCGAAAGCGAGACACGCGATGGCGACGGAAGCGTAGAGAGCATTTTTCATCGGGTCCTCCTGAAGACGTCCGTGAGGGATCGCTCCCGCGATCTCCGATCGCGGGTTGTCAAGACGCCGGCTCCTCATGGGGTCTGCCGGCGCGAAACACGGCGTGGGTGAGCAACGCGGCCGGCGGGATTGCGTTCCTGCGCCGCGCGCGCCCTGCGCTATTTGACCCCGCCTGCCGCCGCGCTTATTGGAGCGGCATGTCTATCCGCCCCATCATCTGCATCCCGGACAACCGACTTCGTCTCGTCTCCCAGCCCGTCGAGCGCGTGGACGACGAGGTCAGGCGGCTGATGGACGACATGCTCGAGACCATGTACGACGCGCCCGGCATCGGCCTTGCGGCGATCCAGATCGCGATCCCAAGGCGCGTCGTGGTGATCGACACGGCGAAGGAAGGCGAGGACGCCCGCCCCATCTGCTTCGTCAATCCGGAGATCGTCTGGTCGTCCGAGGAAAAGCGCGTCTATCAGGAAGGCTGCCTGTCGATCCCCGAATATTACGAGGACGTGGAGCGGCCCTCACGCGTGAAGGCGCGCTATCTCGACCGCGAGGGCCGCGAGAACGAGATCGAGGCCGAGGGCCTGCTCGCCACCGCGCTCCAGCACGAGATCGACCATCTCAACGGCGTGCTGTTCATCGATCATCTGTCGCGCCTGAAGCGCGAGCGCGTCTGGAAGAAATACGAGAAGATCGCGCGCCGCGCCGCCAACGAGCCCGGCCATCCCGCCCACGATTCCCGCGAGCTGTGAGGCGACGCCGATGCGCGTCGTCTTCATGGGCACGCCGGATTTTTCCGTTCCGGTTCTCACCGAAATCATCGGCCAGGGGCACGAGGTCTGCTGCGTCTATACGCGCGCGCCGCAGCCGGCAGGCCGCGGCATGGAGCTGCGGCCCTCGCCCGTCCACAAGGTAGCCGAGCGTTTCGGCATCCCCGTGCGGACGCCGAAAAGCCTGCGCAACGCCGAAGAACAGGCGGCCTTCGCCGCGCTCGAAGCGGATTGCGCCGTCGTCGTCGCCTACGGGCTGATCCTGCCGAAGCCGATCCTCGACGCGCCGAGACTCGGCTGCTTCAACCTGCATGCCTCGCTCCTGCCGCGCTGGCGCGGCGCCGCGCCGATCCAGCGCGCGATCATGGCGGGCGACGCGGAGACCGGCGTCATGGTCATGCGGATGGACGAGGGTCTCGACACCGGCCCCGTCGGCATGGCGGAAAAGGTCGCCATCGGTCCCGACATGACGGCGGGCGAATTGCACGATGCGCTGATGAAGGTCGGCGCCGATCTGATGGCGCGCGCGCTGGCCGCGATTTCGCGCGGCTCGCTCGCCTTCCGCCCGCAGGCCGACGACGGCGTCACTTACGCCGCCAAGATCGACAAGGCCGAGGCGCGGCTCGATTTCTCGAAATCCGCCCGCGAGGTCCACAATCTCGCGCGGGGCCTGTCGCCCTTCCCCGGCGCCTGGTTCGAGGCGGATCTCGGCAGGGGGCCGGAGCGGGTGAAGGTTCTTCGCACGCGCATCGCAACCGGCTCCGGCGCGCCGGGAACGGCGATCGGCGAGGGCGCGATCGCCTGCGGCGAGGGCGCGATCGAACTCATGCAGGTCCAGCGCGGCGGCAAGGCGGCCATGTCCTTCGCCGAATTCGCCCGCGGCGCGCGGCTGGCGCCGGGCGCGCGGCTCGGCTGATGCCGCGCTACAAGCTCACCCTCGAATACGACGGCCGCCCTTTCGTCGGCTGGCAGCGACAGGCCAACGGACTTTCCGTGCAGGAGGCAGTGGAAAGCGCCATCGCCGGCCTCACGGGCGCAGCCGCGCCGATCCAGGCCGCCGGCCGCACCGACGCCGGCGTCCACGCCAGAGGACAGGTGGTTCATGTCGATCTCGCCCGCGACTGGCGCGGCGACCGGCTGCGCGATGCGCTGAACGCGCATCTGCGGCTGTTTCCGGTTGCGGTCGTTCTGGCCGAGCAGGTCGGCGCGGATTTCGAGGCGCGCTTTTCGGCGACGAAGCGCCACTACCTCTATCGCATCCTCAACCGCCGCGCGCCGCCGACGCACGAGCGCGGCTACGTGTGGCACGTCGCGCGAACGCTCGACGCCGCCGCCATGCGCGAAGCCGCGCAAGAACTGGTCGGCCGGCACGATTTCACCACCTTCCGCGCCGCCGAATGCCAGGCGAACTCGCCGCTGCGCACGCTGGACCGCCTCGACGTTGCGCGCGACGGGGACATGATCGAAATCCGCGCCTCGGCGCTGTCGTTCCTCCACCGGCAGGTGCGCTCCATGGTCGGCTCGCTGGAGCATGTCGGTTCGGGCAAATGGCGGGCGGGCGACCTGAAGGCCGCGCTCGACGCCCGCGATCGCGCGCGCTGCGGCGCGGTCGCGCCGGCGGACGGCTTGTTCCTGATGCGGGTCGACTACTGAATTGCGCGATTTGTCATTGCAGGCGCGCCGTTGCTAGATTGCGGCATGACCGACATTCTTCACGATTCCGAGCGCCGGCTGTTTCTCGACCCCGGCGATTATATCGACAGCGAGCATCCCGCCGTTGTCGCCTTCGCGCGCCGTAGCGCCCCCGCCGAGGCCAGCGACCGGGAAAAGGCTGGCGCGCTCTACAAGGCGGTGCGCGACGGCATCCGCTACAACCCCTATTCGGACATGCGGTCGCCCGAGACGTTCCGCGCCTCCAGCGTGCTGGCCGCCGGCAACGGCTATTGCGTCGGCAAGGCTGCGCTCTACGCCGCGGTCTGCCGCGCGCACGGCATTCCGGCGCGGGTGGGCTTCGCGGATGTGCGCAACCATCTGACGACCGACAAGCTGCGCGAAAGCATGGGCACGGACCTGTTCACCTGGCACGGGTTCACGCATGTCCATGTCGACGGTGCCTGGCGCAAGGCGACGCCGACGTTCAACGCCTCGCTCTGCGAGAAGCTCGGCGTGAAGCCGCTCGACTTCGACGGCCACGACGACGCCCTGCTCCACCCCTTCGACGGGGCCGGTCGCGCCTTCATGCAATATGTCCAGGATCACGGCGTGTTTCACGATGTGCCGGCGCAGTTCCTTATGCGCGAAATGGCGCGCGTCTATTCGAATATGACATCCGAAGACCTGTCCACGCGCGACATGGAAAAGGAAGCGGCAGAAGGATAAGTTCGCGTGCGGCCGGCCGATATCGATCACGTCCAGACGCTGCCGCTGTTTCGCGGCATGGACCCGGCGCGTTTCGACGAACTCGTCGCCGGCGCCATGCTCCAGCGCTTTCCGGCCCATGTCGAACTGATCCGCGAGGGCGACCGGCCGGACTTCCTGCATGTCGTGGTGGAAGGCCTGGTCGAGCTCTACTCAGAACGCGACGACGACGAACTCGGCTTCTCGCTGCTGCGGCCCTATTCGACCTTCATCCTCGCCGCGGTCGCGCGCGACTCGCTCTATCTGAACTCCGCCCGCACGCTCAGCGCCTCGCGCGTGCTGATGATACCGGCCGACACCGTGCGCGCGGCGATCGAGGCGGATTCGGCCTTCGCCCGCGCCATCGTGCTAGAACTGGCCATGGCCTACAGGCGCGTCCTGAAGGAATTGAAGGACCGCAAGTTCCGCCCGACCATCGAGCGTCTGGCCAACTGGCTCCTGCGCGAAATGGAGCATGCCGGCGCCGGCGGCCGGCTTCGCCTGCCCTTCGACAAGCGCAAGCTCGCCGCCCATATCGGCACGACGCCCGAAAATCTCTCGCGCACCTTCGCCGCGCTCGGCGCGCACGGCGTCGAGGCGCACGGGCGCGAGATCACGATCTCGGACACGGCGCGGCTGACCGAGATCGCCAAGCCCGACCCGCTGATCGACGATCCCATGTCCTGACGGCGCGCCGCAGCGCGCGCACCTTTCGCATGCGCCCGAATGCTTGCGCTCCGGACTTGCGCCCATTGTCGCGGTCTGTATGGTTCCCGCGCCGCCAGCGCGGCTGTTTTGGCGCCGCCCCGAGGGCCGCGCAGGACCCGGGAGCAAGAAAATGACCGCGAAGACCGGATGGATGATCGACCGCCGCAGCCTGCTGGCCGGCGCGAGCGCGACTATTGCGGCGCCCGCCGTCGTCCGCGCCCAGGCGAAGTCGCTGAAGATCGCTCTCATGCTGCCGCGCTCAGGCTTCTTCGCCCAAGCCGGCCAAAGCTGCTATCGCGGCGCGCTGGCCACGCCCAAGGTGCTGTCCGACCTCGGTTACAACATCGAGATCGTGCACATCGATACGGAATCCTCGAACGACGTCTCGCGCACGCAGGCCGAGAAGGCGATCAACGACGGCGCGCAATGCGTCATCGGCGCCTTCGAATCCGGCAATACGATCGCCATCGCGCAGGTCTGCGAGCAGCGCAAGGTGCCGCTCGTCTGCAACGTCGCCTCCGCGCCGCAGCTGACCTCGCAGGGCTACCAGTTCCTCGTGCGCAATTTCATGACGGGCCCGGGCCTCGTCACGAACGGCCTGAAGCTCGTCGCGGAAGTCTCCAAGGCGGCGAACATGGAGTTCAAGACCGCCGTGTTCATGCACTCGAACGACACGTTCGGCACGGCGCAAGGCCAGGCGATGGAGAAGATATTCCCGACGCTGAACATGCCGTTCAAGATCGTCGAGAGCATCGCCTACGACCCGAAGGCGCAGGACCTCTCCGTCGAGGTGACGAAGGTGCGCGGCATCAACCCGGACCTGCTGCTGATCGTCACCCGCGCCGGCGACGCCATCAAGCTGACGCGCGACATGGTGCGCCAGAAGTTCCAGCCCAAGGCGATCATGTCGCCCGGCTCGCCCGGCCTCTACGACCAGGAGTTCTTCGACGCGGTCGGCCCCTACGCCGACGGCTTCATCTACAACCTGCCGTGGTTCAACGTGAAGTCGCAGATGACGCAGGCGCTTGAAGCCTCGTTCAAGGCGACCAATCCGAAGAACCGTTTCGACCTCGACGGCTTCAACGCCGGCTTCACCTTCGAGGCGCTGCTGATCGCCGCCGACGCGTTCAAGCGGGCGGGTTCGGGCGACGGCGAGACGCTGATGAAGGCGATCAAGGCGACCAACATCAAGGATCACGTGATGATCGGCGGCCCGATCGTGTTCAACGAGAAGGGCGACAATCCCAACATCGGTTCGGCCTCGATCCAGAACATCGGCCAGAAGCCGACCGTCGTCTATCCGGCCGACGTCGCCGTCGCCAAGCCGATCCTGCCCTTCCCGGCCTGGCAGGGCCGCAAGTAACGACAAGCCGAAACGAGCCGTCCCGCGTGCCGCGCGGGGCGGCGGCGTTTTACGCGACTCCCCGATGTCCCTGTCCCTCTATGTCGAAGTCCTGATCCAGGGCGTGCTGTCCGGCCTCGTCTACGGCCTGATGGCGCTCGGCCTGTCCGTGATCTTCGGCGTCGTGCGCGTCGTCAATTTCGCGCATGGCGAATTCGCCGTGCTCGCGATGTACTGCGCCTTCGTCCTGTTCGGGCTCGCGGGGGTCGATCCGATCATCGCCAGCCTGCCGCTCGCCGTCGCCTTTTTCGTGCTGGGCTACGCGATGCAGCGCGGCATGGTGCAGCCTTTCGTCACGCGCCCGCAGCACGAGCAGTTCATCCTTCTGGTCGGCGTGGCGCTGGTCGTCACCAACGGCCTGCTGCTCGTCTTCGGGCCTGAATCGAAGCATGTCGACTTGCCCTATTCCTTCGATTCCTACACGCTCGGCGGCGTACTGATCGACAAGGTCCGCGTCTATGGCGCAGCCGCCGCGCTCGTCGCGACCGCCGCCCTTTTCGCTTTCTTCCGCCTGACGCCGACCGGCACGGCGATCCGCGCCGCCGCCGACAACCTGACCGGCGCCGCCGTCGTCGGCCTCGACGTCAAGCGCCTCTACGCCATCACCTTCGGCCTCGGCCTCGCCTGCGTCGGCGCGGCCGGCGCGATCATGATGGCGCTGACCGACATGACGCCGATGCTCGCGCCCTCGCTGACGCTGCTCGCCTTCACCATCGTCATCGTCGGCGGGCTCGGCTCGATGACCGGCGCGCTCGCCGGCGGCCTTCTGATCGGCGTGGCGGAAGCGGTGGCGAGCCTCGTCGTCTCGCCGGCGATCAAGAGCATGGTCTCGTTCGCCCTGCTGGTGCTCGTGCTGGCGCTGCGGCCGCAGGGCCTGTTCGGAAAGGCCGAATCGTGAAGGCCGCCCTGTCCTTTCTCACGCCGCGCAGCACGGTCGCGCTCATGGCCTGCGGCGTGGCCCTGCTCGTCGCGCCCTTCGTCGTCGACCGCTACACGCTGTCGATCATCCTGCTGTCGCTGCTGGGCGCCTATCTCGGCCAGGCCTGGAACATATTGATGGGCTATTGCGGCCTGCTGTCGCTCGGCCACGCGCTCTATCTCGGCATAGGCGCCTACGCCTCCGCCGTTCTGTTCGTCAACTACGGGATCGGCCCCTGGGCGAGCGTCTTCGTCGCCGCCGCTCTCGGGGTCGCGGCGGCCGCCGTCATCGGCTGGCTCGGTTTCCGCTTCCGCATCGAGGGCGTCTATTTCTCGCTGCTCACCATCGCCTTCGCGGAGATCGCGCGCATCGGCTTCGACAATTGGTCCTTCGTCGGCGGCGCGGCCGGCTTCTTTCTGCCGGTGAACGCGGCGCTCGCCGACCAATGGTGGAACCTGCGCGGCGGCCCGTTCTTCTTCTACTATCTCGCGCTCGCGATGGCGGTCGCCGCGCTCGCGATCACGGCGGTCCTGCGCGCCTCCAAGCTGGGATACGCCTTTCTCGCGATCCGGGAGGACCCGCAGGCCGCCTGCGCGCTCGGCGTCGACATCAACCGCACGCGCTTCCTCGCCCTGTTCATCTCCGCCGCCATGACGGCGGTCGGCGGCGTCTACATCGCATTCTGGACGAACAATCTCTTCCCCGCGCAGGTCCTCGACACGTCGAAGTCGATCGACATGATCCTGGCGCCGATCGTCGGCGGTCTCGGCACGCTGATGGGCCCCTTCATCGGCGCCTTCCTGCTCGTGCCGCTGGGATCGGCCCTGACCGACGGCCTGCGCGCGCTCGGCCTCAACGCGCCCGGCATCAAGGCGCTGGTCTACGGCCTGATGCTGATGGCGATCATCGGCGCGACGCCCAACGGGCTGTGGCCCTGGCTTGCGCGCAAGCTCGGCCTCGAGGCGCGCGAGCCATGAGCGCGCTGCTGGAGATCGTCGACGTCGTGAAACGCTTTCGCGGGCTGACCGCAATCGACAGCGTCTCGCTGTCGGTGGAGGACGGCGAGATATTCGCGATCATCGGCCCGAACGGCGCCGGCAAGACGACGCTGTTCAACCTCATCGCCGGCGTGTTCGCGCCGGACGAGGGCGAAATCAAATATGCCGGCGCGCGCATCGACGGCCGGGAGCCGGAAAAGATCTGCGCGGCCGGCATCGCGCGCACCTTCCAGATCGTCAAGCCCTTTCCCGACCTGACGGTGCGCGACAATGTGGCGATCGGCGCCATGCTGCGCGCGCCCGACATGGCGCAGGCGCGCGGCGAGGCCGACGAAATCCTGCGCAAGCTCGACCTGTTCGACAAGCGCGCGCAGAAGGCCGGCGCGCTGACGCTGCCCGACCGCAAGCGGCTCGAGGTCGCCCGCGCGCTGGCGACCAAGCCGCGCATCATCCTGCTCGACGAAGTCATGGCGGGACTTCGGCCGACGGAGACCGACCGCATGGTCGGCGTGCTGCGCGACATCAACCGTCATGACAGGCTCACCATCGTCATGATCGAGCATGTGATGCGCGCCGTCATGGCGCTCGCCGACCGCGTGCATGTGCTGCATCACGGCGCGAGCATCGCGGAAGGCGCCCCGCAGCAGGTGACGAAGGATCCGCACGTCATCGAATCCTACCTCGGCATGAAGGCGGCGCACTGATGCTGAGCGTCGAAGGCCTCGATCTCTTCTACGGGGACGCGCAGGCGCTCTCGGGCGTCAGTCTCGACGTGCCCGAAGGCGAGATCGTCGCCATCGTCGGCGCGAACGGCGCGGGCAAGACCTCGCTGATCCGCGCTATCGCCGGCATGTTGAAGCCCGCCGCCGGACGCGTGTCCTACAGGGGCGCCGACATCACCGGGCTCGACAGCCATCGGGTCTGCAATCTCGGCGTCGGCCAAGTGGCGGAGGGGCGCCAGGTCTTCCCGACGCTCACGGTGCGCGAAAACCTGCTGATGGGCGGCCTGCTGCCGCGCTCCCGCGCGCGAAAAAACGAGAATCTGGAGCGGATGCTCGACCTGTTCCCGCGGTTGCGCGAACGGCTGGCGCAGGCGGCCGGCACGTTGAGCGGCGGCGAACAGCAGATGCTCGCGATCGCGCGCTGCCTGATGGGCGAACCCGATCTCGTGATGTTCGACGAACCGTCGCTGGGGCTCAGCCCCGCGCTCGCCCATTCCGTGCTCGACACGATCCTGGATCTCAACAAGCGGGGCCTGTCCTGCCTGCTGGTCGAGCAGAACGTCGCCGCCTCGCTCGAGATCGCGAAACATGCCTATGTGCTGGAGAACGGTTCGGTCACGCTGTCGGGCGCAGGCGCCGATCTGCTCGCCGACGACCGGGTGCGGCAGGCCTATCTGGGGATGTGAGCGCCGCGGCTCGCGGGAGGAGTTTTCAATGTCGTCATCACGGCTCGACCGGCGCCAGCTTCTCGTCGCGGGCGCCGCTTGCGCGGTTACGTCTCGCGCCGCGATTGCGCAATCCCGCAAGCTGCGCGTCGGCGTCCTGCGCCTCTCCTCCTCCGGCGCGGTCTTCCTCGCGCAGGACCTCGGCTTCTTCAAGGACGCCGGCCTCGACGTCGAACTGGTCTTCTTCGCCGCCGCGCAGCCGATCGCGGTCGCGGCGGCGTCCGGCGACATCGACATCGGCGTCACGGCCTTCACCGCCGGCCTGTTCAACCTCGCCGGCAAGGGCGCGCTCTCGATCATCGCCGGCCAATCGCGCGAAGTGCCGGGCTTTCCGCTCGACGCCTTCCTCGCCACGACCAGGCCGAACGGCGACGCGATGAAGAAGCCGCAGGACATTCGCGGCAAGCGGATCGGCATCACGCAGGTCGGCTCGAGCTTCCATTTCGTCAGCGGCCTCGTCGCGGAAAAATACAAGTTCCCGCTGTCCGAGGTGACCTTCGCGCCGCTGCAATCCATGGGCAATATCGTCTCGGCCCTGCAGGGCGGCGCGGTCGACGGCGCCGTATTGCCCGCGACCGTCGCGAGCGGAGCGATTTCGTCCGGCGCCGCGCGCTTGCTCGGCTGGGGCTCGGACGAAGCGCCCTGGCAGATCGGCGCGGCTTTCGCGTCCGCCAGACTCCGTTCGGACGAAAAGGCCATCGCGGATTTTCTCTCCGCCTATCGACGCGGCTGCAGATTGTTCCACGACAAGCTGAACCGGGAGGGGGCGCCCGAGGCCGAGCGCGCGCCGCTGCTCGAGATCATCTCGCGCTACACGCAGCAAAAGCCCGACGCCGTCGCCGCCACGCTCGCCTACGTCGAGCCGGATGCGAAGCTCGACCTGCCCAATGTCGCGCATCAGATCGCATGGTATCAGGCGCAGGGTTTCGTCGACAAAGGCTTCGGTCTCGAACAGGTTCTCGACCGGCGCTTCGTCAGGGACTGACGACGGACCGATGGCGCGCCTCGTCCTCGAACATGTTTCGCATCGCTTCGGCGATCTCGACGTTCTCACGGATGTGTCCTTCGAACTCGGCGCCAATGAAATCCTCGCCGTCGTCGGCCCGTCGGGATGCGGCAAGAGCACGCTGCTGTCGATCGCCGGCGGGCTGGTCGCGCCGGTCGCCGGCGACGTGCGCATCGGCGACATTCCCGCGGCGAGCCTCAATCCGCTGACTTTCGTGTTCCAGGATTTCGCGCTGCTGCCCTGGCGCACGGTCGCCGGCAATGTGGCGCTGGCGCTCGAACACCGGGGGTTGAGCAAGCAGGAATTGCGCGCCGTCGTCGACGACGTGCTCGCGCGCACGCAGCTCGCCGAATTCGCATCCGCCCTGCCGAAGCAATTGTCGGGCGGCATGCGCCAGCGCGTCGGACTGGCGCGCGCGCTCGCCGTGCGGCCCGCCATCCTGCTGATGGACGAGCCATTGAGCGCGCTCGACAGCCAGACGCGCGACCTGCTGATGGACGATCTCGAACAATTGCTCGCACGCGGGGCGATGAGCGTCCTTTATGTCACACACAATCTCGACGAGGCCGTCCGCCTTGCCGATCGCGCGCTCGTCTTCTCGCGCCGGCCCGGCCGCATCCGGGCCATCTCGTCGGCGCCGGTCCCGCGCGGCGCTCGCGCCGATCCGGCGAATGCGGACGCCGTCGCGCGCTGGCGCGCCGATCTCTGGTCGATGATCCGCGACGAGGCGGCGGCCGCGGACCGCGAGACAGCGCATGGCTGAGCGCGGTGAAAATCTCGATCCCGTGCGCTTTCGCGGGGCCGGTTTCGCGCCGGGCGAGAGCCGGCTCGGCGGCGGCCTCGCGCTGGTCGGGCTCGTGACGCTCTGGCAGGCGGCCTCGAGCCTGCTGGGCGTCAGCCCGCTGTTCCTGCCGAGCCCCGCGGCGATCGTGGCGGCGCTCTGGCGGCTGATTGCGCACGGCGACCTTCTGGCGCAGATCGGCGTCTCGCTCCTGCGCATTCTCGCGGGATGGTCGCTCGGCGCGGTCGCGGGCCTTGCCGTCGGCCTCGGCATGGGCCTCTTCGGCTTCGCCCGCGCAGCCGGCTTCGCCGTCGTGTCGGCGCTGTTCCCCATCCCGAAGATCGCGCTGCTGCCGCTGATGATCCTGTGGCTGGGCATCGGCGAGCCGTCCAAGATCGCGACCATCGCGCTCGGCGTCTTCTTCCCCACGGCGATTTCGGCGGCGACCGGCGTCGATTCCGTGCCGCGCAATCTCATTCGCATGGCGCAGAGTTTCGGGCTGCCCTTCGCCGACATCGTACGGAAGGTCGTGCTGCCGGGCGCGCTGCCATCGATTCTCGCCGGTTTCCGCATCTCGTCGTCGATCGCGCTGCTGCTGGTCGTTTCGGCGGAAATGGTCGGCGCGGAAAAGGGCGTCGGCGCCTTCGTGCTGCAGGCCGGCAATCTCATGCAGACCGATCAATTGCTGGCGGGCGTGGTCGTCCTGTCGCTGCTCGGCCTGGCCGTCGCGCGCGTCATCGGCGCGCTGGAGAAGCGTTTCGTCGACTGGCGTTGATCAGGCTGCGCGCGCGATCCGGCGTCGCGCCACGCCATGCGTCGTCTTCGCCCAGCCGAAGGGGTTGCGCCAGAGATCGTAGACGGCGCGCCAGGCGGCGACGCTGAGCATGACATGCCAGAGCGGCATGAGAACGATGAGCGGCCACCGTCCGGTCAGCTCCTGCCGCTTCATCCCGACCGCGGCCGGCCAGACGAGCGCGACGGGCCCAGCGAGCGCGAGCCAGATCGCGCAGGTGTCGACGGCGTGATCGAGGATCGTGACGGGCGCAAACAGGGCGCCCGTGGCGAGATCGCGCGCCAGCACGGCGGTGAAGAAAGGCCACAGAAGCGGGCTGAGAATGCCCGAAACGAAGGCGGCGAGCGTCGTCGCGAAGCGAAGCGGCCCGAGATTGAGCCACAGCGCGACGGGATCGCGCAGGTGCACGAAGGCCGTCTGCATCCAGCCCTTCATCCAGCGCACCCGCTGGTCGAGGAGGGCCGCCAGCGTGACGGGCGCCTCCTCGTAGGTGCGCGAATTCAGCGTCTCCACCCGCAGTCCGCAGCGCGCCAGGCGAATGCCGAGATCGGCGTCCTCGGTCACGTTCCACGCATCCCAGCCGCCGATGTCGCGCAAGGTCTGCGTGCGGAAATGATTCGACGTGCCGCCGAGCATCATCGGCAGCCCCAGCGATGCGATCCCGGGATTGGCGACCTCGAACAGCGCCGCATAGTCGATGGCGAATGCGCCGGCGATCGCGTTTTCGTTGGCGTTGTCGACGGCGAGGCGGGCCTGCAGGCAGCCGAGCCGCCGGTCGGCGCGCGCAAAACGCGCGGCGGCCTGGCGCAACTGGTCCGGCGCCGGGCGGTCCTCGGCGTCGAAGACGCACAGAAGCTCGCCACGGGCGAAGGGCAAGGCGACGTTGAGCGCGCGCGGCTTCGTGCGCGGGGCGCCGGGCGGGGCGACGACGATCTCGTATTCCACCCCCGGCAGAGCCGCCGCCAGCGCCGCGAAGGTCGCAGGATCGTCCGCCTCGACCACGAATTTGATGTCGAGCTTCGCCCGGGGATAGACGAGCCGCTCCAGCGCGCCGATCAGCGCGCCGGCGACGTCGGCCTCGCGGTAGAGGGGGACGACGATCGTGTAGACGGGCAGGTCGCGATCGGCGGGCGGCGCGCTTCCGGCCTCCGGCAAGGAGGCCGCCGCGGCGGTGAAGAGCCGCGTCGCCGTCGCCATCGAGAAGGCGACGGTGAGCAGCGTCCACGTCAGAAACGCAGCGATCTGGGGCCAGAGCGCCGCGAGCCCCGCGCAGACCGCAAGCAGCGCGGCGCTCGCCAGCCGCGTCGCGCGGGATGGCCCCGCGCGCGCCGACAGGCGCGGCTCGATCTGATGCAGGCGCAGCGCGGCGTCCTCGGCGATCTGCTCCCTGGCCGATGCGCGCAGCCAGGAGCCGAAGCGTCTCGGCGTCGTGATCGCCAGCCCCGACGCGTCCGGCAGGGCGAGCAGCGCGGCGATGGTCCGTCCGCGCGGCGCGACCAGCCAGC
>JBDHTL010000014.1:0-41206 GCA_039808645.1 Rhodoblastus sp. | reverse complement strand
CCTTCAGAAGCGCCGCGCGAAAAACCATGAGTTCGGCGGCGTCGATGCGCGTCGCCATGTCGGCGAGTTTGAAGCCGACGGCCTGATGCTCGATGATCGGCTTGCCGAACTGCTTGCGCTCCCGGGCGTAGTCGCGCGCCGCCTCGTAGGCCGCGCGCGCCATGCCCACCGCCTGCGCGGCGATGCCGATGCGTCCGCCCTCGAGGTTGGCGAGCGCGATCTTCAGTCCCGTGCCTTCGGCGCCGAGACGCTGCGCAACCGGAACGCGCATGTCCTCGAACACGAGCGCGCAAGTGTCGGAGGGATGCTGGCCGAGTTTCAGTTCCACGCGCTCGACGCGGAAGCCCGGCGTATCCGTCGGCACGATGAAGGCGGACAGCCCGTTCTTGCCGGCCTCGGGATCGGTGACGGCGAAAAGGATGGCGACCTTGGCGTTCTTGCCCGACGTGATGAACTGCTTCGCGCCGTTGATGACGTAATGATCGCCCTCGCGCCGCGCGCGCGTGCGGATCGACGCTGCGTCGGAGCCCGCGTCCGGCTCGGTCAGGCAGAAGCAGCCGATCCACTCGCCGCGCGCCATGGGCTTGAGATATTTCTCGCGCTGCGAATCGTCGCCGTAGGTGAGGATCGGCATGCAGCCGACGCCGTTGTGCACGCTCATGATGGTCGAGACCGCGCCGCAGCCGGCCGCGACCTCGATCACCGCCGCCGCATAGGAAACGTAGTCGAGCCCCGCGCCGTCCCATTCGACCGGCACGTTCATGCCGAGAAAGCCGAGCGAGGCCATTTCCGCCAGCGCCTCGGCAGGAAAGCGATGCTCGCGATCCCATTCCGCCGCGAACGGCGCCAATTTCTCGCGTGAGAAATCGCGCGCCATGTCGCGCACCATCTGCTGTTCTTCTGACAGAATCATGCGGCCTCCAGCGCGATCGCGGTGGCTTCGCCGCCGCCGATGCACAGCGAGGCGACGCCTTTCTTCAAACCATATTTGCGCAGCGCAGCGATCAGCGTGACGACGATGCGCGCGCCCGATGCGCCGATGGGATGGCCGAGCGCGCAGGCGCCGCCGTGCACGTTGATCTTGTCGTGCGGGATGCCGAGATCACGCATCGCGATCATCGCGACGACGGCGAAGGCCTCGTTCACCTCCCACAAGTCGACATCCCCGGCGCTCCAGCCGATCCGCCCGAGCAGGCGATTGATCGAGCCGACCGGCGCCGAGGGAAAGAGGCCCGGCGTCGAGGCATGGGTGGAATGGCCAATGATGGTCGCGATCGGCTTCAGGCCGCGCTTCTCGGCTTCCGAGCGGCGCATCATCGTCACCGCCGCCGCGCCGTCCGAGATCGAGGAGGAATTGGCCGCCGTCACCGTGCCGCCTTCGCGGAAGGCTGGCTTGAGCGTGGGGATCTTGTCGAGCTGCGCCTTGCCCGGCTGCTCGTCGATGGCGATCGTCGTCTCGCCCTTGCGCGTCTTCACCTTCACCGGCGCGATCTCTTGCGCGAACGAGCCGTCCTTGCCGGCCTTCACCGCGCGTTCGAGCGAAGCGACGGCATAGGCGTCCTGCTCGGCCCGCGAGAACTGGTAGGATTGCGCGGCGTCTTCGGCGAACGTGCCCATCAGGCGGCCGCGGTCGTAGGCGTCCTCGAGCCCGTCGAGGAACATGGAATCCATCACCCTGTCGTGGCCGAGCCGATAGCCGCCGCGCGCCTTTGGCAGAAGGTACGGCGCGTTCGACATGCTCTCCATGCCGCCTGCCGCCATCACGTCGAACGAGCCGCCCGCGATCATGTCGTGCGCGAACATGATCGCCTGCATGCCCGAACCGCACATCTTGTTGACGGTCGTGCAGCCCGTGGACTTCGGCATGCCGGCGCCGAGCGCCGCCTGGCGCGCCGGCGCCTGGCCCTGCCCCGCCGGCAGCACGCAGCCCATCACCACATTCTCGATGTCGTCCGGCTTCAGGCCCGCGCGAGACACGGCGGCGTCCAGTGCGACGGAACCGAGTTGCGGCGCGGCCATGCCCGCGAAGTCGCCGAGCAGCCCGCCCATCGGCGTTCGCGCGGCGCCGACGATGACGATTGGATCGGATTTCATCTGCCTCTCCTCAAAACGTCCTCATGCCGAGGAGCGATGCGCCGCATCGCGTCTCGAAGCACGGGGATTGCGGCCATCCTTCGAGACGCAGGCTTCGCCTGCTCCTCCGGATGAAGTCCGTGGCTGCCGCGATAGTAACGCCAAAAGCCGCTCACGCCACTGCGACGACACGCCAGTTTGCGCAACTCCGGTCAGCGCGAACTCTTGAGCGCGACGCAGGCCCCGCCGGCCCTGCGGATGCGGTCGCAAAGCGCCTGCGCCTCGGCGCGGCTCTGCGCGGGCGCCCGCACCCGATAGAAGACGCGCGTGCCCCGGCTGCGCAGGCGCGAACCGATAACCATCGGCTGCACCCCGTCCAGAACCGCGGCCAGTCGCGTCTTCGTGCGCGAGAAGGCCGATAGCGCCTGCGCCTTCGAGAAGTTGCCGGCCAGTTGCACGCCCCAGGGCGCGGTCGGCGCAATGGCCGCGATCAGCGTGCCGCTGCGCTGTTTGAGCGCCACTGTCGTCTTTTCGCAGCTTTCCGGCGAGCCCACGTAGGCCGACGCATTCGCCCCCGCGCGCCAGTCCTCGACATCGGCGCCAGTGACGATCAGCACGTAGGCGCGGGTCTCGGCCGGCATCCCGCCCTTGCCCGCAAGCCAATCGGAGACACGCTGGGGGCCTGCGTTATAGGCCGCCGCCGCCAGCCCGAGATTGCCGAAACGCGCGCGCAGTTCAGCAAGCAGGTTGGCGGCCTTCGGGATCGCCTGTTCGGGATCGAACGGGTCTGCAAGCCCGCGTTCGACAGCCGTGCCCGGCATGAATTGCGCCATGCCCTGCGCGCCCTTGGGGCTGACGGCGGCGGCATTGAACCGGCTCTCCTGCCAGATCAGCTTCGTCAGATAGTCGACCGGAAGTCTTTCCGTCCGCGCCGCGGTCTCGATCAGGCGGCAAACGCTCGAAAGCAGGCTTTCCTCCGCCTGCGCGGGCCGGGCCATACAACACAAGCAGAGCAATGCGACGAGAATCGTCATATGACTTTCGGCACATGTACGACGGCGGCGGAACATGGGACGTCGCGCATGAACCTGACAGAAAGGGGCGTATGTCATGAATTCATTGAGCAAAAAGCTGGCGGCCGAATTTCTGGGGACATTCTGGCTCACTTTCGGCGGTTGCGGCAGCGCCGTTCTCGCGGCGGCCTTCCCCAACCTCGGCATCGGCTTTGCCGGCGTGGCGCTGGCGTTCGGCCTTACCGTGCTGACCGGAGCCTACGCTTTCGGTCCGATTTCCGGCGGCCATTTCAATCCGGCCGTCTCGGCGGGCCTTGCGACGGCGGGGCGTTTCTCCTGGGGCGAGTTCGTCCCCTATGTGATCGCGCAGGTGCTCGGCGCCGTCGTGGCTGCGGCCGTGCTCTACATCATCGCGTCGGGCAAGGCAGGCTTCTCGCTGGACGGCGGCTTCGCATCCAACGGTTTCGGGGCGCATTCGCCGGGCGGTTACAGCCTGGCTTCCGCGCTCCTGATCGAGATCGTGCTGACGGCCGTCTTCCTGCTCGTCATCCTCGGCTCGACCGAGGCGCGCGCGGCGGCGGGCTTTGCGCCCATCGCCATCGGCCTCTGCCTGACGCTGATCCATCTGATCGCCATTCCCGTCGACAACACCTCGGTCAACCCGGCTCGCTCGACCGGCCCCGCGCTTTTCGTCGGCGGCTGGGCCCTGCAGCAGCTCTGGCTGTTCTGGGTCGCGCCGATCATCGGCGGCGTGGTGGGCGGCCTGATCCACCGGGCCGTGCTGGCCGACGACCAGCGCTGAGGTCAGCCTGCTTTCGAGCGGAAACGCTCGAAGCGGAAAAGCCGATCGGCTTTCCAAGCCCGGAGCGCGTGTCGCGCGAAAACCGGCGTCCGCCTTTTTCGGCCCGCGCGCTTTAAGGCCGACCGGGACGCGCCACGTAGGGCGTCTCGATCAGCCGCGGTTCGAGCGGCGGGTCGGCGACGAAGGCGGATGGCTCGTCAGGGGATGGCGCGGGATTTTCGCGCCATTCGCGTCTGCGGGGCGTGCGCGCGAGCCCGATCGGGTAGACCGTGACCTCGTCGCCCTTGATCCGCAGGCGCAGGAAATGGCGGTGCGAGTCCCGTCGCATCGCGGAAAAGGCGTCGACATGCCCGATGTCGAGCCAGCGCGACGAAACGTAGAGATAGACGCCGAACAAGGTGCCGGCGACCGCGCCGCCGGCGAGCGCGAGCCATGCGAGGAGCAGGGCGGCATTGGCGAGCGGCTCGTTCGCCGGTAGCGGCGCCAGGCGCAAGAAGATTTCGATCAGGGCGACGAAAGCCAGCGAATGCGCCGCGCCGTTCAGGAACGACAGCAGCTTCACGCGCGCGCGCGAGCCCTCCTGCCGTCGCGTATAGTCCTGGAACGAAGCCGTCGCCACGACCAGCGCGACGAAGGCCGCCGTCAGATGGCCGATGCCGAGCGCCAGCAATCCGAATAGCGCGTATGCGGCGCCGAGGGCCGCGGCGAAGCCGGGATTGAGAAAGGAGAAGGCGAGCACGCCGCGAAGCATGGCGCGGCTTTCGTCGCGCGACGGCCAGGCGGCCGGCGCGCCGGTCGTCGCGTCATAGGCTTGCAGCAGCGTCTTGTCCTCGCACCATGCGAGGGCGATGTTCGGGTCGCCGCGATTGACGGCGATCTCGTCTTTCAGATGATGCGTCGATTCCAGGAACGCGCCCCCGCCGCCCGCCGTGACGAACTGGATGCCGCTCGTCTGCCCGATGTAGCGGCTGTAGTGATGCGTATCCCCGGACAGCACGAGCGGCATCTGCGCCAGCGGGCATTTGGCGCGCAAAATGTCGCCGATCACATCGTAGACTTCGAGCGATCTGGAATCCGGGTCGCGCGTGTAGAGCCAGCCGGGTTCCGGCCCGCACAGGATCACGCGCGCGTCGGGCTCCATAGATTCCGCGATCGCGGAGAAATAATCGCGCTGCGGCTGGTCGATCGTGTCGTCGAGCTGCGCATCGACCGCCCACAGCCACCAATCCCTGGTCAACTGAAGCGCGAAATAGCTGCGCCCCTGCCGCGACCGCCAGCCGCCGAGGCGCAAACGGTCCCGGCGCGTGAAAAGGCCGAGGAACAGCACGAGCCCGTCGTACCAGTCGTGATTGCCGGGAATGGCGTAGACGAGCGGCCCCTTGTCGCTGTCCGGATCGCTGTCCGGAAAGGCCCAGTTGTAGGGGTCGCGCAGGCGCTGCTGGTAATTCTCGAGCGAGGCCAGCGGATAGACCTCGTCCCCGCCCATCACCAGCAGGCGGCCGCGCTGCGTCGCATGACCGCCGATCACGAGCTTTTCGCGAGCAAGGAGAGAGGCGACGGCGAAGGTGGAATCGAAGCCGTCGCCGAGGTCGGCGACATAGTCGATCCACAAGGCGCCGTCCTCGTCGGGCGTGAAGGCTTCGTCGACGCCGCCGGGCAGATGCGCGACGGCGGCGGCCGCGTGATCCGCCTCGGTCGACTTGTCCAGAGCGGCGACCATCAGCCGCCCGTCGGCGAAGCGCCCGAACAATTCCGCGATCGCGACGCGCCAGCCCAGCTTGACGAGCAGCGTCAGCCCGAACCAGCGCGTCATCCGCGGATAGAGCGCAAGCTCTCGCAACGAAACGGGCGGCTGGTACGGCATAAGGAAATCTGGCCCCTCGACCCAGCCGCCGTAGCATGGCCTGCGGAGGGCTCACAACCGCATCAGCGCGACGCCCAGCGCGATCGACCCCGCCGCCGCCCAGCGCCATGCGCCGGACCGTTCGCCCAGAAAAACGACGCCGATCAGCATGGCCATCAGCACGCTCGTTTCGCGCAGCGCCGCGACGAGCGCGACGGGCGCCTTGGTGAAGGCCCAGATCGCCGCCCAATAGGCGAGAAACGATAGCGCGCCGGCCAGCGCGCCGAGCCGCCATACGCGGGCGTCGACGGACAGCGCCGTCGCGCCCCGCTTGAAAAAGCCGACCACGACCAGCGCCGCGCCGGACAGGACGAACATCGCGCACGTATAGGCCGACGCCGAACCGGACGCGCGCGCGCCGAGCGCGTCGACGACCGTATAGGCCGCCGTGAAACAGGCCGTGCCGAGCGCGTAGGCGAGCGCCCGGCCGCTCATGCGCCCGAGGTCGCCGCCGCCGCGCAGCGACAGGGCGACGACGCCGAGGCCGATCGCCGACACGGCCCCGAGCTTGGTCGCGCTCAGCGGCTCCCCCAGGGCCAGGACGCCGACCAGCGCCACGATCAACGGCGCGGAGCCGCGCGCGAGAGGATAGATTTGCGCGAGATCGCCGTGCGCATAGGCCTCGGTCAGGAACAGCATGTAGCCGACATGCAGCGCGCCCGACAGCAGGAGCCAGGGCAGCGCCGCCGGGGAGATGGCGGGAAAGAAGGGCGCCAGCGCGAGCCCCATCACGCATTCGGCGAGCGTCAGCACGATGGTGAAGGCGAAACGGTCCGCGCCGGCCTTCACCAGCGCGTTCCACGACGCATGCATCAGGGCGGCGCCGAGAACGGTGAGGAAAACGATAGTATCCAAGCGCCCCGGAGCCTCCCGGGCGGCATCATGACGGATTCGCGCGGCGACCGAACCCGTAAAACGACGAGGCCGCCCGGAAACGGCGGACTCGCGGGTCGACTCGAAAAGCGCGTAGTTCGACGCGCTCTCGAACGGTTTCGGCCGCGGCGTCGCGTTGTTGGACGGCGGCAGGATCGGCATTTCGAGCGTCGGCCGGTCGCCGGTCAGCGTCTTCAGGAAGGCGACGATCTTCGCATTCTAGTCCGGCGAGAAAGCGTGCGGGCTGCAGCTTGCCCGTCGTCTCGACGGCCGCTTCCGGCGTCGCCGCGCTGCCGCCGTGGAAGTAGGGATAGGTGAGTTCGACGTTGCGCCGCGTCGGCGCCTTGAAGTTCATGCGGTTGGCGTCGGCGCCCTGGAATATGCGATGGTCAAGTTGTCTCTGGCGCATGCCCGAGAAAATTGACGCATGTCAAGTCAGGCCGCCAGTTCCGCCTCGATCGCGTCGAGGTCGATGGCGATGACGCGCGGCGCGCGATCGTCCTCCGACGCCGTCAGCGGCGCGACCACGGGCGCCTCCACGGCGGGCGCGAACAGAAGCTGCGCGGCCGCGCGCGCCTCCTCGCGCGCGGCTTCGGCGTCGAAGCGGCGCAGGAGCGCCAGCAGCGAGCCGAGTTCGATCGGGTCCGCCGTTTCGCAGGCGGTCAGGACGCGCTCGATCATCGCGCGGGAGAGATGCGCGCCGCTGTCGTGGGCGGCGGCCCCGAACTCGCCGAGCGCCGAGAGGGCGGCGCGGAAGGCCGGCAGCAGCTTGTCGGGCAATCCGGCCGCCCGGTAAAGGGCGCCGAAGCCGTTGCCGCGCCAGTCGCGCGCCAGCGGCAGAACCTTGCGCTCGGGCAGGCCGGACAGCTCCACCAGCGCGGCGTCGAACAGGCAGGAATTGCCCGAGAGCAGCGCGCGCAGCGCCAGGCTCGGCGTGAGACGCCCGCAGGCGCGAAGATGCTTGACCAGCGCGCGCGCCGCGCGCCAGTCGCGCGCGCGTTCCGCGTCCGCGGCGATCATCACATGCGCCTTGTCGGTCGCTTCGCGCGCGACGCGCTCGGCGCGTTCGGTGGACAGCCAGGCGCAACCGATCACGAATTGCGACAGCGCGCTGGCCGTCGCCGCCACCAGATCGCTGCGAACGGAAGGCGGCAGGCTCGGCCGCGACAGAAGCGCTTCGCGAAATTCGCCGTCCGAGCCGAAGCGCTCGACCATCCGGCGCATCGAAAATTCGGGAATGTCGGCGCCGGGATTGACGGCGAGCGCGATCAGGGGCTCGCGCGCCGCGACTTCCGCGATCGCGGCGGCGACGGACGCGGAGACGGACGGTCGCAACGCGATCGCGGCCTGCGCGAAGGCGTCGCCGATCGCCGCGCAATCGATGAGTTCGCCGTCGCCGAGCAGCGGCGAACGGGAGAGCACGGGAGCGGCCACGTCCGACTGGTCGTTGGCGAGCGCGACGACGATCGCGACTGGCGCCTCGGCCGCGCTGGCGAAGGCTTCCGACAGGGCCTTGCGCACCGACGGCGCGGGATCGTCGAGCAGCGCGGTCAGCGCCACCTCGGCTTCGCGCCGGTCCTGGGCGCCGAATTCCGCATAGAGATAGGCCCTGGCGAGCGACCCCGCGCCCTCTGCGCGCTCGGCCGAGGAGGCCGTGGCGGCCCATTGCATGAACTTGCGTACGATCATCGGGGGAGCGGAAGTCCTTGACCGAACGGGAAGTCCGGCTCCTTTCGATCATCGTCGCTTATGGTAAACGGAGCTTTAAGCCGGCCCCCGAGGGCGCCCTGGGCATTTGGCCCTGCCCGCGAAACCGGATATCCAGACCTCGACAACAATCGAGCCGCAGGAAACAGCCCATGTCCCATCTCGCCTCCCGCCACCCGCGCGGCGGCCTCTATTTCGAGGATTTCACGGTCGGCCGCGTCTTCAGGCACGGGCTCACCCGCACCGTGACGCAGATGGACAACATGCTGTTCTCCAACATGACGCTGAACCCGCAGCCGCTGCATATCGACGCGCATTTCTGCGAGACCGAGACGCAATGGGGCCGGCCGCTGATGAATTCCCTGTTCACGCTCGGCCTCATGATCGGCATTTCCGTCAACGACACGACGGTCGGCACCACCATCGGCAATCTCGGCATGAGCGATGTGAAATTCCCCGCGCCGGTGTTCGAGGGCGACACGATCCGCGTCGAGACGGAGATCATCGGCGCGCGCGAATCCAAGTCGCGCAAGGACGCCGGCATCGTCGACTTCCTTCATCGCGCCTACAAGCAGGACGGAACCCTGGTCGCCGAGTGTAAACGGCAAGGCTTCATGCTGAAGCGTCCTCCCGCGACGGTCTCTGTCTGATGCGGTCGCAGCTCTTCGTTCCCGGCGATTCCGAAAAGAAGCTCGCCAAGGGGCTGGAGGCCGGCGCCGACTGCCTGTTCGTGGATCTCGAGGATTCCGTCGCCAGCGCCAACAAGGATCTCGCGCGAAAAATGACGCGCGAGTTTCTTGCGAGCGCGCGCAAGCTGGACACGCGTCCCCTGCTCTACGTGCGCGTCAATGCGCTCGACACCGGCCTCACCGACGCCGACCTCGACGCCATCATGCCCGGCCGGCCCGACGGCATTCTCCTGCCGAAATCGCAGGGCGGCGCCGATGTGCAGCATCTCGCGACCAAGCTCGCCGTGCGCGAGGCCGAAAACGACATTCCCGACGGCGCGACGCGCATTTCCTGCGTGGCGACGGAAACCGCGAGCGCCGTCTTCGGCCTCTCGTCGTATCGCGGCGCGAGCCGGCGCCTGGCGGCGCTCACCTGGGGCGCCGAGGACCTGTCCGCCGATCTCGGCGCCGAGACCAACCGCCTGCCCGACGGCCTGCACGCGCCCGTCTATGTGCTCGCGCGCAATCTCACGCTGCTGGCCGCGGTCTCGGCCGGCGTGCAGCCGATCGACACGGTCTATCCGAACTTCCGCGACGAGGCGGGTTTCCGCCGTGAATGCATCGAGGCGCGGCGCGACGGTTTCACCGGCAAGATGGCGATCCATCCGGCGCAGGTCCCGATCATCAACGAGATATTCACGCCGCCGGCGTCCGAGATCGAGCGCGCGCGACGGATCGTGCAGGCATTCGCCGACAATCCGGCGTCCGGCGTGATTGGACTCGACGGCGAAATGCTCGACAAGCCGCACCTCGAGCGCGCGAAGAAACTGCTGGCGCGGCTGGGCTCGGCGGGCTGACGTTCCGCAACAGTCCGGAAACAGATCCGCCCGCGCCCCGTGATATGGCGGGCGCAACGCATCGGACGTTTGGAAATGTCGGGAGATCACAAGCAGGAGCGCCTCGTTCTCGTCGGCCTCCTCGCGCTGTTCTGCGCAATCGGCCTCATGCTGCTGATCGTCAGCGTCTTCGGCGACGGCTTCGCCGGCGGCTGACCGCTGCATCGGCCTTGCCGGGACGGCATTGACGGCAGGCCGCGGCTACGCCGTAAATGAGCGCTCGGATGGAGAATCCGCCGCGGGAGGCTAGCGTGGGAACCTACAACGTCGTTCCGGCAACGCCCGCCGACTATCGGCGGCTCGCGGAGCGGCGACTGCCGCGCTTTCTCTTCGACTACATCGACGGCGGCGCGAACGCCGAGATCACCCTGGCCGCCAATACCGAAGGATTCCGCGACATCGTGCTGCGCCAGCGGGTGATGCGCGACGTGTCGCAGATCGACACGTCGACGACGCTCGCGGGCGAAAAAGCCGCCATGCCGGTCATCCTCGCGCCCATCGGCATGGCCGGCATGATGGCGCGACGCGGCGAGGCTCTGGCCGTGCGCGCCGCCAACGAAATCGGCGTGCCCTTCACGCTCTCGACCGTCGGCATCTGCGATCTCGCGGAAGTGAAGCGCGCCGCGTCCAGGCCGTTCTGGTTCCAGCTCTACATGATGCGCGACCGCGGCGTCGTGCAGGATCTGCTCGTCCGCGCGGAGGCGGCCGGCTGCACGACGCTCGCCTTCACCGTCGATCTCGCCGTCACGGGAATGCGCCATCGCGACCTGCGCAACGGAGCATTGTCGTCGTCGTTGCGCGCCCGGGCGGTCAAGGCCTGGGAAATCGCCCGCCATCCGCAATGGCTCCTCGACGTGGCTGTGCGCGGCAAGCCGCATGGATTCGGCAATCTCTCGGATCGCGTGCCTGATCCCAACCGCCTCGAGGCGTTCACCGCCTGGGTCGCCAGCCAGTTCGATTCCTCCGTCACCTGGAAGGACATCGAATGGCTGCGCAGCGTCTGGAAAGGCCGGCTCCTCATCAAGGGCGTGCTGGAGTCCGACGACGCGCGAGCGGCCGCCGGCGCGGGCGCGGACGGCGTCATCGTCTCCAATCACGGCGGACGCCAGCTCGACAGCGTCGCCTCGTCCATTTCCAGTTTGCCCGGGGTCGTCGACGCCGTCGGCGACCGTCTCGAAGTCTATATGGATGGCGGCGTGCGAAGCGGCGTCGATGTCTTCAAGGCGGTCGCGCTCGGCGCGAAGGGCGTGCTGATCGGCCGCCCCTGGGTCTGGGCGCTCGCCGCGCAAGGCCAGCAGGGCGTGCGCGACATGCTTGCGATCATGCGGCAGGAATTGCGCGTCGCCATGGCGCTTTCGGGCGTCAACCGAATCGGCGAGATCGGCCGCGACGCGATCGACGAGGCGGCGACGCGCCGTTAGCTCGACCTACTTCGGCCGCTCCATCTGGAAGAGATCGTCGATCACCGCGTAATCCGCGAGATAGCCGCAACGCGCGATCGGCTTGATCTCGGCGAGTTGCAGCACGCCGTCCTCGTCGATGTACGCCGGATCGATATGCACGCCGACGACCTGTCCGAGCACCAGCCAATAGTCGATGCCCCTCCCCTCGACGTCCTTCAGCTCCTGGATCGAGGTGACCTTGCATTCCATCGCGACCGGGCTTTTCGCGACTCGCGGCGGCTTCACCAGATTGCACGGCGCCATTTCGAGCCCCGCATGGACGAATTCGTTCTCCCCGCGCGGCAGCGTGGCCGAGGTCTCGTTCATCGCGTGCCGCAGATCCCAGGTCGGCATGTTCCAGACGAACTCGCCGGTCTCCCGCGCGAAGGCCAGCGAATCCTTCACGCCGACGGACGAGAAAGCCAGGATCGGCGGCCGGTCGGCGAAGGCGTTGAAGAAGGAGTAAGGCGCCAGGTTGATCGCGCCCGAACTGCCCATCGTCGTCACCCAGCCGATCGGGCGCGGCGCGATGATCGCCTTGAACGGGTCGTGGCGCAGGATCGCGCGATCGCGCTTTTCGGGCGTGTAGAACAGCAAGATTCGTCTCCGGCGGCGGGTTGGACGTCACAATAGAGACGCCGCCGTCCATTTCAACGTCTGCAGACAGGCGACGACATCGGCGCGATCCCGCGCATTCGGCAGGGCCTCGAAGACCCGCGGCGGCGGACTTCGTGCGAAACGCGCGGGATCAGCCGTTCTTCGGCAGTTCCGGCGGTTTGCGCGGCGCGTCGGGCTCGTTGCCCCCGGGCCCGAGCGAGCGGATGTAGGCGACGATGTCGTCGATCTCGGTGCGCGACAGCGACATGTTCGGCATCTTGCCGTGCGGTTCGGCAAGGAATGCCGCGAGCGGCTTCTTCTCGGTCTTGCGGCGCGCGACATCGGCGAATGTCGGCACGTCGACGCTCGCCGACGTCTGGTCCGGCGAAACCACATGGCAGGTCGCGCACCATTGCTTGGAAATCTTCAATCCGTTCTCGATGTCGGCGGCCCGCGACGGCGCGGCCGCGCCGACCAGCGCAACGACGAACAATGCGCGCGAAACGTTTCTCATGTGGTCACGGTCCTCTCGTATGCGGGCGGCGTCCTTGGGCTGCGTCAAGCGCCGGCGAAAATGCTCTCCGACCATTGTACGAGGTCGGTCGTGACCTCGTCGCGATTGATCTCGTTCAGCGTCTCGTGACGTCCTCCGGGATAGACGCGCATGTCCACGCGTTTCAGTCCGGCGTTGCGATAGGCCTCGGCCAGCGCCGACAGATTGGCGCCGACGGGGTCGTCCGAGCCGCTGAAGATGTAGATCGGCAAATCCTTGCGGATGCGCGCGAGCCGCTCCGGCTTGAGCAGGCCGCCAAGGGCGTCCAGCAGGTCGATCGCAAGCTGGTTGGAGAATTCGAATCCGCACAGGGGATCGGCGACATAGGCGTCGACCTCGGCGGGGTCGCGGGACAGCCAGTCGAATTCCGTGCGCGCGGGTTTGAAGGGCTTGTTGAATTCGCCGAACATCATCGCCTGCAACAGCGCGCTCTTGCCGCGCGCGCCCTGCCGCAAACGCTCGATGCGCGCGATCATGCGACCGACGCCCGCGATCGCCGGCGGCGGGCCGTTCGAACCCGACAGAACGAGGCCCGCGATCGCGTCGCTGTGATCGGCGACGAAGTCCTGCGCCATGAACGAGCCCATGGAATGGCCGAGCAGGATGATCGGCAGGCCCGGATGATCGGCGGTGATGCGGCGGTTGAGCGTCCAGAGATCGCCGACGCATTTGCGCCAGCCGTCGCGCTCGGCGAAGAAGCCGAGATCGCCCTCTTTCGCCGACTGGCCGTGGCCTCGATGGTCGTCGGCGTAGACGGCGTAGCCTTGCCCCGTCAGCGCCGCGGCAAGTCGCCCGTAGCGCGCGGCATGTTCGGCCAGGCCGTGCGCGATCTGGACGACGACGCGCGGCGTCCCGTCCGGCAGCCAGCGATAGACGTGGATTTCCGCGCCATCTTCGGCCTTCAGGCGAAAGCTGTCTGCGCGCATCTCAGAACGCCTTGAAGGTGATGATCGTGCGCGTGTCCACGATGCCGGGAATGGTCTGCACCTTCTGGCCGACGAAATGGCCGATATCGTCCCCGTGGTCGAGATAGAACTTGGCGAGAATGTCGAAATTGCCGGCGATCGAATAGATTTCCGAGGCGATCTCGGCCTCGGCCAGCGCGCTCGCGACCTCATAGGTGCGCCCGAGAGCGCATTTGATCTCGACGAAAAAGGTCTGCATTCCCTCACCCCGGCCTGTCAGGCAGTCTTGCCAAGTCTACTTTGCAACCACTTCCACGTCCCGGTCGAGGGTCGATTGCACCTTGAATTGCGCCTGGTAGGTCTTTCCCTCGTGGCGCGCGATGGCGACATATTCGCCCTCCGCCAGCACGAGCGCGGGAAAGGCGCCGATCAGTTCGCGGATCACGTCGCCGCCCGGCGTCAGCACGGAAAAGGACGTGTTGGCGAGCGCCTCGCCGCCGGGCTGGTTGACGAGCTTGAGGGTCATTGTCGCAGCGCGGTGCTTCAGCGTCGCCTGGGTCGCCTTGCCGGGCTGTACGCGCAGATCGGTCGTGACGATCGAGTTCGTGGCCGACGCCGAGCCCGACGTGGTCGAATTGCCGAGATCGTAGAGCGTCGAGACGATGTGGTACTGCCCTTCCGGCAGGCAGATCAGGTCGCCGGGCTTGCCCTTGTCCACCACCAGTTTCGCCTCGGAATTGCCGGGCGCCGGAACGTAGATCGAAATCGATATCTTCTGCGGCGCGATCGGCTGGTCGCCCAGCATGGTCGAGATTTTCAGCGCGCCGGCGTTCAACACGATCCGGTCGGTGAGCGGGCGCGCGTCGAGCACGACGCGTTTGGAGGCTCCGGCGAGACCGAAGGCGGCATGCACGATATAGGCGCCGACGGGCACGTTGAACCGCGGCGCGGCTTCGTCGGATTCGGCGACGATCTTGTGCGTGCCGTCGGGCTGGGCGCGCTCCTCGAACACCCGCCATTTCAGGCCGCCCCGCACCGGCTGGGTCTCGTTGGCCCCGAGCACGGCCGACATGTAGAGCGTGCCGGACGGCAGGTCGCCCGGGCTCGACGGCGGCGGATTGGGTCCGAACGCGCCGGGCCCGAAGCTCGGCAGCCCCTGCGCGGCGGCGCCGGCGGCGGTCAGCAGCAGGAACAGGCCGGCGATAGCGGCCGGAAGTCGGTTGACGATCATCGGCGAAGCCTTGGCCGGGGAATAAGGCGAGGTCAAGGATGCGCGACCGGACGGGAACGGCGCCGTCATGGCGCGCGTTGGGCGAAGGAGCTTTCGCGGGGAGCCGCGCATGTACGTCACCTGCCTGGCGACCGACTACGACGGCACGCTCGCCGCGGACGGTCTGGTCGACTCGCGCACCATCGAGTCGCTGGAACGACTGCGCAAATCGGGGCGCAAGACCGTGCTCGTGACCGGCCGCGAATTGCCCGATCTCCTGCGCTGTTTCAGCCGTCTCGACCTGTTTGACCGGGTCGTCGCCGAAAATGGCGCCCTGCTCTATGCGCCGTCGACGAAGAAGGAAACGCCGCTCGCGCCGCCGCCGCCGGCCCTGTTTGTCGATCGGCTTCGGGCGCTGGGGGTCGAGCCTCTGTCGGTCGGTCGCGCGATCGTGGCGACCTGGACCCCGCGCGAAAAGGAAGTCCTGCAGGCCATCCGGGATTTCGGCCTCGAACTCCAGATCGTGTTCAACAAGGGCGCCGTCATGGTGCTGCCGCCCGGCGTCAACAAGGCGAGCGGGCTGAAGGCGGCGCTGGGCGACCTCGGACTGTCCCCGCACAATGTCGTGGGCGTCGGAGATGCGGAGAACGACCACGCCTTTCTGGCTTTCAGCGGCTGCGCCGTAGCGGTCGCCAATGCTCTGCCGATGCTCAAGGCGGCAGCCGACCACGTAACGGACGCCGCGCGCGGCGCCGGCGTCGTCGAGCTGATCGACGCGCTTCTCGATCAGGACGCGCGCGCCTTTGCAGGGTTCGGCCGACGCGAACGCATCGCGGCCGGCGAGACCGAATCCGGCGACGAGATAAAGCTCTATCCCGCCGACGGCGGCGTCCTGATCGCGGGCGCATCCGGCGGAGGCAAGTCCAACCTTGCGACCGCGCTCTTCGAACGTTTCTTAGATCGCGGATTTCAGGTCTGCATTTTTGATCCGGAAGGCGACTATACGCGCTTCAGGGCGGTTTCTCTGGGCGACGGCAAGACGCCGCCTCAACTGTCGGAAGCAGTGAAGGTGCTGGAGGGCCCCGACGACAGTCTCGTGCTCAATCTGCTCGGCGCGCCCTTTGCCGAGCGGCCGGTCGTCTTCGCGCAATTCATGTCCGCGATCGGCGAACTGCGCGCGCGGACGGGACGGCCACATTGGATATTGGTGGACGAAGCGCATCATCTGCTGCCGGCCGAGCGTCACGCGAACGCTCTTGCGCTCCCGAAGGAACTGCCCGGCGCCATCTTCGTGACCGTGGATCCCGCGTCGATGGCGCCGGCCGCCCTCGAATGCGTGAACGACGTGTTTGCGGTCGGCCCGCAGGCCGGCGAAACGCTGGCCGCCTTCTGCGCGGCGGCGGGGTTGCCCCGCGTCGAGACGTCCCGCAAACCCCGGAAGCGCCAGGCGCTTCACTGGCGTCGCGACGCGGGCGCATCCGCGCGCATCGTCGCGCTGGTCAGGCCCGCCGAAAAAGCCGAACGGCACACCCGCAAATACGCGGAGGGCGACCTCGGAGAGGACAAGAGCTTCTTTTTCCGCGGTCCCGAAAATGCGCTCAAGCTTCGCGCGCAGAACCTCACGATCTTCCTGCAGATGGCGGAAGGGGTGGACGACGAGACATGGCTGCATCACCTGCGCGCCGGAGATTATTCGAACTGGGCGCGTTGCGCGATCAAGGACGACGATCTCGCAGACGAGATCGCAGCGGTCGAACAGGAATCCGAATTGAACGCACACGCGAGCCGCGCCCGTATTCGCGAGACCATCGAGCGGCGCTACACGGCGCCGGCGACGCAGGCGAAGTCGACGTCGTGACGACGGCGAGAGCGGCCTTCGCTAGACCGCCCGCTTCAGATCCGGCGGCGTCGCCTCGTCGGCGAATAGCGCCAGCGCCTCGTCGAGACCCATCGACTGCTGCGCCTGCGAGCCGAGGCGGCGGATCGACACGGTGCGTTCGGCCGCCTCCTTGCGGCCGAGCACCAGCATGACGGGAACCTTGGCCAGCGAGTGCTCGCGCACCTTGTAGTTGATCTTCTCGTTGCGCAGGTCGACGTCCACCCGCAGCCCCTTCTTGCGGGCCGCGGCGACGATTTCCATCGCGAAATCGTCGGCCTCCTGCGTGATGGTGGCGACCACGATCTGCAGCGGCGCGAGCCACAGCGGCATGTGCCCGGCGAAATGCTCGATCAGGATGCCGGTGAAGCGCTCCATCGACCCGCAGATCGCGCGGTGCACCATGACCGGCGGCACCTTTTCGCTGTTGGCGTCGATGTAGAAGGCGCCGAAGCGCTCGGGCAGGTTGAAGTCGACCTGCGTCGTGCCGCATTGCCAATCGCGGCCGATGGCGTCGCGCAGCACATATTCGAACTTCGGCCCGTAGAACGCGCCTTCGCCCGGATTGATCGACGTTTCGATCATGTTGCCGCTCTGCGCCTTGATGCGATCGAGCACGCGGCTCATCACGCCTTCGGCGTGATCCCACGAGGCGTCGGAGCCGACGCGCTTTTCGGGCCGCGTCGAGAGTTTCACGACCAGCTTGCCGAAGTCGAAATCGCCGTAGACCGAGAGAATGAGATCGTTGATCTTCAGGATCTCGGCTTCGAGCTGGTCTTCCGTGCAGAAGATATGCGCGTCGTCCTGCGTGAAGGCGCGCACGCGCATCACGCCGTGCATCGCGCCCGACGGCTCGTAGCGATGCACGACGCCGAACTCGGCCATGCGCAGCGGCAGTTCGCGGTAGGAACGCAGGCCGTGCTTGTAGATCTGCACGTGTCCCGGGCAATTCATCGGCTTCAGCGCGAACACGCGCTGATCGGCTTCCTCGTCGTTCGGATTCATGAAGGCGGTCGCCGACTTCACCGCGAACATGTTGTCGGAATACCAGCCCCAATGGCCGGACGTTTCCCACAGAGCCTTGTCCATCACCTGCGGCGCGTTCACCTCGTCGTAGTCGCCGGCAAGACGCCGCCGCATGTAGGACACGAGCGTCTGGAACAGCGTCCAGCCCTTGGGATGCCAGAAGATCGCGCCGGGCGCCTCCTCCTGGAAATGGAACAGGTCCATTTCGCGACCGAGCTTGCGATGGTCGCGCTTCTCGGCCTCTTCCAGTCGATGCAGATATTCGTCGAGATCGGCCTTCTTGGCGAAGGCCGTCGCATAGATGCGCTGGAGCATCGGCTTGGTGGAATCGCCGCGCCAATAGGCGCCGGCAACCTTCATGATCTTGAAGGCCTCGCCGATCTTGCCCGTCGAAGTCATGTGCGGGCCGCGGCAGAGATCGAGCCAGTCGCCCTGCCTGTAGATTTTCAGGTCCTGATCGGCGGGAATGGCCTCGACCAGTTCGACCTTGAACGCCTCGCCCGCCTTCTCGAAATGGGCGATCGCCTGCTCGCGCGTCCACACTTCCTTGGTGAAGGGTTTGTCGCGCGCGACGATCTCGCGCATCTTCTTCTCGATCGCCGAAAAGTCTTCGGGCGTGAACGGCTCGGCGCGATAGAAATCGTAGTAGAAGCCGTTCTCGATCACCGGCCCGATCGTAACCTGCGTCCCCGGAAACAAGGTCTGCACGGCTTCCGCCAGCACATGCGCGGCGTCGTGGCGGATCAGTTCGAGCGCGCGCGGGTCCTCGCGCGAAACGAATTCGATCCTCGCGTCGCGATCGATGGGATCGGCGAGGTCGACGAGCTGGCCGTCGAGCGCCATGGCGACCGTGCGCTTGGCGAGGGACGGCGAGATGGATTTGGCGATGTCGAGGCCGGAGACGCCGGGCTCGTAGGCGCGCGAGGCGCCGTCGGGAAAGGTCACCGAGATCATGTCTGCTCCTTGACGCTCACTCGCCGATACAGATCGGCGTAAGCCCTGCGGCCGCACCCCGCCGCAGGCCGCGTTCTAATGCGCGGAGAGCAAAAGGGGAAGCCGCTATTTGTCCGCGCTTTCGTCGCACCGGGCGGGAAACCGCGCGCGCGCCCGCGCGTTGAACGCCGGAGCCTGCGTCGACCCGAGATCGCCATGACCGTCGATATTCGCAAGGGGATGCCCGATCCGAAGCTCGACCGGATCGCTTTCGAGCGGCGATTTCTGGCCCGTTTCGCCGATCCGGCCTTCGATGTGATGCGCCCGGACCTGCTGCGCGCCGCCGAAATCGCCTGGCGCGCCTACGACGAGGGGCGCAAGGCGCCTGTCACACGCAAGGCCGGCGCGGGTTACGCCGATCCCGCCTACGATCTTTCCGTGGACTGGCTGGACGCGCGCGCCGCCATCGACGCGGCCCGGGCGGAATATGACGATTCCGACGGCCCGACCCGTGTCCTGCTGATAAACGCCTCGCCGCGGTCGGACCGCACTTGCCCCGGTGAAATCTCAAAGACCTGGCGTCTGGTCGAGATGGCCCGCACAGCGCTCGTGAACGATGGCGTCCAGTGCGAAATCCTGGACCTTGCTCGCCTGGCCTCGGGCTACGACCTGACGATTCATCCCTGCAAAGCGTGTTTCTCGACCAGCCCGGCGCTCTGCCACTGGCCGTGCTCCTGCTATCCGAACCATTCGCTGGCGCAGGTCAACGATGCGATGAACGACATCTATCCCATGTGGGTCCGCGCGCATGGGATCATGATCGTTACGCCGGTCCACTGGTACCAGGCGCCGACCGTCCTGAAGGCGATGATGGACCGCCTGGTCTGCGCCGACGGCGGCAATCCGGACCCCACCACCACCCACGGCAAGCATGTCGACGAGGCAAGACCGTTGGAGGACGGCTGGACCTATCCCAAACACCTTGCGGGCCGCGTCTTCAGCGTGATCGCGCACGGCGATACGGCGGGCGTCGGGACTCTCAGACGGAATCTGGCGGACTGGCTGACCGACATGAATCTTCGGGCGGCGGGCAGCGCCGCTCTGCTCGATCGCTATCTGGGGTATTACGAGCCTTACGGCGCGAGCCATGCGGCGCTGGATCGGGACGCCGACCTGGCCGCAGAACTCCGTATCGCCGCCCGGACATTGCGCGAAGCCATCGAGCGCGCGCGGGGCGGCGAACGCGAACCCGGCGCGGAGCTGACCCCGCCCCGCCGGAAGTAGAGCCGCCCTTGCCGATTGCGCCCTCTTGGGCCTAAGTCCTGTCTGGCGAATTCGAACCGGGCGCGCATGTCCAGGCAGGACCTGAAACTCTTTCTTCTCGGCCTCGTGGGAACACTGCTGATCGGCAGCGGCGCGTGGCTGCTGATCGACGTGCTGCAGGGGCCAGCCCCGCAGGAGGCCGCAAGCCCGCCCGTCGTCGCGGCGCCGGAAACCGCGACCAAGACGGCGCCGCCCGTCGATTCCGCCAGAAGAGGCGTCGAGGAGACGATCTCCAGCGCACCGGACATCGCTCGCTTCTTCGATCGCCTGCGGCTCGCCCTGCCCTCCGACTACGAAGCGGCGGTCGCCGCGCTCGCCGCGCGGCGCGCCAACGGCGCCGCCGATTCCGCGGATTACGATCTCTCGCAGGCGGTCAAGACGCTCCGGCAATCGCGCGGCGCGCTGGCCGCCAAGGCGGACGGGGCGACGCTCGGCCGCGTGTTCGACGCGCAGCTCGCCGTCCTGAAGGCGCTCGGCGCCGTCAACGCGCGGCTGTGCGTCGATTTCCTGTACGGCGGAGCGAGCGAGGCATTCCTGAAATTCTCGGCGGACAATCGTACGCTCGTCTCCGACCTCGCCATCGCCGGGCTGGACGCGATCCTCGACGGCAAGGACAAGAACATCGCGCGCACGACGCCGACCGAATCCGATTTCCAGATGTTCGAGACATCCTTGCGCCAGAACGGCGTGGGTTCGCCGGAAATAGGCGCGCTGCTCGACGGCAAGACGCCCGATCCGCCGATCCCCGACGATCGCATGTGCGCGGCGGGCAAGACCTATCTCGAAACGCTGCAGCAGATGCCCGAGGACGTGCGCGGCCGCATTCAGGCGCTCGCCGTCGACCTGATGGCCCGCTCCTAGATCAGCCTGCTTCCGGCCCGCGCGCTCCGGAAATTCTCGCAGGAACTACGGACGCCCGCCGGAAGGAGGAGGCTCGGAGCCATCCGTCTGCTCGCAGACGAGAGGCCCGCGCCATTGCCCGTAGCGCCAGAAGTGCAACGCGTCCGCGCCTTGCGGCCTTTGTCCGGGCACGGGGTCGAAGCCCGCCGTGCCGCCCGGCCGGCAGCGGCAGATGCGCGCAAGCCCCATCCAGCCCCCGCCCCACAGGCCGAACCGGCCGATCGCCTCGCTCGTGTAGTCGGAACAGCTCGGCAGATGTCGGCACTGACGGCCCATCAGGGCCGACAGGGTCAGTTGATAGCCGCGGATGGCGCCGCGCGCGAGCAGCGCCGGCGCGTCGCCGATCGCCCGATAATGAAAATCGTCGCGCATGGCGGCCGTCTAGCCCGCCGCGCCGGCAGCCTGCCTGGCCTCCGCCTCGGTGGCGGCCTGCGCCGTCGCCTCGAAAGTCAGCAGGGTCGAAGCGTGCCGCGCCTTGTAGTTGCGTACCGGTTCGAGCGCGGCGATGTCGGCCCACTTGCCCTCGGGCGGCGGGCCGTTCTCCTTCAGCATGCGTCGCACAGCGTCGCGCAGGGCCCGCAATTCCTCGGGCGTCGCGCCGATGACGTTGCGCGCCATGATCGAGGACGAGGCCTGACCGAGCGCGCAGGCTTTCACGTCATGGGCGAAATCGCAGATGCGGCCTTCGTCGATCCGGACGTCTACGGCGACGGTCGAACCACAGAGCTTCGAATGCGCTGTCGCCGTGGCGTCCGGTCGCTCGAGGCGGCCAAGCCGCGGAATGTTGGCGGCGAGTTCGAGGATTCGAGTGTTGTAGATTTCGTCGAGCATCGGATCGGCGTCCCGGACTGGCGAAAAGCGCTCCGCAGCCCTATGTCCTATATAGTCGTCCTCGGCCGCGCGGCGAAGGGCGATGAGATTTCGGGCGAAGGTTCGAAATTCCCTTTGGAGGCTCCACATGGATGCAGTGGTTAAGTCCTTGAACGCCCGAACTGTTTCCAAGATCGACCCAAAACCGAAGCCGCCGGCGCCTTCTCAGGAGGAGGCCGAGGCGGCTGTGCGCACGTTGCTTGCCTACGCCGGCGAGGACCCCGACCGCGAGGGCCTGCGCGAGACGCCGCAACGCGTCGCCAGGGCATATCGGGAATTGTTCGCCGGCTATCGGGAGGACGCAGGGGAAATTCTCGATCGCGTTTTCGAGGAAGTCGACGGCTACGACGACATGGTTCTCGTTCGCGACATCCCTTTCGCCTCGCACTGCGAGCACCACATGGTCCCGTTCGTCGGCAAGGCGCATGTCGCCTATTTTCCGCGCGACGGCGTTGTTGGCCTGTCGAAGATCGCGCGCCTCGTCGACATGTATGCGCGCCGCTTCCAGACGCAGGAAGCCATGACCGCGCAGATCGTCGAAGCGATCGAAAGCCATCTGAAGCCGCGGGGCGTCGCCGTCTATGTCGAGGCCGAACATATGTGCATGTCGATGCGCGGCGTGCGCAAGCAGGGCGCTTCGACGGTGACGACGCGATTCACCGGCGCCTTCCGCGACGATCCCGCCGAACAGGCGCGGTTCCTCGGCATGGCGAAAGGCTGATCGGACGCGACGGCGCGCCATTGATAAAGGCGCGTCCCGCGTGGCATGGTGCCTGCCTCGCGAGGACGCCTATGCCGCTCTACACGTTCGATAACCTGTCGCCCGAATTGCCCGCCGCCGGCCGATATTTCGTCGCGCCCGGCGCGCACGTCATCGGCAAGGTGCGCATGGGCGAGGATTCGAGCGTCTGGTTCAACGCCGTCATCCGCGGCGATACCGATCTGATCGATATCGGCGCCCGCGTGAACGTGCAGGACGGCTGCATCCTGCACACCGACCCTGGATTTGCGCTCACGATCGGCGCGGACGCGACGATTGGACACAAGGTCATCCTGCACGGCTGCACGATCGGCGAAGGCGCCCTGATCGGCATGGGGTCCACCATACTTAACGGCGCGAAGATCGGCAGGAACTGCCTCGTCGGCGCCAATGCGCTGGTCACCGAGGGCAAGGAATTTCCCGACAATTCGCTGATCGTCGGCGCGCCGGCCAAGGCGGTGCGGACGCTCGACGAAAAGGGCGCCGGGATGGGCCGCATGATTGCCGCCGTCTACGCGGCGCGCGCGAAGAAATTCCGCAGCGCCCTTCACGAAATCAAGGAATAGGCCGCAATGCGCTTATCACGGGATCTGTTCCCCAAGATCGACGGCATGCGCGAACGCCAGCGCCAGCATCATCCCGAGATCGAGGACGAGACCTTCTGGGAATTCTACGAAGCCTCGAAGGACTATTCGCTCGTTCACGTCGCCGGCTTCTACAACGTCTTCCAGTCGATGACCTACCTCGCGCGCAACAGCATCGCCGGCTGCGCGATCGAGAGCGGGTGCTTCCTGGGCGGCATTGCGATCTTCATGGGCTTGATGCGACGGCGCCTGCAACTCGACATGCCGATCGTCCTGCTCGACACGTTCTGCGGCCCGCCCGTCGGCACGGCGGACACGTTCCTCGGGCGCGTGATCCGCACCGTCAAGCCGCTGCCCAATTACGAACTCACCATCAAGGAACACATCACGCGCCATCTCGGCGGGCTCGACGGCTACACGTTCGTCAAGGGCGAGGTGGAGACGACGATCCCAGCGCTCGAAGTCGGCGACGTCGCGCTGTTGCGTCTCGATACGGATTTCTATTCGTCGACGTCCACCGCGCTGAACTTCCTCTATCCGAAGCTTGTATCCGGCGGCGTGCTCATCATCGACGATTACGGCACGTTCAAGGGCGCGCGCACCGCGACCGAAGATTATCTCGCCACGCTCGCGCGAAAGCCGCTGCTCAACCGCATCGACACGGGCGTCTGGGCCGGCGTGAAGCCGTAGCGACGGCCGATCCGCCCGCAACGAGGCGGATGGACTCGCGTCGCCCCTCCTACAGGATGATGTCCTCGTCGAATTCGTCGATCGGTATGAGCCGTGCGAATTCGACCGCGAGGCCGCCGTTGAAGTGACGCACGACGCGGCCTGCGCGCCGCCCGATTTCGACGCGCGAGCCGACGGCGGGCAGAGACGCGCACTTGAGGCCGACGCCCGAAACCGAAACGTCGACGATCTCGACCGGCACGGTCCGTCCGCCCTCGGTCAGCATGGCCGCGCCCTTCTGTTTCGGCGCGATGCGCTTGTGGCGCCGGCTGGCGGCCCCATCGTCCGAATCGCTGTTGGCCATCCAGGTGAGCAGGTCCGCGACGCGCTCGCGTTTGGCCGAAGGCAACATGAGGGCGACCGCGAAGCCGACATCGACATGTCGGACGATCATCCCCTCGAGCCGGCCGAGTTCTTCGAAATAGCAAACGACGCGCTCGCCGATCGACCCCTTCGCCGGCCCCGCGATCAGCAGGCCGCCGGGCGAAGCGTCGACCGTCCGGCAGGGATATTCCTGCTTGTTTTCGAGCATGTAGCGCCCCGCGATCGAAACCTTGACGCGTTGGTGGCGCCGACGTTCCGCCGACTTTGGGCTCATCCTCGAAACTGGCCGTGACAAGATCTGTCCTCTTCGCACGCGTGACCGTGACGAAGTCTAGAGCGGCTTGGTTAATGCCGGCTTACCCACGGAAAACAAACGCAAGTTTCTGGCAAAAAAGGTTTATGCCTCCGGACGTTCGGACAGTCCGCCGCGGATCAGGCGAAAGCGCGGCGCAGCCGGGGCGCGCCGTTCCGGTCCGCCCGCGGGGCGACGCATCAGCGGGAGCTCGCCGGACGGCTGCGCGCCCGACAGGATCCTGAGCGAACGCAGCTCGAGGCGTTCGATCGGAATGAGCCCCACCCATTCCGGCAGATTTGTCGCCACGAGCGAACCGAGCACCCGCGCGTGCGTGCGGCCGTGGTGGCGCAGCGGCAGCAGCAGCAGTTCGAGATCGACCGGCGCGCGGCCGGCGAGCCGCGTCTGCGCGCCTGCGACGACCGGACAGGCGCCGTCCATGACCGTCATGAGGACCGCGGCCACGTTGGCGCGGTCCTCGCCCCACAGGTCCAGGAACGAACGTCCCTTCAGGTCTCGCGCCCAGAGCGCGTTGACGCGCACGCCGCTCAACCGCAACGGAAACAGCGAGTCGCGGTCGGCCTCGATCATGAACGTGTCGGACAGCACGGAGCGGATGGCCGCGGGGTCGATCTCGGCGCGGTCGGGCGCGGCGCGCTGCCGGCGCAGCGCGTTCCAGTAGGAATAGAGATCCCGCGTCGCCTGCTGCCTCATCGTTCTTCGACGCCCTGTCCAGACTGCTTGTTTTCATTCGGCACAGCGGAAGCGATCCGCGCGCGCCGGCTCTCTGAACAGCAGGGCCCGTGCCACCCGAACGCGCATTAACGCTAACAAGGCGTTTCTATTGCGCGCCCGGGCCGAAAATGAGAGAAAACAAGGAAGACGCAGCGACCAAGGCCTTTGGCTCCGGCTCCGGATCGCAAGCGTTGCGGGCGCAAGGCGTTCCGCGACATGGCTCATCGGTGGACACGGGCGTTAACGCGCGCATGTCGGACGGTGGCGCAAGGCTCCTCGTTCGAGGGGAAGAACCCGGCTCAGGTTCTTCCCCCGTCGCTGTCTCCGAATGACGCAGGTTCCAGTTTCCGAACGCCAGTTTGCTCGCGCCGGCGACGCCGCCATCGCGATCGTCCTCGCGCTGGCGCTCGTCCATTTCCTGCGGCAGGCGCTCGACCCCGAAACGGATTTCCGCCTGCTGGCGGAACTTGCCTTCACGCCCGCCAATTTCAGCGCCAGCTTCGCATCGGACGACATCTGGCGGGCGGCGCGGCAGGCGGTCGAGCGCGGCGAGGCCTCGTCGGAGGAAGTCGCGCTGCTGATCGGCCTTTCGCCGCGGTGGTGGACGCCGCTCACCTACTCGTTTCTGCACGGCGGCTTCACGCATATCGCGATCAACGGCGTCTGGCTGCTCGCCTTCGGCACGGCCGTCTGCCGCCGCTTCGGCAGCCTGCGGTTCCTGCTGTTCTATGTCTTCGCCGCGATCCTGGGCGCGCTCGCCTTCTTCGTCGCCCATCCGGTCGGGCTTCAGCCCGTGGTCGGCGCTTCGGCCGCGATTTCCGGCGCGATGGGCGCGGCCGTGCGCTTCGCCTTCGCGCCGGGCGGCCCGCTGGGCGGAGGCTTCGCGCCGCCGCGCGATCTTCGCGTCTATCGGCAGCCCGCGCCGCCCCTCCGCGCGCTCCTGCGCGACCGCCGCACCATGACTTTCGTGGCGCTCTGGTTCATCGCCAATTTCCTTTTCGGCGCCGTGGCGCCCGCCGGCGGCGATGGCGCGAGCGTCGCCTGGGAGGCGCATATCGGTGGATTTCTCGCCGGCTTTTTCGGCTTCCGCCTGTTCGATCGACCGGCCGCAAACATGCCAGGCCGTGCGAGCGAAAGCGACTTGCGCGCCTGAAGGAAGCGGAGCATCCTCGGCAAAAAGACGGTTCGAGGACCGCATCGCCAGGAAACAACCGCAAGAGGCCTGCAAATGACAGTCGCACGCATACTCGCGATCAAGGGCAGCGACGTCGTCATCGCGCAACCGCATCTGACATTGCGCGAAGCTGCTGACGTTCTTTGCCGTCACCGCATCGGCGCCGTCGTCGTGGCCGACGCTTCGCGCAAGGTGCTGGGCATCCTCTCGGAGCGCGACATCGTCCGCGCCGTTTCGGCCGGCGGCAGCGAAGCGCTGAACGATCCGGTCTCCCGGCACATGACCTCGAAGGTCATTACCGCCGCCGAAGACCAGTCGATCGAGGAAACGATGGGCGTGATGACGGAGAGCCGCATCCGCCACCTTCCCGTTCTGCGCGACGGCCGACTCGTCGGCGTCGTGTCGATCGGCGACGTCGTGAAGATCCGCCTCGAGGCGATCGAGACCGAGCACAAGGCGCTGCGCGAATATATCGCGAGCGCCTGAGCGCCCGGCGGCCTATTTCGCCGCGCGCCCGGTGAGAAGCGCGATCATCTCCGCATAGCCGCGCGCCTGCGCATGCTGCAGGGGCGTCATCCCCTGGCGGTCGCCAATGTCGCGACGCGCGCCCGCATCCACCAGCGCGCGCGCCGTGGCGACATGGCGCCGGCCGCCGTCGCCCAGGATCACGGCTTCCATCAGCGCGGTCCATCCGAGATTGTTGACGTGATCGAGCGGCGCGCCGGCGCGGACGAGTTCGCGCACGACGCCGTCGTGCCCGAGATGGGCGGCCGCAATCAGCGCCGTGCCGTCGTAGACGCTGGTCGTCAGCTTCGCGCTTGCGCCCGACGACAGCAGCGCCTTCAGCGTCGGCACGTCGTCCTGCACGCTGGCGATGGTCACGGCGTCGTAGCGCTGGTTGTCGAGCAGCGCGTGGTCGGCGCCGGCGCCGATCAGCAGCCCCACGATGTCCGCACGACGCTGGAACGTCGCGACATGCAGCGGCGTCCGGCCGTTCGAATCGCGGGCGTCGAGCCCGCCGCCCGCCGCAAGCGCGCGGACCTCGTCCGGACGCCCGCGCGCCGCCGCCGCATGGAGGCCGCCATAGGCGGCAAGCTCGGCCGGAGTCGGCGGCGTCTGCGCCGCCGCCGCGGCGCCGCAGGAAGCCCACAGGATCGTGGCGAGCGCGATCGCTTTCATCGTCCCTCTCCGGCGTTGGCCGCGAGCGTGACGGAAAGCGGCGTCTGCTTCAAGCCCGCGTGGCGACGCGCGGCGCGCCGGCGCTCATGCTGGCGTGTTCGAGAATGTCGGGCAGACGGCGCCGCGCCGTCTCGCGGCCGATCTCGATCATCTCGGCCGCCCGATGGAAATCGAACAGGCCGAACTTCTCGAGCCGCGCGTTGATGAGCACGTCCGGCGGATCGCCCGCGAGCCGCGAGCGCGCGATGCGATCCTGCGTTATCGAGAAAGCGTCGAGCATCACGGAGGCGACGCCCGGCCCGTCGTGCGCGCTGCGCCGCAGGCGGCGCTTGATCAGCGCGGTCGGCGAGGCGACGCCGCCGAGCCAGCCGCGCCCCGCGACATCCTCGACCTTCTTTGCAAGCGCGTCGGTCGTCTCGTCGCCGACGTTGCGGTCGCCGATCACGGTGCCGCGGAACATGGAATCCGACACGACGTTCACGGCGATGACGATATCGGCGCCGAGCGCGCGGCACACGGAGACGGGAATCGGATTGACCAGCGCGCCGTCGAACAGCCAGCGCCCGTCGACGTTGAGCGGTTCGAGCAGTCCCGGCAGCGCATAGGAGGCGTTGAGAGCGCGCGCGAGCGGGCCCGAGCGCAGCCAGATTTCATGCCCGGTCGCGATTTCCGTGGCGACGGCGGCGAAGGGAATGCGCAAGCCCTCGACCGTCTTGCCCACCAGCGCCGCCTCGAGTTTTTCACGCAGGCGGGCGCCGGAGAACAGTCCGCCGCCGGAGAAGGACAGATCGAGCAGCGACAGCACGCGACGGCGCGACAGCGAGAGGCTGAACTGCTCGATGGCGTCCATCCGGCCGGCCGCGTAGCAGCCGCCGACCAGCGCGCCGATCGAGGTGCCGGCGATGATGTCGGGCTTGAGGCCCGCAGCCTCGAATTCCTTGAGAATGCCGATGTGGCACCAGCCGCGCGCGGCGCCCGCGCCGAGCGCCAGGCCGATCTTCGGGCGTCGTGGATCGGATACGGGAGATTGCGCCTGTGGTTTGACCGGAACGACCTGCGCTCCCGCGCCGGATTCGTCGCTCCACATCGCCTGGGCTTTACGCATGAACGACATCATCGCCGGGCTCGCTGCGCCTGGGACCTTCGCCCCGTTTCCTCCATTGCGAAGGCTGATCCGGCACGGTCGCTAGATCATTAATAAAATGGTGCGCAAGGCCGAAAGTTCCAGCATCGTTAGCGGTCTATGAACGTCAGCCGGCCCGTCGCCGGATCGACCGTCCGGTAGAAGCAGGATCTGCGGCCGGTATGGCACGCGCCGCCGTCGCCGCCGGCCTCCACGCGCAGCAGGATCGCATCTTGGTCGCAATCGACGCGCATCTCGACGACGCGCTGCGTCTGGCCGGACGTGTCGCCCTTGCGCCAGAGCGCGTTGCGCGAGCGCGACCAGTAGTGCGCGACGCCGGTCTCCATCGTCAGCCGGAGCGATTCCGCGTTCATGTAGGCGAGCATCAGCGGCGCGTTGGTCGAAGCTTCCACCGTCATGCAGACGATGAGCCCGGCCGCGTCGAAGCGCGGCGCGAAGCTGGTCCCCTCCTCCAGCGCGTGCTTGTCCTTGATCTCGGCGAAGCTCACGTCGGCCATCGCTCGTCCTTCGTCTCGGCGAATCTGTCATAGTCGCGTCGCATGTCGCGGCGCGCCCGGATTCTCGTCTACGCCCTCGGCGCCGCGCTGGTCGCCGGCGCCGGCGCGCTCGGTTGGTATATCACGCAACGCGCCAACCAGAACCGCGCGCTCGTGGCCTCGACCATCGGCGACGTGACGCTTGCCTATGCGCCGGCCTACGCCCGTTTCGGCGGCGGCAAGTCGGGCGGCCGCTTCGACACGCTGGAGCTTGCCGCCGCCTACCCGGACTTCCGTCCCGCCGGCGACAGCGTCACGCCCCTCGCGGCGGCCGACGGTTCGGGCAAGACCGCGCTCGTCTTCTTCACCTTCGCGCGCGCCGACCGGAAGATGGACCCGGCCGACATGGTGAGCCTGCTCTATGCGCGTTTCCTCGAGCCCGGCGTCGAGGAAACCGAGGACGGCCTGATCCGGCGCGCCTTCCAGGACGGCTCGCCCTATCAGGGCGAGGACCTCTATTTCGCCCCGCCCGAGGGCCGCGCCTTCGCCGCCCGCTGCGCCCGCCCGACGACCCCGTCCGACGGCCTGCCGGAAACCTGCCTCAGCCTGTTCCGCGAGGGCGGGCTCGACATCTCGATCCGTTTCGGCCGGCCGCTGCTGGCTCGTTGGGAGCGGCTGGCGCCGGGCGCGCGGGCGCTGGCGCAGACGATGATCGCCCGATAGGCGCTGGACTTCGCTCCTGCGAGCGTTCCAGCGCCACCGCGCGAAGCGGTCACGGAACTTCCCGCGTCATGCCCGGCCTGTCGCGCCGTTTCGGGTGGAGCGCCGGAACAAGCCGGCCGCTCCGGTCGAAGACAGGCGCCCCGCCCTACTCCCCGTCGTCTTCCAGATCGAAATCCAGGATAGCGATCTGCAGCGTGTAGCTCGAGCCCTTGGCGTCGTCGGCGGAGATGACGCCGAGGAAATCCTCGCCGGAATTGAGTTCCACCGAGTCCGTCTTGCGGGCGCGCGCGACGAGCTTCAGCTTGTCGTTCTCGAACAGCTTGCGCAGATATTCCTGCAGGACTTCGCGGCCGACGGGAATCTTCATGGCGAAGGCGAAGGAGCGGTCGCCGTCCTCGTCGTCGAGCGTGATGGTCGCGATCTTGCGCTCGCCGAGAGCGACGTTGGCCGCGTTTTCCGGGTCCTTCGGATCGGGCGCGACGCGCAGCCCGTCATTGCCGAAGGACCGGCGCAGGAAGGCCTGCAGTTTCGCGATTTCCGCCTTGTGCACCTGAGAACCTCCGCCGCGCATGATCCGTGCGGGCGCGCAGACGCGCCCTGTCGCGCGTGGGTTGCCAGAAAGTCACCGTCGCTTCAAGCGCGGATCAGTTTTCGCCGGCCGCTTCCGCCGCCTTGGAGGCGAGAATCTGGTCCATCGTGCGGCCGGGTTCGGCGCAGCCCGCCGTGCCGACGACGCGGGCCGGCACGCCGGCCACCGTCGTATTGTGCGGCACGGGACTGAGCACCACCGAGCCCGCGGCGACGCGCGCGCAATGGCCGACCTCGATATTGCCCAGCACCTTGGCGCCGGCGCTGATCAGCACGCCGTTCCGGATCTTGGGGTGCCGGTCGCCGATCTCCTTGCCCGTGCCGCCGAGCGTCACGCCCTGCAGGATCGACACGTCGTCGCCCACCACCGCCGTCTCGCCGACGACGATGGCGGTCGCGTGGTCGAGGAACACGCCCTTGCCGAACGTGGCGCCGGGATTGATGTCGACCTGGAACACGGCCGACGCCCGGCTCTGCAGATAGAAGGCGAAGTCGCGCCGTCCGGCCTTCAGCAGCGCATGGGCGAGCCGGTGCGTCTGCAACGCATGAAAGCCCTTGAAGTAGAGCAGCGGCTCGATCAGCCGCGTGCAGGCGGGATCGCGGTCGAAAACCGCGAGAATGTCGGCGCGGAAGGCCTCCGCGATCGAGGGATCGGCCGCGAGCACGCCCGTATAGGCGTGCACGATCGATTCCGCCCCGAGATCGGGATGGTCGAGCCGGGCCGCCACGCGATGGATGATCGCGCGCTCCAGCGTCTCGTGATGCAGCACGTTGGCGAACAGGAAACCGGCGAGATCGGGCTCGCGGCGCACCGCCTCCTGCGCGTCGGCCAGAATGCGCGCAAACAGCGCGTCCTTGGCCCCGAATTCCACGACTTTGGCCGAGCCGTGGCCGTACTTCGCCGCCATGTGCAAAACTCCTCGCGCAGGACGCTCTCTGGCGCGGCGCGAACTCTAGCACAAGGCGCGGCCGCTGGCTTCCGCTTCCTCACTTGTGGCCGGGCCATGCTTAATCAAGGGGGCGCGCCCTCGGGCCGCGCCCGCTCACGCATTCATGACTCCGAGCCTGGCAGCGAAAGACAGCGGGCCGGAGCGCGGCGCCGCCGGGGCGGCGGGCGCCCCGCTCGCCGTGGCGACCAGGACCGGCGTCGTGACGGCCGGCCTCGCGAGGGCCGCCGAAGCCGCGAAGGCGTTGCCGCCCGCGCCTTTGGTCCGGCGCGGCTTCGTGACGATCGTCTGCGGCGCCGCCTGCGTCCGGACCGATCCGACATTCATGCGCCCCTCCTTCGTGCGGCTTTCGATCGCCCGAGCCAACCAGTCGCGCCTTGCCCCGGCCTTGCGGCCGCGCGTCGCCGTTAAGGGTTCGGCAAGTTTTGCACGAGAGAGAATATGATTTGAAAACAGCATATTACGCTAGGGAAAGGTGGCGGAACGGATCATGACGACCCTGTCCTCCTTCGCGACGATCGCGCGGGACACGGCCCGCTGGCGTACGATCGTCGCCAGGGCGCCCGACGTCGCGACGCAGACGAAATACTTCCGGGAGAACATCGGCAAGGCGAAGAGCGCCGACGATCTCGTGAACGACAGTCGGCTGTTCGCCTATGCGATGAAGGCGTTCGCGCTCGGCGACCGCGCCTACGCCAAAAGCCTGATGAAACAGGTCCTGCAACAGGGCGTGGCCTCGTCGACGTCGCTCGCTTACCGGCTCCACGATCCCAATATCCTCGCCTTCGCCAGGGCGTTCGATTTCGCCGCGAACGGCGCGCAGACGACCGGGTCGCAGAGCCTGGTCGCCTCGGTCGTCGACCAGTTCGCCCAGAACGCGCTGGAGAGCGATCAGGCAAAGCAGAACCCGGGCGTCGGCCTCGCGCTCTATTTCCAGCGCAAGGCGCCGGCCCTGGCCAGCGTCTATGGCGTTCTCGCCGACAAGAAGCTTCTGCAGGTCGTCCAGATTGCGCTCGGCATTTCCCCGGCGACCGCCGTCATGCCGATCGACTCGCAGGCGGCGCTTCTATCGAAGAAAATCGACCTCGCCGACTTCAGGGATCCGGCGAAGCTCCAGAAATTTATCGCCCGCTTCGCCGCGCAATACGACACGAAATACGGCGACGCGTCGGCGACCGGCGCGGCCCGGTCCAACGCGATCCTCCTCGGCGCGTCGCAGGACGCGGGCGAAGGCCTCAAGGCGACCTTGCTCCAGGCCCTGCAGAGCTACCGCGCCGGCATGTGACGCCCTCGCCCGCGGCGACGGAATCTTTTTTCGCCGCACATCTGGCGCCGTCCGAACGCCGTGTTAGGTTCCGCGCGAGTTGCTGCTGAATTGGGGGAGGCGGCGATGAAACGCCACGCTGTACTTGCCGGCGCCGTCTGCATGGGCGCCGTTTGCCTGGTGTCAGCCGGTCGGGCGGCCGAGGAATTGAAGGGCGGCATTCCCGGCGTTCTGATGAGCAACGGGACGTTTCGCCCCTTCCCGCCGCCGGCCGCGAACGCGCCGGCCGCCGCGACCACGTCCCGCGTCGGCGTGATCAAGGTGACGGCGACGATCCAGCTCGTGTCGACCGCCGCCGAGCTCACGCCCTCGTCGATCAAATGCGCGTTGACGGTCAGCGTCTTCGACACCGACGGGACGAACACCAACCAGATTCAGGAAGAGGACCGCAATCCGGCGACCGTGACCGGATCGACGGCGAAATGCGCCATGTCCGTCCCCTTCTACTGGAACCTCTACAATCCGGGCATTGACACGGTGAACCTCAATCTCGCCGTCACCGGCTTCGACGCCAACGGCAAGGGCAGGTCGGCCTACCTGACCGTTCCTCCGATCCCGGTTCCCGCGAACAATACTGCGGTAAGTCTGCTCATAACCACGCGGCTCTGAAGGGAGCCCGCCGGGTCGCTGGAGGAAACGACGATGCGCAAGGTGCTGGACCGCCTCACGGGCGCACAGATCACGGTCATCGCGGTCGCCGCGATCGCCGCCATGGTCCCCGGCTCGCTCTATGCTGTGGCCGCCTTCACCAATGTCGCCATCCAGGACCCCGTGATGGGGTACCGGGCGCAGGTGGACCAGCAGGGCAAGGTGCAGGTCGGACCGTCTAGTGCTGTTCAGTTCTTTCGAGACGCGTTTGATTATTACAAGCATAACCCTTTGTATAAATTCCGCGTACTCTTCTCGGCCGACAGCAACCACGTCATTTACACGGCGCCAAGTGGCTATTATGCCATTATTGAAACCCTGACCGGCATTAATACGACAGCAAATGGCGGCGGGTTTTACCTCTTAACTTCGTCGGGCTACCTGACCGGCATTTTTGGCGGGCCCGTGGCTTCGGTGTCGCAGAGTTTCGGGTCGGGCGCCGTACTCTATCCCGGCGAAACGGTTTCCGTCGATTCGCGCGGGGCGGGAAATACTGGCCTGTTCTTGCACGGCTACCTGGTCCCGACGAACATTTCGCTCAATCAGACGGCCCTGGAGCAGCAGCAGCCCGCGATTCAGCGCTACGTGAACTCCCTTACCAAGGGGCTGCCGAAGACCAAGGAAAGCCCTCACTGACAGGCTTTTCGCGAAGAAACCGCCCCGCTTTTCCACGCGCGCCCTACGCGCGCTCGCGCAGAAACGCCAGCACTGCCTCGCGATAGACCTTGTCGCCCACCACGCGATTGTGGTCGCGGTTGGGAATGTCCACCGCCCGCGCATTGCCCATGACGGCGGCGAGCTTGTGCGCATCGCCCGCGACATCGTCTTTCGTGCCGACACAGATCAGCGTCGGCGTCTTGATGCGCGCGGCCTCGGCCAGCGTCAGCACCTGCCGCGAGCCGCGGATGCAGGCGGCGAGCGCCTTGCGGTCGCTCTTCGTCGCCTCGGCAAAGGCGCGAAACGTCTTCTGCTGCGGGTCGGTAAGCAGGTCCGGCCGCTCCGTCTCCATCGCGTCGGCGATGCCGACCGGCAGGCCGACGCCGTCGACAAGGTGGTAGCCCAGCCCGCCGATGACGAGCGAGCGCACGCGGTCGGGATGGTTGAGCGCGAGATAGGAGGAAATCCGCGCGCCCATCGAATAGCCCATCACGTCCGCGCGCTCGATCCGCAGATGGTCGAGCAGATGCAGGCAGTCTTCGGCCATGATGCGGGTGTCGTAAGCGGCCGGCGCATAGAGCTTGGTCGAGCGCCCGTGGCCGCGATTGTCGAGCGCGATCGTGCGCCGCCCGTCTCCCGTCAGCGCCTTGACCCAGAGCGGGAAGACCCAGTTGACGGCGTGGCTCGAGGCGAAGCCGTGAACCAGCAGGATCGGTTCGCGACGATCCGCCGTATCAGGACTTTCGTCGATATAGGCGAGCCGCGCCGGCCCGGACTGGAAGAAATGCATGTGGATAGCGCGCTTGTCGGTTTCCCTGCCGGGTCTAGCACGGATCGCCGCAATGCAATATCAAGGCGCGCGGCGCGCCGCATGGTCACGGCGCGCGCCGCCTGCTATGCCGCCTGCGGTTTCAGAGGATCTCGAAAATGGCTGACGACGCCACGCCGCATTTCCACAACCAGCCGGGCCTGCCGCGCGTGAAGATCGGCGCGCACAGGTTCATGTGCATCGGCGCGCTGCCGCCCTTCGACCATCCGCACATCTTCATCGACATGGGCCAGAGCGCCGAGACGGTCTGCCCCTATTGCTCGACGCTCTATGTCTACGACGCGTCGCTGAAGGGCCACGCCGACCCCGCCGAGTGCGAATTCCACGGCGCCTGAGAGAAACATCATGTCTGACAATCCCGTCATCGTCGCCGGCGCGGGCGTCGGCGGATTGTCGGCGGCTCTCGCGCTGGCGGCCGCGGGCCGCTACGTCATCGTGCTGGAGCGCGCGCCCGCGCTCGCCGAATTCGGCGCGGGCCTGCAGCTCGCCGCCAACGCCACGCGCCGCCTCTCGAAATGGGGCGCGCTCGAGCGACTGAAGGAATTGGCGACGGCGCCCGAATCCATCGTGCTGCGCGCGGCCCGCGACGGCGCGGTCCTGGCGACCGTTCCGGTCGGCGAATCGGACAGGCGCTGGGGTTCGGTCTATCTCGTCGCCCATCGCGCCGATCTGCTGACGGCGCTGTCGGAGACGGCCGCCGCTTCGCCCGACATCGAAATCCGCCTGGGGTGCAGCCTCGAGGGCTGGCACGCCGACGCCGACGGCGTCGCCGTCCATATCGAGGGAAGGCCCGACCTGAAGGGGTCGGCGCTGATCGGCGCCGACGGCTTGCGGTCGCGCGTCCGCGAGGGCCTCGCGCTGACGACGCCCGACGGCCCGCGCTATTCCGGGCGCACGTCCTGGCGCGCGCTGCTGCCGGCCGAGAGCGTTCCGGCCGCGATGCTCGCGCCGCGCTCGAACCTGTGGCTCGGCGCGGGCGCCCATCTCGTCCATTATCCGCTGCGCAAGGCGAGCGTTCTGAATGTCGTGGCGGTCGTCGAGGACGAATGGACCGACCTCGACGCGCCCGATTTCTGGGCCTCGCACGGCAATGCCTCCTTCCTCGCATCGCGCTTCCAGGGCTGGAGCGAAGAGGTTCGCGGGCTGATCTCGGCCGCGCCGGAATGGAAGCGCTGGCCGCTTTACGAGCGCAAGGCTGTGCGCTCGTGGGCGCGCGGCAGGGTCGCCATCCTCGGCGACGCCGCCCACGCCATGGCCCCCTTTCTCGCGCAGGGCGCAGCGCAGGCGATCGAGGACGCCGACGCGCTCGGCCTCGGCTTCGCCGCCCATCCCGGAAACGAGGCCGCCGCGCTGCAAGCCTACCAGCGCGCGCGCGTCGCCCGCGCCAACCGGATTCAGCGGGCCTCCCGGTTGCAGGGCATGGTCTATCATCTCGCCGGCCCGCCGGCCTTTCTGCGCGACCAGACCATGCGCGCCATCGGCCGCGAGGGCATGGCGAAGGCGAGCGACTGGATCTACCGCGAATAGGCTCAGTCAGCGCCCCCTTATTGATCGGCCGGTTTGACAAGCGGCAATCCACCCTGAATGTTGCCGATACAGCCAAGCGCAAGCAGGGAAAGCCGGACTGCCGGTGCTCACGTCCGACGCCAATCGCCAGCTCTCGACGCTCGACCGCGATCTGATCGAGCGGCGCATCCGCGCCATGTGGGACATGCGACGGCGCGGCCAGATCGCGGAGCTCGCCTCGCTTCTCGCGCCGGACTGCGTCTACGTCGGCAAGACCTGGTTCGGGAAACCCGCCCCGATCCGCCGCGAGGGCCGCGCGGCCTGCCTCGAATGGGCCCGCCAGCTCAACGCCATGTTCACGAGCGTCGACATGAAGATCCTGTATCTGGTGATCGACGGCGATCAGGCGGCCGCCTGCCGCCGGATCAGGATGCGCGAGCCGGGCGGCGGCCGGCTCGAGGACGTTATCGTCTGCAGTTTCATGCGGTTCCGCGGCGGCGCGGTTGTCGAGATCGTCGAATATCCCGACACGCTTGCAATGGCCCGCCTTCTGGGCGACTGAACCTCGTCGCCGGCGACGGCCGCGTCGATCGACACGGCCGGCTTGGAACTGTTTGCGACGCTGGACGATTGTTCAATGTCGCGCTCGTCGAGAGTGCAAGGGCGGCCGACCGGATGTCCCGGTCGCCGATCTCCTGGGAGAAGAACGTGGAAGGCGTTTCGACGGCTTCGCAGGCGCGCCAGCGCATCGAGGATTGCGTGCGTCGGCTGATCGACTTGCGCGCGGCGGGGGACGTCGATGGCCTGGTAGCCTATGCCGCGCCGGACATCGTCTTCAGGACCGGCATCGGCCGCGCCGCGCCATTCCACGCCGAATACAGGGGCGTCGAGGCCTGCGCCGACCTCGTGCGGCAGGTCAACATCTGCTACGAGAACCTCGGATCGCGCCTCAACCGGCTGCTGATCGAGGGCGACCGCGTCGCCCTGCATCGCACCACCAGCATTCGCAATCGCGGCGTCGGCCGCATCGTCGATGTCGACATGTGGAACTTCGTGCGCTTTCGCGACGGGCTCATCGTGGAATTCGCGGAATATCCGGACACGGAAGCTTTTGCGCGTCTCGACGCCGCCGACGACTGATGTCTTGCGCCGGCGCGGTCGCGGGCGTGTGGTGCGGACGGCGGGAGTCGAACCCGCACGGGGGTTGCCCGAGCGATTTTAAGTCGCTTGCGTCTACCGGTTTCGCCACGTCCGCCTGCATCAGCTTTTAGCCGGAGTCGGGCGTGCGCGCCACGCCGCTACCCGCCCGCCCTGCCGATCGGCGGCGCAAAGGAGAGCTGCAGGTCCCAGGGAAAATTGATCCAGGTGTCCTGGCTGACTTCCGTGATGAACGTATCGACCAGCGGCCGGCCGGCCGGCTTGGCGTAGACGGTCGCAAGATGCGCATGCGGCAGCAGTTCGCGCACGAGCCGCGCCGTCGCGCCGGTGTCCACGAGATCGTCGACGACGAGCACGCCGGCGCCGCCGGTCGCGAGCAATTCGGCCGAAATCGGCTTGAGGACGCGCAAGGCGCTCTGCGCCTGTTCCGGCGCGCCGCCCTCCCCGCCGCCATAGCTCGATACGGCCAGCGTCTCGATCACGCGCAGGCCGAGTTCCCGCGCGATGATGGCGGCCGGAACCATGCCGCCGCGCGTGACGGCGACCAGGGCCGAAAATTCCATGCCCGCCAAGCGCCACGCGAGCGCGCGCGCGTCGCGATGGAACTGGTCCCACGAAACCGGAAACATTTTTTCGGAAGCGGCCACTGTTCGCCCCTGTGCTCCCAGTTGTCATCCCCGCGAAAGCGGGGATCCAGCAAGAGCCGTTCGTGTTTGCCCTGGATTCCCGCTTTCGCGGGAATGACAAACTGTCTACGTCCTCGCGCGCTCCGCGATCAGCGCGTCGATCATCGCGCGCACCTCGGCCAGCGCGGCGGCCAGCGAATCCGGGTTCTTGGAACGCACGACGATCTGGTTCATGAACCTGCCCGTCGTGAACGAGGGATAGGAGCCGATCGAACAATCCGGAAATTTCTCCGCGATCGCGCCTAGCCCGGCCGCATAGGCGCCTTCCGGCACGCTGTCGGCCTGCACCGTCTCCATCAGCATCTTCACGCCGGTCTCGAGGCGCGGCGTCACGTTGTCGAGCATCGCCTGCATGATCGAGGGCACGCCGGCCATCACGATCACGTTGCCGATCATGAAGCCCGGCGCGGTCGAGACGCGGTTCTCGACCAGTTCCGCGCCGTGCGGAATGCGCGCCATGCGACGGCGCGCCGCGTTGAGGTCTTCCGGCTTGATGCGCGTCAGCAGGAGTTCGATCGCCCGCGGATGTTCGGAAATGCCGACGCCGAACGCCGTGGCGACGCTGTCGGCGGTGATGTCGTCGTGGGTCGGGCCGATGCCGCCGGTCGTAAACACGTACGTGTAGCGCGCGCGCAGCGCGTTCACCGCGTCGACGATCTCCTTCTCGATGTCCGGCACGATCCGCACTTCGCTGAGATCGATGCCGATCTGCATGAGATAGTCGGCGATATAGCCGATGTTCTTGTCCTTGGTGCGCCCCGACAGGATCTCGTCGCCGATGACGAGGACGGCAGCCGTGATCGCGGGCTTGTCGTTCATGCGTTTCCTTCCGAAGCTTGCCATTGCGAAATTTGGCGTTCGTAGACCAGATTGTGTTTCGTGCGCAGCTTCGGGCTGTAGCCCTGCGCCTCGATGAAGGCCGGCAGGTCCATGCTCCAGCGCTCCGGCATGTGTTCCACGATCATCACGTCGGGCCAGAGGCGGCGCGGCGCGGCGCGCAGGAAGGGCTCGAGGATCAGGTCCTCCGCGCCCTCGCAATCGAGCTTCATGGCGTCGACCCGGTCAAGCCCCTCGCCGGCTAGAATGTCGGCGAGCTTGCGCGCGCGCACGGTGAGGCGGCCGCCGTCGTGGCTGGGCAGGATGCGGATCGAACTGTCGCCGCGGTTGCGGCTGTCCAGGAACATCGTCACCTCGCCGTCGCAGTCGGCCGCCGCGCATTCCAGCGTCTTCACCGTGGCGAAAGCGTTCTGTCGCACGTTGTAGACGAGGCGCTGGTGGATTTCCGGCTGCGGCTCGATGGCGAGGATTCGCGCGGCGGCGCCAGCCCGGGCGGCGACGAACAGGCTGTAGCCGCCGACATTGGCGCCCACGTCCACGAACACGAAATCCGGCGTGATGCGGCGGGCGAGATAGGCGAGCTCGTGCGGATCGAAATATTGCGGCGTGAACAGCATCCGCTTTTCGCTGACATTGTCGGCCGGATAGAGCCGCATGCGCGCGCCCAGCGATTCCACGTCGGCCGGCCTGCCGCGCAACGCCTTGATCCCCAGCGCGCGCAGAAGATGGGCGGCGCGGCGGCCCGCCCAGCCTTCGGGCGCGCGGCGGGCGGCCCGGATGATCCGCGCCAGGGCGCCACGTGGCGCATGAGCGCCGAACGCCTGGAAATCGTTGGTCTGTCTGTGCGGCATGCCTGACGGGAATTGCGTGTCGCGCCGCTCTACCACGCGCCGCCCGCCCCGGCCAGCCGAAGCCTTTGCGCGCGGCGCCCTTTCCCCTAAATAGGGGGACGAACTTCCGGAGACGCCAGTTGATGACCTTTGTCGACGCCTCGCTCGCCGCTGGCCGCAAGACCGGCCAGATCAAGCTGCACGGGCCGGCCGATTTCGAGGGCATGCGCAAGGCGGGCCGCCTGACGGCGCAAGCGCTCGACATGCTCGTGGACGAGGTCCGGCCCGGCGTCACCACCGCGCGGCTGGACGATCTCGTGTTCCAATACGCGATGGACCACGGCGCCTATCCCGCGCCGCTGGACTATCGCGGCTATCGCAAGTCGATCTGCACCTCCATCAACCACGTCGTCTGCCACGGCATTCCCGACGACAAGCCCCTGCGCGAAGGCGACATCGTCAATATCGACGTGACGCTGATCGTCGACGGCTGGCACGGCGATTCCAGCCGCATGTACGGCGTCGGCCCCATCCCGCGCCGCGCCGAACGGCTGATCGACGTCACCTACGAATCGCTGCTGCGCGGCATCGCCGCGACCCGGGCCGGCGGCCATACCGGCGACATCGGCTTTGCCATCCAGCAATATGCCGAGGGCGAGCGCTGCGCCGTCGTGCGCGACTTCTGCGGCCACGGGCTCGGCCGCCTGTTCCACGACGAGCCCAACATCCTGCATTACGGCCGGCGCGGCGAAGGCGTCGAGCTCAAGCCCGGCATGTTCTTCACCATCGAGCCGATGATCAATCTCGGCCGCCCGCACGTGAAGATCCTGTCGGACGGTTGGACGGCCGTCACCCGCGACCGGTCGCTGTCGGCGCAATTCGAGCACACGGTCGGCGTGACGGAGACCGGCGTCGAGATATTCACGCTTTCGCCCCGCCAGCTGGATCGTCCGCCGCTGCAGGTCGCCTGACCGCGCGCCATGGCCGACGACGCCGACAAGCACTACCACGGCCATCGCCAGCGGCTACGCGCGCGTTTCCTCGAGGCGGGGCCCGACGCGCTGGCCGATTACGAATTGCTCGAACTCCTGCTGTTCCGGTCGATCCCGCGCCGCGACGTCAAGCCGCTGGCCAAGACGCTGATCAAGCGCCACGGCTCCTTCGCCGAAGTGCTGACCGCCCGCCCGGACCGCCTGCGCGAGAGCGGCGACATCAACCAGGCCTCGATCGTCGACTTCAAGATCGTCGAGGCCGCCGCCAAGCGCCTGGCTCGCGAGGGCGTGCAGCATCGGCAGGTGCTGTCCTCGTTCAAGGACGTGATCGATTATTGCCGCGCCGCCATGGGCTATGCCGAGCGCGAGGAATTCCGCGTTCTCTTCCTGGACAAGAAGAATGCGCTGCTCGCCGACGAGGTCATGTCGGTCGGCACCGTCGACCATACGCCGGTCTATCCGCGCGAGATCGTGCGGCGCGCGCTGGAGCTCGGCTCGACCGCCCTCGTGCTCG
>JBDHTL010000013.1:0-41623 GCA_039808645.1 Rhodoblastus sp. | reverse complement strand
GCATGGGCGACGGCCAGGCAGGCCCGCGCGGGCCGGCCGGCCAGGCCGGCCAGGCGGGCAAGGCCGGCGCGGACGGGCCGGCCGGCGCCATGCGGACGCTCGGCCTCGACGACAGGTCCTGACGTCAGAACGTCTCCATCCACGGGCGCAGATCGAACTCGTGCGTCCATGCGCTGCGCGGCTGCGTGTGGATGGCCCAATAGGCGTCGGCGATCGCGCGCGGATCGAGAATCCCGTCCTGCGCCTTCAGCTTGTACCGCTCGGGGAAATTGTCGCGAATAAAGGCCGTGTCGATGGCCCCGTCGATGATGGAATGGGCGACGTGCACGCCTTGCGGACCCAGCTCCCGCGCCATGCTCTGCGCCAGCGCGCGCAGGGCGAACTTGGCGCCCGCGAAGGCGGAAAAACCCGCGCCGCCGCGCATGCTCGCGGTCGCGCCGGTGAAGATGATCGTGCCGCGGCCGCGAGAGAGCATCGGCCGCGAGACTTCGCGCCCCATCAGGAAGCCCGAGAACGCCGCCATTTCCCAGACCTTGCGATAGACCCGCGCCGTCGTCTCGCCGATGGAGAAGCGCACGTTCGCCCCGATGTTGAAGATGGCGATTTCGATCGGCCCGACGTCGCGCTCGATCTCGGCGACGAGCGCGATCATCTGCTCCTCGTCGCGCGCATCGACGCCGAAGGGCCGGGCCTCGAAGCCTTCGCCGCGGATGGCGGCGACCAGCGGTTCGAGCTTGTCGGCGTGCCGGCGCACGGGGCAGGCCACCAGGCCTTCGCGCGCAAACCGTTGCGCGATCGCGCCGCCCGTCGCATCCCCCGCCCCGATCACCAGAACCGCGCCTCTGCTCATTGCCTGCTCCCACTTTCTTTCCCGGATCGGTTCAGCGTAGCATGAGATGGATGCAATTACAGATATCGGGAGCGAAACTGTGAAACGCGCGGAATTCTTCTTCGATTTCGGGTCGCCGGCCTCCTATCTCGCCTATACGCAGATGGACGGCCTCGCCAGCCGCACGGGCGCGGAGATCGTGTGGCGGCCCATGCTGCTCGGCGGCGTGTTCAAGGCGACGGGCAATACTTCGCCCGCGATGGTGCCGGCCAAGGGCAAGTGGATGAACGCCGACCTCGCGCGCTTCGCGGAGCGCTATCGCGTTCCCTTCAACCGCAATCCCTTCTTCCCCGTGAATACGCTCGTGATGATGCGCGGCGCGGCGGCTTTCGAGGGAACGCCGCAGTTCCGTCCCTATGTCGACGCCATGTTCAAGGCAATGTGGATCGACCAGAAGAACATGAACGACATGCCGACGGCCGCCGGCGTGCTGAAGGCCGCGGGCTTCGATCCCGCCGGCTTCATGGCGAAGGCCGAATCTCGGGAAGCGAAAGACCGACTGAAGGCGACGACCGAGGAAGCCGTCGCGCGCGGCGTGTTCGGCGCGCCCACGACCTTCATCGGCGATCACATGTTTTTCGGGCAGGATCGGCTAGATTTCGTAGAGGAGGCGCTTCGCGCACTCTGAGCGACCGGAGCATGAGATGGAACACCCAGCCCTTCCCTTTCTGAAGCGCAACGAAAAGGGGAAGGTCGTGTCCGCCGCGGACGCGGTCAAACTGATCCGCGACGGCGACACGGTGGCGACCGGCGGCTTCGTCGGCATCGGCTTTGCCGAGGAGATCGCGATCGCGCTCGAACAGCGCTTCCTCGGCGCCGACGACGAGGAAGCCTCGAAAGCCGGCCATCCGCGCGATCTCACGCTCGTCTATGCGGCGGGACAGGGCGACGGCAAGGAGCGCGGCCTGAACCACCTCGCCCATGCCGGCCTCGTGAAGAAAATCATCGGCGGCCATTGGGGCCTCGTGCCGAAACTGCAGCATCTGGCGGTGGAGAACCAGATCGAAGCCTACAATCTGCCGCAGGGCGTCATCACGCATCTTTTCCGCGACATTGCCGCGCACAGGCCCGGCCACATCACGCGCGTGGGTCTCGGCACATTCGTCGACCCGCGCAACGGCGGCGGCAAGCTCAATGCGCGCACGAGCGACGACATCGTGCGTCTCATGCCCATCGATGGCGAGGATTATCTCTTCTACAAGTGCTTCCCCATCCATGTCGGAATCATTCGCGCGACGACGGGCGATCCCGACGGCAACCTGACGATGGAGAAGGAGGCGCTGACGCTGGAAGCGCTCGCCATCGCCATGGCTGCACGAAATTCCGGCGGCATCGTCATCGCGCAGGTCGAGCGCGTCGCCGAAAGCGGCTCGCTCAATCCGCGCCAGGTTAAAGTGCCGGGCGTACTGGTCGACTGCGTCGTGGTGTCCAAACCGGAGAACCACTGGCAGACCTTCGCCACGCCATACAATCCGGCCTATTCGGCCGAAATCCGCGCGCGCGCCGGCTCGCTGCCGCCGATGGCCGACGGTGCGCGAAAAATCATCGCGCGCCGCGCGGCGCTGGAACTGGAGCCCAACAGCGTCGTCAATCTCGGCATCGGCATGCCCGAGGGCGTCGCGGCCATCGCCAATGAAGAGAAGGTCGCCGACCTCATCACGCTGACGGCGGAGCCCGGCGTCATCGGCGGCATTCCCGCAAGCGGCATGGATTTCGGCGCGGCGATCAACACGCAGGCCGTGATCGACCAGCCCTACCAGTTCGACTTCTACGACGGCGGCGGGCTCGACGTCGCCTTTCTCGGCCTCGCGCAGGCCGACAGGAGCGGCTCGCTCAACGTCTCGAAGTTCGGGCCGCGCCTTGCCGGCGCCGGCGGCTTCATCAACATCAGCCAGAACGCGAAGAAAGTCGTCTTCGTCGGCACGTTCGTCGCCGGCGATCTGTCGATCGCCTGTCGCGACGGCCGGCTGGACATCGCGAAGGACGGCGACATCCGGAAATTCGTCGACCATGTCGAGCATGTCACCTTTTCGGGCGAGGTCGCCCGCAGGCAGGGCAAGACCGTGCTCTATGTTACGGAGCGCTGCGTCTTCCGCCTGACGTCCGAGGGCATGGAGCTGACCGAGATCGCACCGGGCGTCGATCTCGATCGCGACATTCTCGCGAAAATGGATTTCGCGCCGCTCATGCCGCGCCCGCCGCGCCTGATGGACCCGCGCATCTTCGCGGCGGAGGCGATGAACCTGCGCGACAGCATGTTGTCGATCCCGCTCGAACAGCGCTTCGCCTACGATCCCGCGACGAACCACTTTTTCGTCAATCTCGAGCGCTACGCGGTGCGCAGCGAGGACGACATCGAGCGCATCCGCACGATCGTCGTCGACAAGCTCAAGGATGTCGGCAGGCGCGTCTTCGCCATCGTGAACTACGACAATTTCACGATTCAACCCGAGCTGCTCGACGCCTATTCCGCCATGGTGCGCGGGTTGATGGACCGCTATTACGCCGACGTCGCGCGCTACACGACGTCCGGCTTCCTGCGCATGAAGCTCGGCGGCGCGCTCGAGGGGCGCGGCGTCGCCCCGCACATCTACGAGAGCGCGGCCGAAGCGGAGAAAGGGTTGATGGAGATCGAGAGCGGGCGCAACTAAACGGACCGCGAGCCGTCACTCCCCGGCCGCGAGCTTCGCCGCCGCCTGGCGTTCCGCCCAATGAACGTAGAGTTGCGCCAGCGCGGCCGAGGCGATGCGCGCGGCGGGGCTGTCGGCGCGGCTCGTCACCATGACCGGGCAGCGCGCGCCGAGCACGAGGCCGGCGTCTTCCGCGCCCGCCAGAAACACGAGCTGCTTGGCGAGAATGTTGCCCGCCTCGAGATCGGGCACGATCAGCACATCGGCGTCGCCCGCGACGTCCGACGTGATCCCCTTCGACAAGGCGGCGTCGCGCGAGATGGCGTTGTCGAAGGCGAGCGGCCCGTCGAGCGCGCCGCCGACGATCTGACCGCGATCGGCCATCTTGCAGAGCGCGGCCGCCTCGACCGTGGAGGGGATTTTCGGCGTCACCGTCTCGACGGCGGAAAGAATCGCGACCTTGGGCGCCCGTATCCCGATGGCGCGGGCGAGGTCGATGGCGTTCTGCACGATGTCGCGCTTGGCGAGAAGATCGGGCGCGATATTGACCGCCGCGTCGCTGACCAGAATGAGTTTGGGATAGAGCGGCGCGTCGATGACGAAGATGTGCGAGATGCGCCGTTCGGTCTTGAGCCCGAGATCGGGGCGCACGATCGCGCCCATCACCTCGTCCGTGTGCAACGAGCCCTTCATGATCGCCTGGGCCGCGCCCTCGCGCACCAGGTCGACGGCGCGTTCGGCGGCCGCGTGGGAATGGCGCGCGTCTTCGATTTCGAGCCCGTCCAGCGAAAGACCGGCGGCGAGCGCCGTCGCAACGATCTTGGCGACCGGTCCTACCAGCACGGGCTCGATCAAGCCGAGATCGCGCGCCTCCAGCGCGCTGCCGAGCGAGGCGGCGTCGCACGGATGCACGACGGCCGCGCGGATCGGCGGCAGGTCGCGCGCCCGTTCGGCGAGCGCCGCGAGGCGGGGATATTTGGCCAGCGCGAGCCAGCCGGCGTTAGGCGACATGTCCATGCGCGCTCCGGGTTGCACGCCCGGAATATACACTGAACGCGCCGGCGCATTGACCCAGGCGAAAGACGCCCGATCACATGCGCATGGTCGCCTGCGGCGCGCCGGCGCGGAAATCGGCGATATTGGCCGGGCCGACATGGCTCAGGAAGCGCTCGACCTCGCCGCGCGAGCCGAAGATCAGCGGCGTATGCACGTGCAGGCTGTCGGGGATGATGTCGAGGATCGCCCGGTCGCCGCTCGTCGCCTCGCCGCCCGACTGCTCGACCAGGAAGGCGATCGGATTGGCCTCGTAGAGCAGGCGCAGGCGGCCGCGCACCTGGCCGCGGCGCGTGCCGCCGGGGTAGAGATAGAGCCCGCCGCGCAGGATGATCCGGTAGGCCTCGCCGCACAGCGCGCCGACCCAGCGCGTGTTGAAATCGATCGCGCGCGGCCCGTCCGCGCCGGCGATCAGCTCCTCGACATAGGTGCGCACGCTCTCGCTCCAGAAGCGCGCATTCGAGCCGTTGACCGCGTATTCGCGCGAGGCTTTCGGCGTCGTCACCTTCGCGCGCGCGAGGATGAAGCGCTGCTCCGTCCGATCGAGCGTGAAGATGGCGACGCCCTCGCCCAGCGTCAGCATCAGGCTGGTGTGCGGGCCGAAGATGAAGAACCCCGCCGCCAGCTGCATCCGGCCGGCCTGCCGGAACGTCGCCGCCGCCGAATCGAGCGCCGGCAGGATCGAGAAGATCAGGCCGACCGGCGCGTTGGCGTCGATATTGGTCGACCCGTCGAGCGGATCGACGGCGACCGCGACCGGCGAGCCCGGCACGATGTCGATCGCCGATTCGCTCTCTTCCGAAGCGAGGTAGCGCACCGGCGCATGGCGCATCCGGTCGATCACCGTCTCTTCGGCGAGAATGTCGAGCCGGCGCTGCGCATCTCCGTCGGCATGATGGGCGACGAGTTCGTGCATGTCGTCTGCAAGCGGCCCGCGGCCGACGGCCTCGCCGAGCGTCAAGGCGGCTTCCGCCAGCCGTCCGATGGTCGCCGCCACGGCGGTCTCGACCGGCCGTCCGCCGGCCCAGGCGTTGAGATAGGCGTGCAGGTTCATGGGAGCGTGCTCCAGATGTCTCGACGGCCACGGGGGTACGAACTTGGACGCATGGAGTGTCGCCGAGCTTGCTTCAGCAGAATATTTGAAATATCTGCAATCGATATTCAGTTTTTCTGAAAGACGGTCGCTCATGCGCGGCGTCACGCTCAAGCAATTGCGCGCCTTGCGGGCGGTCGCCGATACCGGCTCCGTCACGGCCGCCGCGCGCGAACTCTTCGTCACCGCGCCCGCCATCTCCATGCAACTCCGGCTGTTCGAGCAGATCGCAGGCCTGCCGCTGCTCGAACGCGCCGGCGACAAATTCGTTCTCACGGCGGCCGGCCGCGAGGCGCTTCGCGCCGCCCGGACGGTGGATGCGGCGATCGACGAATTCGAGACGACGCTCGAGACGTTGCGCGGAGGTGTCGCAGGCCATGTGAACGTCGGCCTCGTCTCGACCGCCAAATATTTCGCGCCGCGCATGGTCGGCGCATTCGCCCGCGCGCATCCCGGCGTGAAGGTCTCGATAACGGTCGGAAACCGCGAGCAGGTGCTGAAGGCTCTGCGCGATTTTTCCGTGGACATCGCCATCATGGGCCGTCCGCCCGAAGACCAGAGCTGCATCGCCGATCCGATCGGCGACCATCCGCACCTGATCGTCGCCGAGCCCGGCCATCGCCTGGCGCGGCGCCGCAAGTTCGATCCGGGCCTGCTCGCCGAGGAGACGTTCGTCGTGCGCGAGCCTGCGTCCGGCACGCGCAACCTTATGGAGCGGTTTCTCGAACAGGCCGGCGTCGCACCGCGATTCGGGCTGGAGATCGACTCCAACGAGACGATCAAGCAGTCGGTGATGGCGGGCCTTGGCGTCGCCTTCATCTCCGCGCACACGGTCGCGGCCGAGTTGACCGACGGCCGCCTCGTGAAGCTCGACGTGCGCGGCCTGCCGGTCGTGCGCACCTGGTACGTCATGCGCCGGCGCGACCGCAGGCCCCTGCCCGCCGTGCGCGCCATGCAGGATTTCATCGTCGCCAACCGCGCCGACTTTCTCCCGCCCGAGCGCTGACGCCGGATCGGCCCGCATTCGGGCAGATCGCCCGAATGCAGGAAAGCTTATCGATTACAGGGCGTAGAGCGCGGTTCGCGAAACGCCGGCTTCCACTTTTTCGCCGCGCGCTCTAGAACCGAAGGCGACATTCTTCGCGGACGGGAACGATGAACCAGCGGGCGGCCGGGACCGAGACAGCAAGCTACGATCCGGCCGCGGACGGCTGGAAGACAATGAAGGGACCGGGCTTTTCCTCGCTCGTCGGCCCGATCTGGGCCAAGCGCGACGGCGAAGGCTGGCGCTACGCCTTTCTCGCCGAGGAGAAGCACGAGAACCGGCAGGGCGCGGTGCACGGCGGCATGCTGATGACATTCGCCGACCACGCCATCGGCTTCGTCGCCTGGGAAGCGGCGGGCCGGCGCAAATGCGTGACCATGCAACTGGAGAACCAGTTTCTGGCGGCGGTGAAGCACGGCGATTTCGTGGAATGCGACACCGAAGTCGTGCGCGCCGCAAAGACGGTGATCTTCCTGCGCGGCGTGCTGAAGGTGAAGGGCCGGCCGGTCATGGCGGCGAACGGCATCTGGAAAGTCATCGAATGACGCATCGACCCTGAGGGGCGTTGCGCGGGACGGCTCATTTCCCGGCGCGCCATGCGCGCCAGCGCGCCTCCAGCGCCCGCCCTTTCTCCGTCAGCCAGTCGAGCGCCCGCTCTGCCGCGGGAAAATCGACCGCGAGCACGGCGAGCCCGAGCGGGATCATCCAGAAGCCGAGGACCGGCAGAAACCCGAACATCCCCAGCACGACCAGGCCCAGGCCGATCGGCGGCCTAAGCCATCGCCATTTGGGATGCTTGATCCACTCCGGGATCATGTTCGTCGTCCGCGCATCCCTTTGATGTAGGGAGCGCGGGCCGGAACGCCAGACTGCCCGCTTCGATCAGATTCCCATCTGCCGCGCCGCGAGATCCTTCATGATCTCTTCCGCGCCGCCGCCGATGGCGTTCACCTTCACCTCGCGGTAGATGCGCTCCACCTTCGTGCCGCGCATGAAACCCATGCCGCCGTGTATCTGGACGCCTTCGGACGCGCAGAAGGCCATGGTCTGCGTCGCCTGGTTCTTCAACATCGCGATCTCGGCCGCCGGGCTCTCGCCCTGCTGCACGCGCCACGCCAATTGCTCCAGCCAGGCCTGCGTGGCGTTCACCTTCATCGCCATGTCCACGATCTTATGTCGCACCACCTGTTGATCCGCGAGTCGCCCGCCGAACACTTTTCGCTCGCGCGCCCAGGCGATCGATTCCTCGAGGCAGACGCGCGAAAAAGCCGTGCAGCTTGCGGCCATGCCGAGACGCTCGGAATTGAAATTGAGCATCACATAGCGGAAGCCCTTGTTCTCCTCGCCGATCAGGTTCTCGACCGGAACCTTCACGTCGTCGAAGAACAGGTGCGCCGTGTCGCTTGCCCACCAGCCCATTTTCCTCAGCGGCTGCTGCGTGAAACCATCCATGCCGCGCTCGATCAGCAGCAGCGACACGCCGCCCGCCCCCGGCCCGCCTGTGCGCACGGCGACCGTATAGAAATCCGCGCGCACGCCCGAGGTGATGAACATCTTGGAGCCGTTGACGATGTAATGATCGCCCTCGCGCCGCGCGGTCGTCTTCAATTGCGCCACATCCGAGCCGCCCGACGGCTCGGTGATGGCGAGCGCGGAAATCTTCTCGCCCGAAAGCACCTGCGGCAGCACGCGGTCCTTCATCGCTTGCGGCCCCACGGCCAGGATCGGCGGCGAACCGATCGTATGGCTGTTCAGGCTCGCGGAAACGCCGCCGCAAGCCGCGCGCGCCATTTCCTGCGCCAGCACGATGCGGTGGAACTGGTCGCAGGGCGAGCCGCCATATTCCTCCGGATAGCCGAGGCCGAGAATGCCGACGTCGGCGGCCTTCTTGTAGAGTTCGCGCGGAAAGGTCCCGGCCTCGTCCCATTCGTCGACGAAAGGCGCGATCTCCTTGTCGACGAAGCGGCGAACGGTGGCGCGAAAGGCTTCGTGGCTCTCGTCGTAGTAGGGGCTTTTGCTCGTTGTCATCGATCGCTCCGCAACGGAGTGTCATCCCCGCGAAAGCGGGGAGCCAGAAATCGCATCCGTGTCATCGCAGGACTGGATGCCCGCCTTCGCGGGCATGACATTTCGCCTATCCCGCCTGCTCCGCCGCCAGCGCCGCCAGAACCTGGCGCGTGGCGACCTGATCGCCTTCCTTCACCGACACGGCTTCGAGCACGCCGTCGCGGCCCGCGACGATCTCGTGCTGCATCTTCATCGCTTCGAGAATCACGACGCGCTGGCCCTTCTTCACGGCCTCGCCGGCCTGCGCGAGCACGGCGACGATCCGCCCGTTCATCGGCGCGACGAGCCGCGCGCCGCCGTCGCGTTCGGCGGCGCTCTTGATTTCGTGCGACGTCTCGCGCGTCGTCAATTGTTCGCCGGACATTTCGACATGCAGCGCGCCGCCATCGAAAGCGTAGGGCGCCGAGGCCTGTACGCCGCCGATGGCGTAGCGCACGCGATCGGCGTCGCGCGACAGGATGTCGAGATCGACCGTTTCGCCGCCGACCGTCACGGAATAGGACGACGCGCCGCGCGCGGTGAGCGACACCGGCGTCTCCTTTTCGCCGGTGGCGAGTTTCAGCGGCTTGGAAAACACGCCCGTCGAATCCCAGCTCGACACCAGCGGCGCGAGCTGGCGCGCGCTGCGCTCGTAGAGCAAGGCGGCGGCGAGCGCGAGCAGGCGCGCCGAGGGCTGCTTTTCGGTCATCGCCGCGCTGTCGGCGGCGAAATGCGTCGGGATGAAACCCGTCGTCGTCTCGCCATTCGCGAACACCGGATGGGTCAGCAGCGCGACGAGAAACGCCTTGTTGTTCGGCAGGCCAAACAGCACGGTCTCCCGCAACGCGCGCACGAGGCGACGCCGCGCCTCTTCGCGCGTGCGCCCGTGTGCGATCACCTTGGCGATCATCGGATCGTAGAAAGGCGAGATCTCCTGGCCTGAACGGATGCCGTGATCGACGCGCACGCCCCTGCCCGCCGCCGGCGTCCACTGGAAGACGGTCCCGCTCTGCGGCAGGAAATTCTTTTCGGGCGATTCAGCATAGAGACGCACTTCAATAGCGTGACCATCGAGTCGCACATCTTCCTGTTTCAACGGCAGAGGCTCGCCCGCCGCCACACGCAATTGCCATTCGACGAGATCGAGCCCGGTGATCTCTTCCGTCACGGGATGCTCGACCTGCAGGCGCGTGTTCATTTCGAGGAAGTAAAATTCCCCATCCGCGCCGAGCAGGAATTCGACCGTGCCCGCGCCGCGATAGGAAATCGCCTTGGCCGCCGCCACCGCCGCCGCGCCCATCTTTTCGCGCAACGCCGGCGAGACGGCGGGCGAAGGCGCTTCCTCGATCACTTTCTGGTGCCGGCGCTGCGCCGAACAATCGCGCTCGCCGAGATGAATGACATGGCCGTGGCTGTCGCCGAACACCTGCACCTCGACATGGCGCGCGTCGACGACAGCCTTTTCGAGAATGAGTTCACCCGAGCCGAAGGCGTTCTGCGCCTCCGAGCGCGCGGTTGATATCGCATCTGCAAGATCCTCTGCGCGAGAAACGAGTCGCATGCCGCGCCCGCCGCCGCCGGCGGCCGCCTTCACCATGATCGGGAAGCCGATGCGCCGCGCCTCGCTCGTCAGGATCGCATCGCTCTGGTCGGCGCCCTGATAGCCCGGCACGCAGGGCACGCCGGCCTCGATCATCAGGCGCTTGGCCGCTGCCTTGTTGCCCATCGCCCTGATGGCGTCGGGCGTCGGCCCGATGAACACGAGCCCGGCCTTCTCGCAGGCCGAGGCAAAGCCGTCGTTCTCGGAGAGAAAGCCGTAACCCGGATGCACGGCGTCCGCGCCGGCGCGCTTCGCCGCGTCGATGATCGCCTGCACGTCGAGATAGGATTCTGCGACCGGCGGCGGTCCGATGCGCACGGCTTCGTCGGCCTCGCGCACATGCAGCGCATCGGCGTCGGCGTCGGAATAGACGGCGACGGTTCGATAGCCCATGTCGCGCGCCGTGCGCATCACCCGGCAGGCGATCTCGCCGCGATTGGCGATGAGGATTTTGGAGAACTGCGTCACGCCTTCGCCTTTTCCGTCTTGCGCTCGTCTTCCGGCGCAATGCCCAGCATCTTCGACAGGATCATCAGCATGACCTCGTCGGCGCCGCCGCCGATCGAGGCGAGCCGCGAGTCGCGGTAGGATCGGCTCACCGGCGTCTCGTTCATGAAACCCATGCCGCCCCAATATTGCAGGCAGGAATCCGTCACCTCGCGGCCGAGACGGCCGGCTTTCAGCTTCGCCATCGAGGCGAGCTTGGTGACGTCCTGCCCCTCGAGCATCAATTCGCAGGCGCGGTAGCAGAGCGAACGCAGCAGCTCGACTTCCGTCTGCAGTTCGGCGAGACGGAAATGCACGACCTGATTGTGCAGCACAGGCTTGCCGAAAATCTGCCGCTGGCGCGCATAGTCGATCGTCGCCTGGATGATGCGTTCCTTGCCCTTGAGGCTGGAGACCGCGCCCCACAGGCGTTCCTCCTGGAACTGCACCATCTGGTAGGTGAAGCCCTTGCCTTCCTCGCCCACGAGATAGCGCTGCGGCACACGCACATTGTCGAAATAGATCTGCGCGGTATCGGACGAGTGCATTCCCATCTTGTCGAGCTTGCGCGCAATCTCGACGCCCTTCGTTTTCATCGGCACGCAGATCAGCGACTTGTTGCGATGAACAGGGCCTTCGGACGTATTGGCGAGCAGGCAGATCCAGTCGGCCTGCGTGCCGTTGGTCGTCCACATCTTGCCGCCGTTGATGACGTAGTCGCCGCCGTCCTTCTTCGCGGTGGTCTTCACCGAGGCGACGTCGGAGCCCGCGCCGACTTCCGATACGCCGAGGCAGGCGACATACTCTCCGGAAATGGAGGGCGCCAGAAACTCGCGGCGCACTTCGTCCGAACCGAAGCGCGCCAGCGCCGGCGTCGCCATGTCCGTCTGCACGCCGATCGCCATCGGCACGCCGCCGCAATTGATCTGGCCGAGTTCTTCGGCAAAGGCCATGGCGTAGGAATAGTCGAGGCCCGAGCCGCCGAATTCCACCGGCTTGTTCAGGCCGAGAAATCCGAGCTTGCCCATCTTTCCGAACAATTCGTGCGCCGGAAAGATGCCCGCCTTCTCCCATTCGTCGACGAAGGGATTGATGTCGGAAGCGATGAATTTCGAGATGCTGCGACGGATCTCGTCGTGTTCCTGCGTGAATTTCATCTGTGCATCCTCACATGCGCGCGACGCCGAAGGTCGTGTGGCGCAGCGGCCTGACGTCCGCCTCGCGGCAGATCGACAGGCAGAAGGCCAGAACCTTTCTCGTGTCGCGCGGATCAATCAATCCGTCGTCCCAGAGACGCGCGGTGGCGTAGAGCGCGGTGGTCTCGCCCTGCATGCGGTCGGCGATGCCCTTTTCCATCGCCGCGAGCTTGTCGTGGTCGACGGGCTTGCCTTCGCGCTTCAGCTTGCCCTCGGTCACGATCGACATGACCTTGGCCGCCTGCTCCGGACCCATGACCGCGATGCGGTTGTTCGGCCAGGCGAAGATGAAGCGCGGATCGTAGCCGCGCCCGCACATGCCGTAATTGCCGGCGCCGAACGAGGCGCCGATATGCAGCGTGATCTGCGGCACGGTGGAATTGGCCACCGCCTGGATCATCTTCGAGCCGTGCTTGATGATGCCGGCCTGCTCGGCCTCGCGGCCGACCATGTAGCCCGTCGTGTTCTGCAGGTAGACGATCGGAATGTTCGACTGGCAGCAGAGCTGGATGAATTGCGCCGCCTTGGTCGCGCCGTCGGCGTCGATCGGCCCGTTGTTGCCGATGAAGCCGACCGTGTGCCCCTCGATCGCGCCGTGGCCGCACACCGTGTGCACGCCGTAGAGGCCCTTGAAGTCGAGATATTCGGAATCGTCCACGATCCGCGCGATCACCTCGCGCACGTCGATGGGCTTGCGGTAATCGACCGGCACGATCCCGGCGAGTTCGTCCGGACTGTAGCGCGGCTCCTTGTAGGCGCGCGGCTCGTTGCGCTGGATCTGCTCGTTCCACGGCAGCATGGCCATCACTTCGCGCGCGATGCGGATGCCGTCGGCGTCGTCTTCGGCGACATATTCGCCGAGGCCCGACTTCGTCACATGCATGTCGGCGCCGCCGAGTTCCTCGTCGGTGGCGATCTCGCCGGTGGCGGCGCGCAGCAGCGGCGGACCGGCGAGAAACACCTTCGCCTTGCCGCGCACGAGAATGTTGTAGTCGGAAAGACCCGGCAGATAGGCGCCGCCCGCAGTCGACGAACCATGCACCACGGTCACCTGCGGAATGCCGGCCGCCGACATGCGCGCCTGGTTGGCGAAGCCGCGCCCGCCTTCCACGAACATCTCGGCCTGGAACAGCAGGTTCGCGCCGCCGGATTCGACCAGCCGCACCATCGGCAGCTTGTTTTCGAGCGCGATCTGCTGCGAGCGCAGCCCCTTCTTCACGCTCATAGGCGTCGACGTGCCGCCCTTGAAGGCGCTGTCCGAGGCCATGACCATGCAGCGGATGCCCGACACGTAGCCGATGCCGATGATTCCGCCGCCGCCGAATTCGTCATGCATGCGCAGGCCGGCGAGCGTGGAGATTTCGAGCCAGGGCGCGCCGGGATCGAGCAGCAGCGCGAGCCTTTCGCGCGGCATGATCTGCCCGCGCTTGGTGAAGAGCTCGCGCTTCGTCTCGCCCGTCTCGCGAATCTTGTTTTCGAGACCGCGGAATTCGTCGATCAAACGCAGCATCTCGGCGCGGTTGGCGCGGAAACTGTCGGAATTGACGTCGATCTTGCTTTCGATGACCGGCATGGCGCCCCTGCGGCTTGGTCGCGGCAAAGGCCAACGCCGCGCTCGAAACGCGCGACGCCTCCCTCGACGCCGGCGGCGGCTCTTTCGGCCGCGCGCCTTTAATCCTCCAATTAAATTTGAGGTTGCCTCAGAAATTTGCTAGTGTCAATCGCCGCTTCGTCAGCGCGGCGGGGGATCATGCCGAAGCCGCAGCGCGCCCAAACGAAGGCGCAAGCCAAGTCGCCGGCGACCAAATCCGGCGCAAAGCCGCGCGCCGGCAGACCGCCCGGCGCATCCGTCGGCGTCTGGGGGGAGCGCGAGGCCGGCATTCTCAGCGTCGCCGAGGATCTGTTCCTGCGCAACGGCTACGAGAACACCAGCATGGCCTCTGTCGCCGCGGCGGCGGGCCTGTCGGAAGGCACGCTCTACAATTATTTCCGCAACAAGAACGATCTCGTCATCCGCGCCGGCCTCGCCGCGCTCGAGCGACGGGTCGAGGCCGCGCAGCAGGCGGTGAAGGACGCCGCCAGCCTGCGCGACGGGCTGGAAAGGCTGGTCGCGCTGCATCTTTCCGCCGTCATCGAGGACGACGAGAAATATCGCATCTGGCTGCGCGAAGTCCGCGGCGTGAAGTCCTATCGCCGCTCGGCCGGCCGCGATGCGCTCGCGCGTTTCGCCAACCAGTTTCCCGCATTGCTCGACAGGTTCGGCCATCGCGGCGAGCGGGAGGGCGGGCCGACCCGCGCGATGATGCGCGACATGGTGTTCGGCGGCTCGGAACACATCGGCTTCACCGCAATGATCCAGCGGCGCACGGCGGCGATCGACGTCGAGGCGACGGCGAAGATTTTGGCGGAGGTGTATTTGCGAGGATTCGGGCTGGAATGACGGACCAAGACTCGTATCTATCAGCAATTGTCATCCCGGCCAGGCAGAAGTCGCCTGTTGGCGACATCGCCAGAAAGCGAAGCGGAGAGCCGGGATCCAGAAGCCGCCTGCGTAGAATATGGATCCCGGATCCGACCCTTCGGGTGGTCCGGGATGACAGCGCCGGCGGAGACGAGTCACGCGAGGAAATCTCATGACAAAGCGCCGCATCGGCCGCTCCGACCTTCACGTCCATCCCTTCTGCTTCGGCGGCAATGTCTTCGGCTGGACGGCGGACGAGGCCATGTCCTTCCGCCTGCTCGACGCCTTCGTCGACCACGGCTTCGAATTCATCGACACCGCCGACGTCTACTCGGCCTGGGTTCCCGGCCACGCCGGCGGCGAATCCGAGACCGTCCTCGGCAATTGGTTCAAGCGCAGCGGCAAGCGCGATCGTGTCGTGCTCGCCACCAAGGTCGGCTTCGTGAAGGGCCTGAAGCCGGCCACCATCAGGCAGGCGGTCGAGGACTCGCTGAAGCGCCTGCAGACCGACCGCATCGATCTCTACCAGTCGCACAAGGACGATCCGGACACGCCGCTGTCGGAAACGCTCGGCGCCTACGACGATCTCGTCAAGGCCGGCAAGGCGCGCGTGATCGGCGCCTCCAACTACAGCGCGGCGCGCCTGAAGGAAGCGCTCGACGTTTCCGCGAAAAACGGCCTGCCGCGCTACGAATGCCTGCAGCCCGAATATAATCTCGTCGAGCGCGGGATATTCGAGGGCGAGTTGCAGGACCTCTGCGTGAAGGAGGAGATCGGCGTCATTCCCTTCTTCTCGCTCGCGGCGGGCTTCCTCACCGGCAAGTATCGCAGCGAGGCCGATCTCGGCAAGAGCGTGCGCGGCCCGCGCACCGCCGGCAAATATCTCAAGACCAACGGCCCGAAGGTTCTCGCCGCGCTCGACGCCGTCGCGGCCGCGCACAAGGCCACCTGCGCGCAGGTCGCGCTCGCCTGGATCATGGCGCGCAAGGGCCTGACCGCGCCCATCGCCAGCGCGACGAGCCCCGCCCAACTCGAGGAATTGCTCGGCGCCGTGAAGCTGTCGCTGACGGCGGGCGATATTGCGGAACTGGACAAGGCGAGCGCGTGAGGCGGCCGCCTGGCGACAGCGCTCGCACGGCGTCTAGACGACCCTCGAATGAAGACATGAGCTCTGAAATTTGAGCGTCGAGGTTTCCAGGCTGCCGTCGTCCGATAGATTTTATCCACGTTCCTGTGCGCGCACTTGTCGGGCGACGGGAATAGATTCGCGTTGTCGCCTCACGTCCGCAGCGTCAGCCCGCCGTCCGCCACCAGCCCGTGGCCGGTGATGAAATCGGCCTCGTCGCTGGCCAGCAGCAATGCGGCGCGCGCCATGTCGATCGGCTGGCCGAGGCGGCGCAGCGCCGCCTTCTTCTCCCACACGCCGCGCACGAACGGGTCGGCGAAAGAGGCCTGCGTCATGCCGGTCTCGATCGCGCCGGGCAGGATGTAATTCGCCGTCACCTTGTGCTTGCCGAGTTCGAGCGCCAGCGTCTTGGTCAGTCCCGCGACGCCGTGCTTGGAGGCCGTATAGGCCGCAAGGCCGATATCCGTATCGAACGCCATGACCGACGCGGTGCAGATGATCCGAGCGCGCCCCTTCTCCTCGGCGCGCCTGACGAGATGCGGAATAGCGGCGCGAGAAATGCGGAAAGGCGCGCGCACGTTGACCGCGAACACGCGGTCCCAGTCGGCGTCCGTCGTCTCCGCCGCGAGCGAACGGTTCGAGACGCCGGCGTTGTTGAAGAGAATGTCGATCGCGCCGAATATTTCGAGCGCGGCGTTCACGATCCGCTCGGGCGCATCGTCGTCGGCCACGCTCTGCGCCAGCACGCTCACCGCGCCATTGCCCTCGTGGGCGGTCAGGATCGCCGATTCCGGCCGGTCCACCGCCAGGACGCGCGCGCCGCGCTCGGCGAACAGCGTCGCCGTGGCGGCGCCGATGCCGGACGCCGCGCCGGTGATGACGGCGAATTTGCCGGAAAGATCGACCATGTGTTTCGCTCCCTTGCTGTGGGAGCATTAGAGCAGGGGCAAAACGGGCTTCACAATATCGTTTCGCGCAAGCGCGGCCTGCGCCGGGGTTCTGCGCAGCGCGCGCGGGCCGAACAGGCGGAAGTCGCTTTTCGCGGGATTCCGCGCACGAGCGGGCCGATCTAGTGTCCGAGCCCGGGCTTCGGCGAAGGCGCCGGCATGGCCGGCTTGCCGCCCGGCGTCGAGGCCTTCGTCTGGTCCTCCGCGCGCTTCCAGGTTTCGCTCTTGCACAGGAAGGCGATCAGGCAGCCTTCGAGAGTCAGCTCGTCCGCCTTCTCGAGCTTCACGCCGCCTTGATAGGTCTTGCCGTCCTCGGTGTTGAAGATGTCGCCGCGCCAGACGCCTTCCTTGTCGAGCACGGCGTTGCGCAGGATCACCGTGCCGACCGCTTTCTTTTCTTCGGGCTTGGAGACGCCGATCACCTTGGCGCAAAGCTTGCCGGCGCAATTGTAGAAGTCGAACGAGGTGCCGCTGGATTCGCGCACCCACACGCCCCAGGGCTCGAAGGCCAGCGCCGGCGTCGCGATGGCGAGCGCTGCGCCAAACGCCAGAGCTCTTGTCGGACTGATCATCGACCGCTCTCCGCCTGGATCGGACCCGCCGAGACTAGCCTCAGAATCGCGCCGGAACAAAGGCGGACGAAACAGCATTAACCAAAATGAATCCAAACAATGTCTTAACCGCGCGCGTCATGTTAATGATCTGGTAACCACATGGGGGATCGTGGCGTGGCGTTGAGCGTTTTGTGGGCGGCGTTGCTCGGGGCGAGCCTCGGCCTCGACCGGAACATGCGCGATCTCTCGGCGGGCTGGGCGCCGTGCGCCTTCTGGGCCGCGCTCGGCGCGGTCCTCGGCATCGAGCTGCAATTGTCCGGGCTCGCGAACAGCGTGTGGTTCTGGCCGTTGACATGCGCGACCTGCGCGGTCGCGATCGCAAAATATCTCACGCTCACGGTGACGATCGGCGGTTGGCGCCGGCCAACGGAGCCCGCGCACGCGCTCGTCGCCGCCTTCGCCTTCGGCATGGCGTGCGGCGTCGGCGCCAGCCGTTTCGTCGGGGTCGCGATCATCGCGACGATATTCGCGCTCGCCTGGCGCCCGCGCATCGACGACAGCCTGCGCCGCGCCGTCGCGCAGGATTCAGACGTCGCGCTTCGCATCTCGCGCGAGATCGTCGATGTCGGGCGGCGGGCCGAGGAAGGCCGGCACGATGACGAAGGCCGCCAGCAAAGTGAAGAACAGCGAAATGGCGAGCAGCTTGCCCATTCCGGCCGTGCCGGGGTGCGAGGACAGGCATAGGCTGCCGAAAGCGATGCCGGTCGTCAGCGAGGAAAAGAAGATCGCGCGCGTCAGGCTCGACGCAAGCAGGTCGGACACGCCCTTCCGCCAGGCGATCAGGTAATAGATGTGAAAGGCCACGCCGACGGCGAACATCAGCGGCAACGCGATGATGTTGGCGAAGTCGAGCGACATGCCCAGAAGCTGCGCCGCTTCCAGGCTCATCACGCCGGCCAGAACGAGCGGCCCGAGCGCCAGCGCCACATCCTTCACGCTGCGCATCGCGATGTAGAGGATGATGAAGATCGCGACGAAGGCGAGCGCGCCGGCCTCCGCGAAGGCGCGCACGATCGTCTTGCCGGCCTCCACGACCGTGATCGGGGCGCCGGTCGCGCGCGGCGCCACGGCGCGCACGTCGGCGGCGAATTTCGCCAGCGCCTCGTTGTCGCGCGTCTCCTCCCTGGGAAAGACCTCGACGCGCGCGCGCCCGTCGCTCGCGATCCAGTCGCGCGATATCTCGTCGGGAATGTCGGCGCGGGTGACGGACCTCGGCGACAGCGCCGTTTCGAGCGTGCGCATCAGCGGCTCGAAATTGGCGAAGATCGCGGTCTGCGCCGCGGCGCGCTCCTTCGGGTTCGCCTTCGACAGCGCCGTCACGGCCCGCGTGAAATGCTGCATCGGCGGCGGCGCGCCCTGGCCTTCCGCAACGTCCAGCAGATCCAGCGTATCGCCGATCTCCTTCAGGTTCTCCGCATCGCTCGGCGCCGGCGCCGGCCTGGCGTCGAGCGCCGGCGCGAGTTCCGCGCGCGCCCGGGCGACCATCGCCAGCTTTTCTTTCTGTTCCTGCGGCAGAAAGGTCGAGAGCGTGATCACGCGTGCGACCGTCGGTTGCGCCGCGAGTCGCGCCGCGAGCGCATCCGCCTCGCCGAGATCGGCGGCAAGGATCGAGATCGTGTTCGGCGCGGTCAGCGGATCGCGGGCGAGATCGTAGAAGGTCGAAACGCTTTCGACCTTGTCGCTGCGCAGATGCATCGGGTTGGAATCGAATTGCAGTTTCAGCAGCGCCGGCACGCCGGCGAGCACGACCAGCGCCGTGGCGATCAGGACGGCGCCGCGATGATGCTCGATCCACCGGTCCACCTCGGCCAGCGACGTCGTCTCGACCGGCTGCGCTTCCGCTCCCGGCCGGATGACGGTCAGCAGCGCGGGCAGGAAGACGATGGTGGTGACGAAGGCGACGATCATGCCGAGACCGGCGATCAGTCCCAATTCCGACACGCCTTTGAACTCGGTCGGCAGGAAGCAGAAGAAGCCCGCCACCAGCGACAGGGCGGCGAGCGACAGGGAATAGCCGATGTTGCCGATCGCGGAGACCAGCGCCCGTTTCAGATCGTCGGTCTTGTGGCGCTCCTCGCGGTAGCGGGTGGCGAACTGGATGCCGAAATCCACGCCGAGCCCGATGAAAAGCGCGGCGAAGGCGACGGAGATCAGGTTGAGGCGGTGCACGGCGAAAAGGCCGATCCCCATCGTGATCGCGAGCCCGACGAACAGCGTGACCAGCACCGCGAAGATGATCTTGGCCGAGCGCAGCGCCAGGAACAGCACGAGCGCCACCAGCGCGACCGTCGCGGCGAGGTTGATCTCGTAGTTCTCCGCGACCGTGCCGAACTCCTCGTCCGCCAGCGGCGTGGGTCCGGTCAGGCGAAAGGTGAATTCGCCGGCCCTGTCGATCCCGAGCTTCGCGGCGGCCGCGCGCACCGCTGCGGTCGCCTTGCCGCCCGGCTCCAGCGCGCTGAAGTCGAGGCGCGGCTCGATCAGCACGATCCGGCGCAGGTCGCCGACGGACGGCTCGCGATTGTCGAGCAGGCTCCGCCAGGACAGCGGCTTCGGCTTTCCCGAAAGCGCGCCCTCGATCGCGGTCGCGAGCTTGTCCAGCGGCTGGAGGAACGGATCGAAGCGCGACTGGTCCTTTTCCGCGGCTTCCATCGCGCCGCTGATCAGTCGCATCAGTCCGCGCAGGCTGGGGTCGGCGGCAAGCCCGGCGAGCAGGTCGCGACGGGCGACCAGATCCGTCAGCGCCGCCTCGAGCCCCGGCTTGTCCATCAGCAGCAGGCCTTCCCGGTCGAGATAGGCGTTGCGGTCCGGGCGCCACGCCCGCAGGATTTCCGCCTTCGCGGCCGGCTCGTTCAGGGCCGCGACCAGCCGGTCTGCGGCGACGTCGACCGCCTCGGGGATCGGCCCGTCGATCACCGCCGCGATCAGATTGTCGAATTGCGGAAATGCCTCGGCGTAGGCGATTTCGTCCTGCCGCCAGGGGATGTCGGGCGAGATCAGCTTGGCCGTATTGGTGTCGATGGCGAAATTCTTGACCGAATAGACGCCCGCCGCCAGCGTAACCGCCAAAGTAAGACCGACGACCAGCCAGGGCCGAAGCGTACAGAAACGGACGATTTTCTCGAGCAGACCCGCCATTCGTCTCCCGTATGCCAGGACATGGGCCGCAATAGGGCCTCGCGGGCGCCGTCTCCCCGACAATGCCTGCGATAGCACGCGTCGCCGGCCGCCGCCACAGCGGACCTTTCGGGATCAACCTGCCGGGAACGCGAATTTGACCCGTATGGCCCTATTTACTAAGAGGATCGCTTGCAAATCGGGAGCCGCGCGTGAGCATACCCCTGCGCTATGTCGCCAAGATCGGCGGCTACGTCCTCAAACAACATCTGACCGGCCGAAAGCGCTATCCGCTCGTGCTCATGATGGAGCCGCTGTTTCGCTGCAACCTCGCCTGCGCCGGCTGCGGCAAGATCGACTATCCCGACGCCATCCTCAACAAGCGCCTGTCGGTGGCCGACGCGCTCGGCGCGGTCGACGAATGCGGCGCGCCCGTCGTCTCGATCGCCGGCGGCGAACCGCTCCTGCACAAGGAAATGCCGCAGATCGTCGAGGGCATCGTCGCGCGCAGGAAATTCGTCATCCTCTGCACGAATGCGCTGCTGCTCGAGAAGAAGATCGGCCAGTACAGGCCGAGCCCCTATTTCACCTGGTCGATCCATCTCGACGGCGACCGGGAGATGCATGACCACGCGGTCAGCCAGGAGGGCGTCTACGATCGCGCCGTCGACGCCATCAGGCTCGCGAAGTCCAAGGGTTTCCGCGTCACCATCAACTGCACCTTCTTCGACGGGGCGCAGGCCGATCGGATCGCCGCCTTCTTCGATACGGTCACCGAACTCGGGGTCGACGGCATCACGGTTTCGCCCGGCTACGCCTACGAGCGCGCGCCCGACCAGCAGCACTTCCTCAACCGGCAGCGCACTAAGACGCTGTTCCGCGACATTTTCCGCAAGGGACGCGGCGGCCGGAAGTGGGCCTTCAACCAGTCCGGCCTGTTCCTCGACTTCCTCGCCGGCAACCAGACCTATCAGTGCACCCCCTGGGGCAATCCGACCCGCAATGTCTTCGGCTGGCAGAAACCCTGCTATCTGCTGAACGAAGGAACGGTCTCGACCTTCAAGGAGCTGATGGAGGGCACGGACTGGGACGCCTACGGCGTCGGCAAGTACGAGAAATGCTCGAACTGCATGGTCCACTGCGGCTTCGAGGCGACGGCGGTGACGGATTCGGTCCACAAGCCCTGGAAAGCGGCCAGGGTCGCGCTGGCCGGCATCGACACGGAAGGCGCGTTTGCCCCCGACATCCCGATCGACAAGGCGCGTCCGGCCGAATTCGTCTTCCAGGCCAACGTCCAGAAGACGCTGACGCAGATGCGCGAGGAGGAATCGCGGGACCGCGCCGCCAAGGCCGCAAGCCCGGCCGAGACGACCGCGGCGGAGTAAAGCTCGAACCCGGCGGATTGAACGGCCGCGGCGGGCCGGATAATTTGTCGCGACGCACGGAGGCCACACCGAACATGTCACGATTCAAAGCTACGTCCGCACGCGCTCGATTGCTGCGGCTCTCGCTGGCCGGCGCGCTCGCCGTCGCGATCGCCGCGCCCGTCGCCGCGCAGGACAAGCCGGCCGCGGCCGCCCCCTCGCCTGCCGCCTCCCCCGCTCCGGAGCAGAAGGCCCCTGCCAAGAAGAAGCGCCGCAAGGCCGAACGGCCGAGCGGCCGCAACGGCCTCGCTCGCGTGTCGGGCTCGCTCGAACAGCGCCATCAGGTGTGTCTGGCCTTCATCCGCCGCCACGGCCTCGACTGCGATCCCTGGCAGACGCCGACCTGCGGCGCGGATTCCGGCTATTTCCGGCCGCCGGAATGCGTCCGTCCGCGGTCCCAGCAATAATCAGAGCGAAGCGAAGGCCCGACCCGCGCGCCTGAGCGTCGCGAAGGCGGCAGACGAATCGCGACCCGCGGCCATCAGCGGGCCGAGGTCTCGCGGCGCACGCGCCAATCCCGCGATGACCTTGCGATAGTCGACGCCGCCGTCCGGCCTGAGCGCCTGCGCCGCGAGCTTCGGCAGCGCCCGGTCGGCGGGATCGCTGACCGCCCGCACGGCGGCGAACGGCGCATTGCAGACCGCCGCGAAGCGCGCGGCGACGTGGCTTTCCATGTCGACCGCGACGGCGCCGGTCCGGCGCCGCAGGGCGATCTTGTCCTCCGGCGTCAGCACGGCCTCGTCCACGCCCGCGAAAACCCCGTCCGACAGCCTGAGCCCCGCGGCCTTGAGCGCGGCCGCGAGCGCATCGGTCAGCGCGGCGTCGGCCTGGAAGGATCGTCGCGGCGTCGCGACCGCGCTCGCCAGCATCAGATCGCCGGCGTTCAGCGCCGGATCGAGCCCGCCCGCCAGTCCGAAGCTGACGACGCCCATCAGGCCGGCCGGATCGATGCGCGCAAGCCGCTGCTCCAGAAGGCTCACGTCGCCGCCGCTGCACACGGTCGCAACGTCGCCGCTGCCGGCGAGACGCGCCTCGCGCTTGAGCCCGACGACGATCAGCAGGCGGCGCGCCACGCTCACATTCCGTAGGCGACGGATCGGCTGTTGCTGGCCGACAGGTTGCGATAGCGGGCGAGCGCCCACAGCGGGAAGAATTTCGAATAGCCGTGGTAGCGCAGGTAGAAGACGCGCGGGAAACCCGTGGCGGTGAACAGCTCCTCGTTCCAGAACCCGTCTTCGCCCTGATGCGCCGTGAGATAGGCGATCCCGCGCGCGACAGCCGGATGGTCGCGCTCGCCCGCCGCCATCAAGGCGAGCAGCGCCCAGGCCGTCTGCGAGGCGGTGGAGGGCGCCTGCTCGTAGCCGCGATAGTCGAGCTTGTAGCTGTCGCCGTCCTCGCCCCAGCCGCCGTCCGCGTTCTGGATCGCGACGAGCCAGTCGACGGCCCTGCGCATCGCGGCATGATCGGGCGGCAGGCCCGCGGCGTTCAGCGCGCAGAGCGTGGACCACGTTCCATAGACATAGTTCATGCCCCAGCGGCCATACCAGGAGCCGTCCTTCTCCTGCTGCTTCAACAAATAGGCGACGCCGCGCGCGAGAACCGGGCTGTTCTCGACCGTCGCGCCGAGCTGCGCGAGCATCGAGACGCAACGCGCCGACACGTCCGCCGTCGGCGGATCGAGCAGCGCGCCGTGGTCGGCGAAGGGAATGTTGTTGAGGTAGTGGTAGGCGTTGTCGGCGTCGAAGGCGCCCCAGCCGCCATCCTTGCTCTGCAGCCCCTCGACCCATTCGCGGGCGCGCGAAATCGCGTGGTCATAGTCGCCGCCCGCACGGTTCATCGCCATGACGACGACGGCTGTGTCGTCGACGTCGGGATAGTGGGCGTTGGCGTATTGGAAGGCCCAGCCGCCCGGCCGCACGTCGGGCCGCCGCACGGCCCAGTCGCCCTTCACGTCGAGCACCTGCAGCGGCTTCAGCCATTCGAGCGCCTCGCCGGCGCGCGCCTGCGATTGCGGATCGCCGGCTTCCAGCAGCGCGTGCGCGACCAGCGCCGTGTCCCACACCGGCGAGACGCAGGGCTGGCAATACGCCTCGTCGTCCTTGACGACGAGCAGCCGCTCGATCGATTCGCGCGCGGCTTTCACATGCGCATGGTCGGCGCCGTAGCCGAGCGCATCGAACATCAGAAGGCTGTTGACCATGGCCGGGAAGATGGCGCCGAGCCCGTCGACGCCGTTGAGACGCTCGAGCGTGAAGGCCTCGGCCGCCCGGATCGCACGCTTGCGCGTCGCCTTCGGAAACCACGGCTCCGCGATCCGCAGGACCTTGTCGAGCCAGCCAAACAGCGTCGTCCAGGGCTCCTTCTGATGCGCCCCGCCCGGCCAGTTCGTCACCTGCTCCGGCGGGACGACGAAGAGTTCGGCGACACCTATTCTTTTCGCGTTGACCGGCGCCGGCCGCAGCGCCGTCAGCGCCATCAGCGGAACCATGACGGTGCGCGCCCAATAGCTCACCTTGTCCAGATGAAACGGAAACCAGCGCGGCAGCAGCATGACCTCGACAGGAACGACCGGCACGCCCGACCACGGCATCTGCCGGTAGAGCGCGAGCAGGATGCGCGTGAAGACGTTGCTCCTGGCCGCTCCTCCGCGCGAAATCATCGCCTCGCGGGCGCGCTTCATGTGTGGGGCGTCGACGTCGTCGCCGATCATCTTCAGCGCAAAATAGGCCTTCACGCTCGCGCTCATGTCGAACGCGCCCTTGTGGAACAGCGGCCAGCCGCCGTGCTCGCCCTGAATGCGGCGCAGGTAGGCGGCGATCTTGCGCTCGAGTTCGTCGTCCACGGGCTCGCCGCGGAAATGGCGCATCAGCACATATTCGGCCGGGATGGTGGCGTCGGCCTCGAGCTCGAAACACCAGTGGCCGTCGTCGCGGCGGCGCGCGAGCAGCGCGCTGGTCGCGCGCGCGATCGCGGCGCTCAGGCCGGCGACGTCGATCGGGGCCGCGGCGGGCGGCGGGACATTCGCATTCATACGGAAATCTCTGCGCCTCGGCTATTGCGATGCACAATCGATCTATCAATAGCGCAAGTCGCGGCGGTGGGCCAAGTCGCGTCCTGTGGCGCCGCATTGCCGCAAAATTTCGGCAATGCGAAGCCTTCACCCTGTCGCCGAAGGTCGAATCCGGCAAAGTCAGCGATTTGCGGCGCTTGGCTTGACGAAAGGACGCAATCGGGCCCAATTCTGCATGCAAGAGCAGGACCCGCGAAACGCCCCAGCGGCAGTCGCGGATGTGGCGCAGGGGAAGCGCGCCAGGGAGGATGCGTGAGATCAGATCAAGTCGCGCCGGCTGACTATTTCCACAAGGTCGTCGATTGCCAATGGGCGTGTCCCGCCCACACACCCGTCCCGGAATACATCCGATTGATCGCAGCGGGCCGCTACGGCGACGCCTATATGATCAATTGGCAGTCCAATGTCTTTCCCGGCATTCTCGGACGCACCTGCGACCGCCCCTGCGAACCCGCCTGTCGCCGTGGCCGCGTCGAGGACGAGCCGGTCGCGATCTGCCGCCTCAAGCGCGTCGCCGCCGACTTCAAGGAAGATGTGCGCGGCCGAATGCCCGAGCGCGCCGCGAAGAAGAACAACAAGCGCGTCGCCTGCATCGGCGCCGGCCCCGCCTCGCTGACGGTGGCGCGCGATCTCGCGCCGCTCGGCTATGACGTCACCGTCTTCGATTCGGAGCCGAAGGCCGGCGGCTTCATGCGCACGCAGATCCCGCGCTTCCGCCTGCCCGAAAGCGTGATCGACGAGGAGATGGGCTACGTGCTCGACCTCGGCGTGAACTTCGTGCACGGCAAGCGCATCGACAGCCTCAAGGGCGTGATCGACCAGGGCTACGACGCCGTCTTCGTCGGCACCGGCGCGCCGCGCGGCCGCGATCTCGACGTGCCCGGCCGCGCCGAGGCCGCCGCGCATATCCACATCGGCATCGACTGGCTCGCCAACGTCGCCTTCGGCCACGTCAAGAAGATCGCCAAGCGCGTGATCGTGCTCGGCGGCGGCAATACGGCGATGGACTGCTGCCGCTCCGCCCGCCGTCTCGGCGGCGAGGACGTGAAGGTCGTCGTGCGCTCGGGCTTCGAGGAAATGAAGGCCTCGCCCTGGGAGAAGGAGGACGCGATGCACGAGGGCATCCCGATCCTCAACTTCCTCGTGCCGAAGGAGGTCAAGCATGTCGACGGCCGCCTGACCGGCATGGTGTTCGAGAAGGTGCGCGCCGAATACGACGCGAAGGGTCGCCGCTCGCTCGTGCCGACCGGCGAGCCCGACACGCTGATCGAATGCGACGAAGTGCTCGTCGCGGTCGGCCAGGAAAACGCCTTTCCGTGGATCGAACGCGACATAGGTCTCGAATTCGACAAATGGGACATGCCGAAGGTCGACAGCGTCACCTATCGCTCGACCATTCCCAACGTCTTCTTCGGCGGCGACGCGGCCTTCGGACCGAAGAACATCATCTGGGCGGTCGCGCACGGACACGGCGCGGCCTTCTCGATCGACGCGCTGTGCCAGGGCCGCGACGTCGACGTGCAGCCGCAGGCCAAGGGCGAATTCGTGAGCCAGAAGATGGGCATTCACGAATGGTCCTACGACAACGACATTTCGCTCCAGCGCCGCCTGAAGGTGCCGCTGCGCGACAATGCCGTGGCGCTGACCGACATTCGCGTGGAGGTCGAGCTCGGCTTCGACACGGCCCGCGCGCTCGCCGAAGCGCAGCGCTGCCTCAATTGCGACGTCGACACGATCTTCACCGCGCCGCTGTGCATCGAATGCGACGCCTGCGTCGACATCTGCCCGATGGACTGCATCACCTTCACGCAGGACGGCGCCGAACCCGACTTACGCAAGCGCCTCAGCGCGCCGGCGCCGAACCTGACGCAGGACCTCTACGTGTCCGGCGAGCTCAAGACCAAACGCGTGATGGTGAAGGACGAGGACGTCTGCCTCCATTGCGGCATGTGCGCCGAACGCTGCCCCACCGGCGCGTGGGACATGCAGAAATTTTCCGTGCAACTTCCGCGAGCGGGGGCGTGATGCCGATCGAAAGCGTGAACGATTTCGTCGTCCGGTTCGCCAACGTCAACGGCTCCGGCTCGGCCTCCGCGAACCTCCTGTTCGCCCGCGCCGTGATGCGCATGGGCGTGCCGGTGGCGACGCGCAACATCTTCCCCTCCAACATCCAGGGCCTGCCCACCTGGTTCGAGGTGCGCGTCTGCGAACAGGGCTGGCTCGGCGCGCGCGGCGGCACCGACCTGATGGTCGCGATGAATCCGCAGACCTGGGACAAGGACGTCGCCTCGATCGAATACGGCGGCTACCTCTTCTACGATTGCTCGCGGCCGATCCCCGCCTCGAAATTCCGCGAGGACCTCACCGTCATCGGCGTGCCGCTGACCGAGATCTGCAATCGCGAATACAACGACGCCCGCCAGCGCCAGCTGATGAAGAACATCATGGGGCTCGGCGCGCTCTCGGCCGTGCTCGACATGGACGTCGGCGTGATCGAGACGCTGCTCGCCGAACAGTTCAAGGGCAAGCAGAAGCTGATCGACGCCAATCTCAACGCGCTGACCATCGGCCGCGACTGGGCGCTCGCCAATCTCGAATGTCCCATCGGCCTGCGCGTGAAGCCGGCCGACAAGGTCGGCGACCGCATCTACGTCGAGGGCAATGCGGCGGCCTCGCTCGGCGCGGTCTATGGCGGCGCCACCGTTTGCGCCTGGTATCCGCTGACGCCCTCCACCTCGCTCGCCGAAGGCTTCACAACTTACTGCAAGCGCCTGCGCGGCGATGCGGAGACCGGCAAGAACAAGTACGCCATCGTGCAATGCGAGGACGAACTCGCCTCCATCGGCGTCGTCATCGGCGCCGGCTGGAACGGCGCGCGCGCCTTCACCGCGACGTCGGGCCCGGGCATTTCGCTGATGCAGGAATTCCTGGGGCTCGCCTATTTCGCGGAGATTCCGGCCGTGCTGTTCAACGTGCAGCGCGGCGGCCCCTCGACCGGCATGCCGACACGCACGCAGCAGTCGGACGTGCTCGCCTGCGCCTGGGCCTCGCACGGCGACACCAAGCACGTCCTGCTCTTCCCGCGCGATCCGGGCGAGGCCTTCGAATTCGGCGCGCTCGCCTTTGATCTCGCGGACCGCCTGCAGACGCCGGTCTTCGTCATGCTCGATCTCGAGATCGGCATGAATTCGCATCTCACCAAGCCCTTCGAGTGGGACGATAATCGCAAGCTCGATCGCGGCAAGGTGATGACGCGGGCCGACCTCGACACGCATCGCGACTTCGGCCGCTATCTCGACGTCGACGGCGACGGCATTCCGTTCCGCACCTATCCCGGCACGCATCCGAGCCGCGGCTCCTTCTTCACGCGCGGCACCACCCGCGACGCCTACGCCCGTTACACGGAAGAAGGCGGCCCCTACGTCGAGAACATGCAGCGTCTCCTGCGCAAGTTCGAGACGGCCAAGACCTACGTGCCGGCGCCGTTGCTCGATACGGTCGGCAAGGGCGCGCGCTTCGGCGTGCTGCACTACGGCTCGACCGCCGCGCCGATGGACGAGGCGATCGACATTCTCCGCAAGCAGGGCGTCGAGATCGACGTCATGCGCCTGCGCGGTTTCCCGTTCTCGCGCGAGGTTGATGATTTCATCGCGAGCCACGAGAAGATTTTCGTCGTCGAGCAGAACCGCGACGCCCAGCTCCGCACGCTGCTGATGACCGAGAACGGCGCCTCGCCCGATCGGCTCGTCTCCGTGCTGCACTACGACGGCTCGCCCGTCACGGCGCGCTTCATCGTGCGCGCCATCGCCGATCTCGTGGCCAAGGCGTCTTCGCCCGCCAAGGAAGGGGCTCTTTCGTGACCTACCTCCCCAAGCCGAAATTCCGCCATCCCGCGATCGAGAAGAACGCGCTCGGCCTCACCCATCGCGACTACGAAGGCTCGATTTCGACGCTCTGCGCCGGCTGCGGCCACGATTCGATTTCGTCAGCGATCATGCACGCCTGTTTCGAACTCGACCTGCCGCCGCACCGCATCGCCAAGCTGTCGGGCATCGGCTGCTCGTCGAAGACGCCGACCTATTTTCTCGGCAACGCGCACGGCTTCAATTCCGTGCACGGCCGCATGCCCTCGGTGCTGACCGGTGCCAATCTCGCCAACAAGGACCTGATCTATCTCGGCGTGTCCGGCGACGGCGATTCAGCCTCGATCGGCTTCGGCCAGTTCGCCCATTCGATCCGGCGCGGCGTCAACATGGTCTATATCGTCGCCAACAACGGCGTGTACGGCCTGACGAAGGGCCAGTTCTCGGCGACATCGGACAAGGGCGCCAAGCTGAAGAAGGGCGCGGTCAACACCGACGACCCGATCGACCTCGTCACCATGGCGATCCATCTCGGCGCGACCTTCGTCGCCCGCTCCTTCTCCGGCGACAAGAAGCAGCTGACGCCGCTCATCAAGGCCGCCATCGACCACAAGGGCCCGGCCTTCATCGACTGCATCTCGCCCTGCGTCGCCTTCAACAATCACGAAGGCTCGACCAAGAGCTTCGACTACGTGCGCGCCCACAACGAGGCGGTCAATTCGCTCGACTTCATCACCGAGCGCGCGCCGATCACCGCGGATTACGAGCCGGGCCAGACGCAGCAGGTGAAGCTGCATGACGGCACGTCGATCCTGCTGCGCAAGATCAACGCGGACTACGACGTGCACGACCGCGTGGCCGCGATCAACTACCTCATGTCGCACGACGTCGCCGGCGAAATCCCGACCGGCCTCGTCTACCTCGAGGATGACCCCGGCGACATGCACGACCGCCTCAACACGGTCGACCGTCCGCTCAACGAACTGACCGACGCCGATCTGGTGCCGGGCGCGGCGGCGCTGGCGAAGATCAACGCGTCGTTGCGGTAAATCGCAAGGCCCCCTCCCTTTCCCTCCCCCGCTTCGCGGGAGAGGGGACGGCAGGCGCCCGTGATCTACGATCTGGGTGAAGCCTCGCATCTGCCCCCTCTCCCGCGAAGCGGGGGAGGGTCGGGGAGGGGGTCGCGCCGCTTCAAACACTGTGAGAAAGCCCCATGGCCCGCATCCCCTATTTCGACATCGGCAAGGCCGAAGGGCGCGCGAAGAAGGCCTACGAGAAGCTGCCGAAGCTGAACATCTTCCGCATGCTCGGCCATTCCGGCGAGCTGATCGACGGGTTCAACCGGCTCGGCAGCCAGATCCTCTATTTCACCAAGCTCGATCCGGTCCTGCGCGAGATCGCCATCATCCGCGTCGGCGTGCTGTCGGGGGCGAAATACGAAGTCCATCAGCACGAGCGCATCGGCCGCCAGCTCGGCATGAGCGAGGCCAAGATCGCGGCCATCCACGAAGGGCCGGAGGCCGCCGCCTTCTCCGATGCCGAGAAGGAGATCATGCGTTTCACCGACGACGTGGTGAAGAACGTGCGCGCGTCCGACGCGACATTCAGCCCGCTTGCGCGGCGCCTGTCGCACAAGGAAATGCAGGAGCTGACGCTCGCCATCGGCTATTACATGATGGTCTCGCGCTTCCTTGAAACCTTCGATGTCGACATCGAGGAAACGCCTGTCGGCCTCAACAGAACCCCGGACGGCGCGCTGACGCCCAAAGGTTAGACAGGCGACGCGATCTGGCTATATTCGGCCTCCCTTCAACCGGATCGGAGCGCCACTCTTGACGCGACATCGCCCGTTCGATCGCGCCACGGAGATGCTGCGGTGACCGAGCGTCTGAAGGAGACGCTGCGCCGCGCGGAAGCCCGCGGCGGGCGCGCCTCGGTCGCGCGCCAGATCGAGAACTGGATCGCCGGCTATCATCCGGTCGACGGCGTGCCCGACGAATTCCTGGACTCGGACGGCGTCGCGCGCCAGCTCTGGGTCAAGTTCTTCGTCGCGCTCGCCCGATACAGCCAGAAGGACCTCGCGCAGCGCTTCGCGACCGCCGACCGCCTGATTCGCGAGACCGGCATGTCGTACCGCGTCTATGGCGAGACCAGCGAGCGCTCGTGGCCGCTCGGCCGTCTGCCGCTGCTGATCGACGGCGCCGAATGGGCGAATCTGGAGCGCGGAATAGCGCAGCGCGCGGAATTGTGGGACCGCGCGCTCACCGACATCTACGGCGAAGGCCGCCTCGTCTCGGAGGGCGTGCTGCCCTCTCCCGCCATCCTCGGCTCGCCCGACTTCATTCGTCCGCTGCACGGCGCGCGCCCGGCCGGCGGCCGCTGGCTGCGCTTCTACGCCGCCGACATCGGCCGCGGCCCCGACGGACGCTGGTGGGTGCTGGGCGACCGCGCCCAAGCCCCCTCCGGCGCCGGCCACGCGCTCGAGAACCGCCTCGTCTTCAGCCGCGTCTTCGCCAATCTCTATCGCGATCTCAACGTCGATCGGCTCGCGGGCTTCTTCCGCGAGTTTCGCGCCGGCCTCGTGGCCGCCGCCAAGCGCAGCGAACCGCGCATCTGCCTGCTGACGCCCGGCCCGTACAGCCAGACCTACTACGAACAGGCCTATCTCGCGCGCTATCTCGGCTTCCTGCTCGTGGAAGGCGGCGACCTCGTCGTGCGCGACGACAAGGTGCACGTGCGCACCATCGCCGGGCTCAAGCGCGCCGACGCGCTGCTGCGCCGGATCGACGCCGACTGGTGCGATCCGCTCGAACTCAACGCCGCATCGCGGCTCGGCGTGCCGGGCCTGATGGATTCGATCCGCGCCGGCGAGGTCGTCGTCGCGAACATGCCGGGCGCGGGCCTCATCGAGTCGCGCGCATTGCTCGGCTATCTCGCGCCCATGTCGCGCCGCCTGATGGGCGAGGATCTCATCCTTCCGCATATCGCGACCTGGTGGTGCGGCGATCGCGCCGCCGCGAACGAGGTTCTCGCCGATTTCGACCGCATGGCGATCTCGGGCGCCTTCGTCGACAATCCGCCGGGCCTCGAGAACGGCCGGACCGCGGTCTCCTCCGAGATCGAGGAAGCCAGGCGCAATCGCCTGCGCGCGGCGATCGGCCGGCGCGGCGTCGACTATGTCGGCCAGGAAATCGTGCGCCTGTCGACCACGCCCGCCTGGATCGACGGCGCGATCGCGCCGCGTCCTTTCACGCTGCGCGTCTATGCCGCCGCGACGCCCGACGGTTGGCGCGTCATGCCGGGCGGCTTCTGCCGCATGTCCGACAATATCGACGCGCGCGCGCTGTCGATGGGCGAAGGCGTGACCTCGGCCGACGTATGGGTGATCGAGGACAGGCCCGTCGAACAGACGACGCTGCTGCCGGTCGGCGACCAGGTGCGCATCGTGCGCCAGCTCGGAAATCTGCCGAGTCGCGCCGCGGACAATCTCTTCTGGTTCGGCCGCTATCTCGAGCGCGCGGAGGCGACGCTGCGGCTCGTGCGCTGCTATTGCGCGCGCGTCACCGAAAGCGCGCCCGACGGCGGATCGAACGCGCGCGCGCGCTTGCAGAGCCTGTTGACGCCGCGCCGCGCCGGCGACGAACCGAAGGCGCCGGTAACGAAATCCCCGGCGGAGATCGCCGCGGCCGCGCTGCACGACCCGCGCAACATCTCCTCCGGCGCCGCCCTCGCCCGCGCCGCGCGCGCGGCGGCCTCGATCATCCGCGAGCGCCTGTCGCAGGACATCTGGCAGATTCTCGGCGATCTCGAACACCGCCTCGCCGTGCCCCTGCCCGCGACGCCCCTGCCGGAAGCCGAACTCATCGACCGCGCGGAAGGCGCGCTGCACGCGCTTTCGGCGCTGTCGGGCCTCATCCAGGAAAACTTCAACCGCGTCGCCGGCTGGTCCTTCCTCGACATCGGCCGGCGCGTCGAGCGCGGCATCTCGACCTGCGGCCTCGCGCGCATGTTCGCCGATCGCGACGCCACGGCGGACAATCTCGACGTCATGCTCGACCTCATCGACTCGCAGATCACCTATCGCTCGCGCTATCTCGTCGGCGTCGCGCTCGCGCCGGTGCGCGACATGGCGCTGCTCGATCCCAACAATCCGCGGTCGGTCGCCTTTCAGGTCCAGCGCATCAACGAGCACCTGGCCGGTCTGCCGACTCTGCGCCAGGACGGCATGCTCGAAGCGCCGCAGCGCATCGCCCGCATGCTCGACGCCGATCTTTCGGTCGCGGAAGCGTCCCGGCTCGACAACGGCAGGATCACGGACTTCGAGCAGAGCCTGATGTCGCTCGCGCTCGCCATCGAGGCGCGCTACTTCCTTCAGGGCTCCAACGCCGTGCGCGCGGAAACGCCGAAGGGGCTCGCGTGATCTACGACATCAGGCACATCACGACCTATTCCTACGAATCCCCGGTCGCCTCCTCCCTCTGCACGCTCAGGCTGTCGCCGCGCGACGGCCGCGGCCAGCGCGTGCTCGACAGCGGCGTCGAGCTCGCGCCGCAACCGGTCTCGCGCGCCGCCCGCCCCGACTTCTTCGGCAATCTCGTCACCACCGTGCGGATCGAGGAAGCGCATCGCGAATTGCGCGTCACCTCGCTCGCCAGCGTCGAGGTGCGGCGCGCTGCGCAGCCGCACGCCGATCTCACGCCCGCCTGGGAGGACGTGCAGCGCGAAGTCTCCGACGTCAGGACGCTCGACGCGCGTTCGCCGGCGCATTTCATCTTTCCGACCAAGCTCGTCCCGCTCTACGAACCGGCGACCGACTATGCCGCGCGGAGCTTCCCGCCGGGCCGGCCGGTCCTTGCCGGCGCCGTCGACCTCATGCGCCGCATCCGCACGGATTTCCGCTACGACCCCGAAGCCACCCTGATCTCGACGCCGCTGTCCGAGGCCTTCGATGCGCGCGGCGGCGTCTGCCAGGATTTCGCGCATATCATGATCGCCGGCCTGCGCGGGCTCGGCCTGCCGGCGGCCTATGTCAGCGGCTACATCCGCACCATTCCGCCGGAGGGCAAGCCGCGCCTCGAAGGCGCCGACGCCTCGCACGCCTGGGTCAACGTTTGGTGCGGCGCGGCGGCTGGCTGGCTCGGTCTCGATCCGACCAACGCGCTGCAGGTCAACGACGATTTCGTCGAGATCGCCATCGGCCGCGATTATTCCGACGTCGCGCCCCTCGACGGCGTCATCCTCGTCTCCGGCAGGCAGACGCTGAAAGTCAGCGTCGACGTGAAACCGGTGGGTTGAACGGACCGCGAGCCTTCAAGCTCGCACCGTGCAATTAAGCGAGCCTGAAGGCTCGCGGTCCGCCTGCTCTCTGCGCCTTCGCGCCAGACATGCCTGCGCCGTCTTGTGCGCAGTTCCCCTTTTCGCGCGACAACGGCAAAATCGCCGGCAAGACCATCGCCGGGGAGCGTCGGATGCAGATCAAAATCAAAGAAATCGCCACGGGCCTTCGTTTTCCCGAGGGCCCGGTCGCCATGCCCGACGGCTCGGTCATACTCGTCGAGATCGCGCGCGGCACGCTGTCGCGCGTCACGCCTGACGGAAAGGTGCAGGTGATCGCGGAGCCCGGCGGCGGACCGAACGGCGCGGCGCTCGGGCCCGACGGAAAGATGTATGTCTGCAACAACGGCGGCTTCGAATGGCGTGAGACGCCCGAGACCGGCCTTCGCCCGGTCGCACAGGCAAAGGACTATTCGGGCGGGCGCATCGAGCGCATCGATATTGCGACCGGCAAGGTCGAGCGCGTCTACGACGGCGCGGAGAACGGCAAGCTGCGCGGTCCCAACGATATCGTCTTCGACCGCACGGGCGGCTTCTGGTTCACCGACCTCGGCAAGGGCCGCGCGCGCGACATGGATCGCGGCGGCCTCTATTACGCGAAAGCTGACGGCTCCTTCATCACCGAAGCCATCTATCCGATGATGACGCCGAACGGCGTCGGCCTTTCGCCGGACGAGAAGACGCTCTACGCCGCCGAGACGCAGACCGGCCGCGTGTGGAAATGGGATCTCGAGGGCCCCGGCAAGCTCGTGCCGAAAAAGACCGGCCATGCGGCGGCCGGCGGCGAATTGCTGGCCGGCGTGCCGGGCTTTCAATTGTTCGATTCGCTGGCGGTCGACGGCGCGGGCAATGTCTGCGTCGCGACGCTGATGAACGGCGGCATCACCGTGATGTCGCCGGACGGCAAGTCGGTCGAGCACGTGCCCATGCCCGACTACATGACGACCAACATCTGCTTCGGCGGACCGGACCTGCGCACGGCCTATGTCACGCTGTCGTCCACCGGCAAGCTCGTGTCGTTCGAATGGCCGCGGCCGGGACTGAAGCTGAATTTTTCGTGAGGAGCAGGACTGTCGTCCCCGCGAAAGTCCGACCGAAGTCGGCAACTTCAAGGGAAGTCGGCACCTGCCGACTTCCCGGCGCCGACTTCGTGGCGCGGGGACCCAGGGTCGTGACGAGAGATGAGGGAGCTTGCTCCGGATTCCCGCTTTCGCGGGGATGACGGCTACGGCTTCTCCCCCACGCGCTTCACGTCCGCAAAGCCTGCCGCTTCCATCGCCAGATGCGCCTTGTTCTGGAAGCTCGCGTCGTCGCCTTTCGCGAGGAGGCCCGCATTGCGCGCGACGACGTCGCACAGGGCCTCGACCCACTTCTCCTCCGACCTGGCGAAATCGTTCAGCACGTAGGAGTGCACGAGGGTCTTGTCGCCGGGATGGCCGATGCCGAGGCGCACTCGCTTGTAGTCGTTGCCGACATGCGCGGTGATCGAGCGCAGGCCGTTGTGGCCCGCAGCCCCGCCGCCGACCTTCACCCGGCACTTGCCCGGAGCGAGATCGAGTTCGTCGTGGAAGACGACGATGTCGCCGAGGCCGAGCTTGTAGAAGCGCGCGGCTTCGCCGACCGCGCGGCCGGACTCGTTCATGTAGGTGCCCGGCTCGAGCAGGATGACGCGCTCGGTCCCGATCTGGCCTTCGCTCACGCGGCCCTGGAAACGCGCGCGGAACGGCGCGAAATTATGCGCGCGCGCGATCTCGTCGATGGCCATGAAGCCGATGTTGTGGCGGTTGCGGGCGTACTGGCGGCCGGGATTGCCGAGCCCGACGAAGAGCAGCATGGGAAGCGTCCCGGCGTCCTGCGTCAATTGTCATCCCCGCGAAAGCGGGGATCCAGAACAGTGGCTGGATTCCCGGTCGACGCTTTGCGTCGCCGGGAATGACAGACGTGAGGCCTACTTCTTCTTGTCGTCCTTGGCCGGCGCGGCCTTGGCTGCAGGCGCAGCGGCGGGCGCGGCGGCCGGCGCGGCTTCCTTCTCGACGGCCGGCGGCGCGATCGTCGCGATGGTGAAGTCGCGGTCCGTGATCGTCGGCTTGCAGCCTTCCGGCAGCTTGATCGCCGAAATATGCAGCGAGTCGTTGAAGTCGAAGCCAGCGAGATCCCCGGTCAGGAATTCCGGGATATTGTCGGCCGGCACGAACATCTCGACCGTGTGGCGGACGATGTTGACCGAACCGCCGCGCTTGATGCCGGGCGCGGTTTCCACGTTGATGAAATGCACGGGAACGTCGACGCGCAGGCGCGAGCCCGCCTTCAGCCGAAGGAAGTCGACGTGCTGGACCGTGTCCTTCACGGGATCGAGCTGGTAGTCGCGCGGAATGGCGCGCTCCTTCTTGCCGTCCACGTCGATCTCGAAGATCGTCGTCAGGAAGTGGCCGGCGTAGATGAGCTGGGTGGCAGTCTTGCGGTCCAGCGAGATCGGCTGGGCGGCTTCGCCCCCGCCATAGATCACTGCGGGAATGCGGCCTTCTCGGCGTACGCTGCGGGCGGCCCCCTTGCCGGTCCCGCTGCGGACCGAGGCCGCGAGAGTCTTCGTCTCGGCCATGGTTCAGTCCTTTATGAGAACGCGTCGGCCCGAAAAATCGCAGACTTTTCGAACAAGCCGATGCGCAAAAACGCGCCCACGCCTCCAGGGGTGTCGGAAACGGGCGCGGGCGGCTTATAGGCGAAAGGGTCGTGGGTGGCAAATGCGTGCGGCGTCGCCCAGCCTACCCCAGAAACGCCTCCCGCTCCGCCGCCGGCATCTTGAAGGCGTTGGATTCGGCCGGGAAAGCGCCCGACTTCACATCCGCCACATAGGCGGCGGCGGCCTGCCGCATGGTCGCGCCGACCTCGGCGTAGCGCTTGTTGTGCTTGAAATTCGCGTCGGTGAAGCCGAGCACGTCGACGATCACCAGCACCTGGCCGTCGGTCCTCCGGCCGCCGCCGATGCCGATGGTCGGCGCCTTGATCGCCCGGGTCACGGCCTCGCCCACATCCTCCGGGATCACTTCCAGCACCAGCATGTCCATGCCGGCCTCGTCCAGCGCCTTCGAATCCGCCACGAGTTTGCGGGCTTCGGCCGCCGTCCTGCCCTTCAGCCGCTTTTCCTCGTGGTTCTGCGGCTCGAGGCCGAGATGGCAGCAGACCGCGATCCCCGCGCCCTTGATCGCGCGCACGACCTCGGGCAGCGGCCCTTCGAATTTCACCATGTCGGCGCCGGCCTCGACCAGGATCTTCGCATTGGCGAGCGCCTGTTCGGGGCTCTGGTAGGTCGCATAGGGCAGGTCCGAAATGACGAACATGTCCGGCGCGCCGCGGCGCACGGCGCGGGTGTGATGCGCAATGTCGGCCAGCTGCACCTCGCGCTCGCTCGCATAGCCCAGCATGTTCGTGCCCACGCTGTCGCCCACGAGAATGAGGTCGACGCCGGCCGCCGCCTGCGCCCGCGCCGTCGGTGCGTCGTAGGCCGTCAGCATGGCGATCTTCTCTGCCCTACGCTTCATCTCGAAAAACCGGGCGGCGCTGCGCATATTCGTGTCCCTCAGCCTGTTGAAAGCGGGGACGGCGCCCGCCCCTCGCTTGCGGCCTGTTATATAGGGACGACGCAATCTTTGCGCGAAAAGGGATCATGCGTTTTCCGCCGAGCTTTCTGGAGGAGATCAGGGCCCGCCTGCCCATGTCGCAGGTGGCGGGCCGGCGCGTGCGCCTGAAGAAGGAGGGCCGCGAATGGCGCGGGCTCTCGCCCTTCACGGCGGAAAAGACCCCGTCCTTCTACGTCAACGACCAGAAGGCGCGCTTCTTCGACTTTTCCGCCGGCAAGAACGGCAACATCTTCGATTTCGTCATGGAGACGGAAGGCGTCAGCTTCCCCGAAGCGGTCGAGCGTCTGGCCGCCGACGCCGGCCTCGCCCTGCCGAAGATGACGGCCGAGGAGGAAGCGCGCGAGGCCCGCCGCGCCTCGACGCACGAGGCGCTGGAACTCGCCGCCCGCTGGTTCGAGACCCGGCTGCAGGCGCCCGAAGGCGCCCGCGCCCGCGGCTATCTCGCCGACCGCGGCCTGGGGTCGGCGTTGCAGAAGGACTTTCGCCTCGGCTACGCGCCCCGGGAAAAATTCGCGCTGCGGGACTTTCTGGCGGCCAAGGACGTCGACGGCCCGACCATGATCGAGGCGGGCCTGCTTGTGCACGGCGAGGACATCGCCGTGCCCTACGACCGTTTTCGCGATCGCGTCATGTTTCCCATCGCCGACAGGTCGGGCCGGGTGATCGCCTTCGGCGGGCGGGCGATGGAGAAAGACGTCCATAGCCCGTCTTCAGACGGGCGTCCTGACGGACGCACCTATGCCAAATACCTGAATTCGCCTGAAACTCCGCTCTTTCACAAGGGCCATTGCCTCTACAACCACCACCGCGCCCGCGCCGCCGCGCACAAGTCGAACCGCGTGATCGCGGTCGAGGGCTACGTCGACGTCATCGCCATGCATACGGCGGGCTTCCCGGAGACGGTCGCGCCGCTCGGCACCGCCATGACGCCGGAACAGGTCCAGTTGCTCTGGGCGATGGCGGAGGAGCCGATCCTCTGCTTCGACGGCGACCGCGCCGGCCGCAAGGCCGCCTTCCGGGCGATCGAGACCGCCCTGCCGCTGATCGGCCCCGGCCGCTCGCTGCGCTTCGCCTTCCTGCCGGATGGGCAGGACCCGGACGATCTCGTCCGCGCGGCGGGCCCCGCCGCCGTGGAGGCGGTCATTTCCGAGGCGCAGCCGCTGGTCGACGTGCTCTGGCGGCGCGAAGTCGAGGCGCAGCCCCTCGACACGCCCGAGCGTCGCGCTTCGTTCGAGGCCCGCGCCTTCCAGGCGCTGCAGGCGATCGGCGACGAAAGCCTGCGCCGACACTATCGCGAGGAGTTTTCCAGCCGGGTCTCCACCCTCTTCGGCCGCGACCGCGCCCGTGGCGAAGGCCGGCGGTGGGAGCCGCGGGAACGCGGACGGAGCGGCCCGAACGGCGGCTGGCGTCAGCAGGCGGCGCCGCTCACGATCAGCCCGGCGCTCGCCCGCTCCAGCCTCTTCGCCGGCGGCCCGAAGGCCATCGCCCCACGCGAGGCGTTGATTTTATTATTGATTTGCAATCACCCGGACCTGGCGGTCGAGCAGGCCGAGGACCTGGCCGCGCTCGAGCTCGGCAATCCCGACCTCGCCCGGTTGCGGGATTTCCTCCTCTCCTCCGCCAGCGCGGGCGAGGCGGCCGCCGATCTCAGGGCCGAGGTCGAGCGCGGCGGGCTCCGGTCCGTCCTCGACCGGTTGGACGCGATGGCCGGCATCTCCACCCTCTGGTCGGTGCGCCCCTCGGCGGATGTGTCCGACGCCCGCCACGCGCTGAATCAGGCGCTGGCCTTGCATCGCAGGACCAAGGCGTTACATAGGGAATTGGTCGCCGCGGAGGCCGCTCTGGCGGAGGATGCGAACGACCGCAATCTCGCGCGATTGCAGGACATACAGGGTCAGCTCTCCACATTGGACGGGGCGGAGGCGGTCATCGAAGGTTTCGGGACCCCATCAGGACGCTCGTCGAAAGAATTGTGAGACGGCCGCCGAAGGGCGTTCGCTGCTTCGCGCGCAGATTGGTCGCAAGATTTTTTCGGACGCCGCGGCGTCCTTGGTTAAGAAGCGGTTAGGCGCCGGCCTGCGATTTTCGCGAGGAGAGAATCACCTCTTTGCGAATCGAACGGGGCGCGCTGCCGTCTTCAGGGCGCGACATGCGCGGGCGCGGATGCGACGCGCCGGCTGCGCCCCACAGCGGGTTCGGAGTGAACTTGATGGCGAAAAAGGACGAAGAAAAGCCGGAAGGCGAAGGCGCGGCCGTAGCTGAGACGACCGACAGCCCATTGCTCGATCTGAGCGACGCCGCGGTCAAGAAGATGATCAAGGCCGCCAAGAAGCGCGGCTTCGTGACCTATGCCGAGTTGAACGCCGTTCTGCCGTCCGAGGAAGTCTCCTCGGACCAGATCGAGGACGTCTACGCCATGCTCTCGGAGATGGGCATCACCGTCACCGAGGACCAGGACCAGGACGACAGCGAGGGCGAGGAAGGCGGCGACGACGACGAAGCCGAGGGCGGCGAGCTCGTCGAGAGCAATCCGCGTCCGGCCGTCGTCGCCACGCGCGCATCGGAGCCCGCGGACCGCACCGACGATCCCGTGCGCATGTACCTGCGCGAGATGGGCTCGGTCGAGCTTCTGTCGCGCGAGGGCGAAATCGCCATCGCCAAGCGCATCGAGGCCGGCCGCGAGGCGATGATCGCGGGCCTCTGCGAAAGCCCGCTGACCTTCCAGGCGATCATCATCTGGCGCGACGAACTGAACGAAGGCAAGGTTCTGCTGCGCGACATCATCGATCTCGAAGCGACCTACGCCGGGCCCGACGGCAAGAACACGCCCAAGACGGAGGGAGCGGGCGCGGTCGCGGCGCCGTCCACGGCGCCCGAGAATCCGCCGCCCGGCCTCGACGGCGAGGCGCCGGAAGGCGAGGGCAATTTCGACGAGGAAGACGACATGGAGAATTCCGTGTCGCTCTCCGCGATGGAAGCCGAACTCAAGCCCGCCGTTCTCGAGACCTTCGACCGCATCGCCGACGCCTACAAGAAGCTGCGCCGGCTGCAGGACCAGAACGTCGAGAACAAGCTGAAGAACGAGGCGCTGACGCCGGCCCAGGAGCGCAAGTACAAGTCGCTGAAGAAGGAGATCGTCACGGATGTGAAGAGCCTCTCGCTCAACCAGAACCGCATCGATGCGCTGGTCGAGCAGCTCTACGACATCAACAAGCGGCTGATCGGCACCGAAACCCGCCTGCTGCGCACGGCCGAAGGCCACGGCGTCGGCCGCGAGGACTTCCTGAAGAATTACCAGGGTTCGGAACTCGATCCGAAATGGACCCTGCGCGTCGGCAAGCTCGGCGCGAAGGGCTGGAAGGAATTCGTCGCGCGCGAGAAGGAAGCGATCAGGGACCTGCGCGGCGAGATTCATGCGCTGGCGACCGAGACCGGCCTCGAGATTCTCGAGTTCCGCAAGATCGTGCAGATGGTGCAGAAGGGCGAGCGCGAAGCCCGCCAGGCGAAGAAGGAAATGGTGGAGGCGAACCTGCGTCTCGTCATCTCCATCGCCAAGAAATACACGAACCGCGGCCTCCAGTTCCTCGACCTCATCCAGGAAGGCAACATCGGCCTGATGAAGGCGGTCGACAAGTTCGAATATCGCCGCGGCTACAAGTTCTCGACCTATGCGACCTGGTGGATCCGTCAGGCGATCACCCGCTCGATCGCCGATCAGGCGAGGACCATCCGCATCCCCGTGCACATGATCGAGACGATCAACAAGATCGTGCGCACGAGCCGCCAGATGCTGCACGAGATCGGCCGCGAGCCGACGCCTGAGGAACTGGCCGAAAAGCTCGCCATGCCGCTCGAGAAGGTGCGCAAGGTTCTCAAGATCGCCAAGGAGCCGATCTCGCTCGAAACGCCGATCGGCGACGAGGAGGATTCGCATCTCGGCGATTTCATCGAGGACAAGAACGCGATCCTGCCGATCGACGCCGCGATCCAGTCG
>JBDHTL010000012.1:0-42096 GCA_039808645.1 Rhodoblastus sp. | reverse complement strand
GCCGTGGCCGCAGCGGAGGCCGCTCTCTCCGTGCTGCGCGCACAGGAGATCGAGGCCGAGCGCGTGCGCGACGAATTGCGCGTGACGCACGACAAGGCCAATCGCGATCTCGATTTCACGACGGTGCGCGCGCCCTTCGACGGCGTCGTCGGCAATCGCGCCGCCCAGCCCGGCGCGCTGGTTGCGCCCGGCACGCGCCTCATGTCGCTCGTTCCGCTCGACACGGTCTATGTCGAGGCGAATTTCAAGGAGACGCAGCTGGGCGCACTGAAGCCCGGCCAGAAGGTCGCGCTCGTCGTCGACGCCTACGCGAAGAAGCATATCGAAGGCGTGGTCGAAAGCATGGCGCCGGCGTCCGGCGCGCAATATTCGATGCTGCCGCCCGAGAACGCGACCGGCAATTTCACCAAGATCGTGCAGCGCGTGCCCGTTCGCATCCGCGTGCCGGCGGACGTCGCGAAATCCGGCATCCTGCGGCCCGGCATGTCGGTGGTCGTCGACGTCGACACCCGCACGGCCGACTGACGCCATGTCCGCCGTCGTCTCCCGCGGACCGGCGGCAGCCTATCCCCTGCCCGAGCAAAGGTTCGACGCCAAGCGCGTCATCGCCTTCGTCGGCATGGTGTTCGGCATGTTCATGTCGATCCTCGACATCCAGATCGTCTCGGCCTCGCTCGCCGAAATCCAGGCGGGCCTGTCGGCCGGCACGGACGAAGTGACCTGGGTGCAGACGAGCTATCTGATCGCCGAAGTGATCATGATCCCGCTGTCGGGATACCTGTCGCGCGCCTTCTCGACGCGCATCGTCTTCACGGTCTGCGCCGGCGGATTCACGCTGACCAGCTTCCTGTGCGCGCAATCGACCTCGATCGAGCAGATGATCGTGTTCCGCACGCTGCAGGGCTTCATCGGCGGGGGCATGATCCCCACCGTCTTCGCCAGCGCCTTCACGATCTTCCCGCCGGAGAAGCGCGTCATCATCCAGCCGATCATCGGCCTCGTGGCGACGCTGGCGCCCACCATCGGCCCGACCGCCGGCGGCTATCTGACCGACGTCTTCTCCTGGCACTGGCTGTTTCTCGTCAACATCATCCCGGGCATCGCGGTCACGCTGATCTCCTGGTTCCTGATCGACTTCGACGAGCCCAACCTGAAGTTGCTCGAAGGTTTCGACTGGACCGGCCTCGTGTCGATGGCGGTCTTTCTCGGCGCGCTCGAATATGTGCTGGAGGAAGGCCCGTCGAAGAACTGGTTCGAGGAAAGCGCGATCGTCTACGCAACCTTCGCATCCGCGCTCGGCGCCTGCATCTTCTTCTGGCGTTCGTATGTTTCGAAAAACCCCATCGTCGATCTGAGGATCCGCAACGGCAGCTTCTGGGCCGGCAGCACCTTTTCCTTCGTACTCGGCATCGGCCTCTACGGGCTGACCTACATCTATCCCGTCTATCTCGCGCGCGTGCGCGGCGACACCGCCCTGCAGATCGGAGAGACGATGTTCGTGACCGGCATGACGCAGATGCTGTCGGCGCCGCTGATCGGCCGCGTCATGATGCGCGTGGACGCGCGCATCCTGCTCTCGATCGGCTTCGCCAATTTCGCGATCTCCTGCTGGATGATGAGCTACGTCACCAAGGACTGGGACTTCTGGGAAATGTTCATCCCGCAGATATTCCGCGGCTCCTCGCTCATGCTGTGCATGATCCCGATCAATTCGGTCGCGATGGGGACGCTCGCGCCGCACGAGATGAAGAACGCTTCGGGACTGTTCAATCTTACGCGCAATCTCGGCGGCGCGGTGGGCCTCGCCATCATCAACACGTCCATCAACAATCGCTGGGACCTGCACCTCGCCCGCCTGCGCGAACAGGTGACCTGGTCCTCGGAGCGCGCCCAGCAATGGATGTCGACGCTGACGGGGGCCTATGCGCCGATGGGCTCCGACGCCAATGTCGCGGCGATGAAGAAGCTGATGGGCTTCGTGCGGCGCGAGGCGCTGGTGATGGCGCTGGCCGACGTCTTCCTGCTGATCGCGATCATATTCGCGGTCATGCTGCTGTTCGTGCCCTTCGTGCGGCGTCCGCCCAACCTCGGCATGGGCGGCGACGGCCACTGACCCGCGGGCGCGCGGCGCTCACTGCTGCTTGCGCGCTTCGCTGTCGGGCCCCATGCGCGCGACGCGCGCGCCGATATCCGCGATCGCCTCGCGCAATTGCGCGATGTCGGCGTCGCCGCCGCCGCGCGCCTCGCGGGCCGCCGCCAGGGCGCCGGTCAGGCGCGCGATCTCGGCGCGCAATTCCTCGACGCGATCGGCGGCCGCGCGTTCCGCAGCCCTCGCCTCCTCCCGCTGCGCGGCCAGCCGCTGGCCGAGATCGTCGATTTCGCGCTTCGCCACGTCCCTCTCGCCGACGGCGGCATCGCGCGCGCGCTCGGCCTGCCGCTGCGCCTCGCGGGCGGCGTCGAGATCGGCGCGCGCCGTCTCGACCTCGGCCTGCATCTGCGCGATCCGGTCGCGCTCGGCCTCGAACCGCGCCTGCGCGGCCTGCGTCATCTGTTCGGCCGACCGCACGTCCTTCAGCAGAAGTTCGCGCTCTTCGCTCAGGCCGAGTGCGCGCTCCGTCTCGTTGCGGGCCGTGCGCGCATGCGCTTCCACCTCGCTCTCCAGGCCGGCGATGCGCGCCAGAAGGCCTTCCTGCTTGGTTTCCAGCCCGACGATCGCGATCCGGCGATCATCCGCGAGGCTCTGCAGCGCCTCGTGCGCCGCGGACAGGGCGTCATGCCGCGCGCGGATATCCTGATGCAGCCCCGTCGCATCGTTCAGTTCGACGATCAGCGCGCTGCGCTCGCCGTTGGCTTCGGCGAGGTCGCGCACGGCCATGTCGTGGCGGGCGTTGAGATCGGCATGTTCGCCGCGCAATTTCGACAGGTCGTTCTGCAGGCCGACGATTTCGGTGGCGCGGCGTCCGAGTTCGACGAGTTCCTGCGCCTGCGTCTCGGCCTGCGCCTCCATCCGCTGCTCGAGGCGGCGCTTCTCCGCCGCGAATTCGGCGCGCAGGAGATCGCGCTCCGCGACCACCTCGTCCATCGACAGCGGCATCAGCATTTCGAGGCGCCGGCGCGTCAGCCGCAGGGCCCTTCGCCAGAAAGCCGGCAGCATCAGAAGCGCCAGCAGCCCGGCGGACAGGGCGCCGAGCATGAAAATCATGATCTGTTCGATCAAAACGGCAATGTCCCAGCCGACCGGAAGCGCGCGACCATGCCACGGCGTCGCCGCGCAGGTAAAGCGTCACGGCGCACGCGCGATCCCTTCGCCGCACCGTCGAAAACCGGCGCGGCCGCTGAATCAGAGGGGATTCCAGGTCGAGGTCGGCGTGAACTTCAGATAGCCAAGACTGAGACCGAGCCGCGCGCCGACGCCGGAGCGGATCGGCACGACGACGACCTGATCGGCCGTGAGCGCCGTGAAGCCGAAGCCGCCGACGAGATAGGCCGAGCCGTCGAGTCCGCCGAAGCGGCGATAGATGCCTTCGACCGCCGGCAGGTTGTAGACCAGCATCATCGTCCGGTCGCCGTCCGCGCCCACGTCGAATCCGATCGAGGGCCCCTGCCAGTAGACTTTCCGGTCGCCGGCGTTGCGCGTGTACATCTGGCCCTCGCCGTAGCGCAGGCCGCCGATGAAGGCGCCCGAGCCCTCCTGGCCGAGGATATAGGCGTTCGGCCGGCCCCAGCGCTTGGTCGCTTTCTCGATGCCCTGCGCCAGTCCGCGCGACACGGAACCGAAGAAGCGGTGACCGCTGTCGACCACTTCGTTGGAGGAGAACTGGCCGGGCTGCTCGCGTGCGAACGCGCGAGCCGGCGTCGCCGCCAGCGCGGCCGCGCCAAGGGCCTGGATCAAAATCTCGCGACGTGTCGTCATCGCCCGCTCCTCTCGCCGCAGCCGCCGTTTCGACGAATCTGCCGCCGGAAAATGGTGAACCCGTGGCGCGACCGCACTGAAGTCGAGGCGCCCCGTCCTAGCCGGCCACCCTGCGCGCGCATGGTTAACGAAGAGTTGACGCCGACCTCAGCCCGCCTTGCCCTCGGCGCCCTTGCCCCAGGCGACAAAGAAGCCGTTGCGGAATCCCTCCGCCGCCTTGCCGTAGCCCAGCGCCTCGCCTTCCGGCGTCAGGACCCGCCCGCCGGCGGCCCGCAGCACGGCTTCGCCGGCGGCTATGTCCCATTCCATCGTCGGCCCGAAGCGCGGGTAGACATCGGCCTCGCCCTGCGCGATCAGGCAGAACTTCAGCGACGAGCCGGCGTTGACCCGGCCGACGATCTTGTGGCCCGCCAGGAAAGCTTCGGTTCCGGCGTCGCCGTGCGAGCGGCTGCAGAGCGCCACGAGCCCCTCCGCCGGCGGCTTGCGCGCCGAAATCTTCCGCCATGCCGAAGCCGGCGGCAGGTCGCCCCCGGGCGTCGCCGCGCAGGACCAGGCCGCAGCCCCGCCGAACCAGAGTTTGGAAAGCGCGGGCGCGTAGACGACGCCGGCGACCGGAACGCCCCTGTCGATGAGGGCGATATTGACGGTGAATTCGTCGTTGCGCGCCAGGAACTCGCGCGTCCCGTCCAGCGGGTCGACCAGGATGAACCGAGAGCCGCACAGCGGCACGACGCCGCGCGCCGCCGATTCCTCGGCGACGACCGGAAGGCCGGGAAATTCGGCGGCCAGTCGCGCGAGAATGACGGCTTCGGCGCGCACGTCCGCCTCGGTCACCGGACTGGAATCGGCCTTGACGCGCGCCGCGCATTCGCCGGCGTAGACCTCCATGACGGCCTGGCCGGCGGCCAGCGCGATGCGCGCGAAGGCCTGCGCGGCGGCGTCGCGTTCGGCGTCGGTCGGCGGCGTCTGCGTCTGGCTCATGCGCCTGACATGCACATTCCGGCGCGATCGATCAAGCGCGCGAGAGACGGCGTTAACGCAGCGTTAACGGGCGAACCCGCACTCTGGCGGCGCTTTGCAGCGGCGCGGCGGCGGGATATCTCTCGATTCGCGCATGACGCGAAACGATTCGCGGCCCGCTGCGCCGTATATCGAGCCGCGTCCGCGTAGCGCCTTCCGTGCGGCGTCCCTTCGGTCGCCGAGCCCGCGTCAACCCATTCCGGATCGCCCCATGACCGAACAAGCCTCCGTCTTCTCGCTCGCTCCGCTCGATCTTGCCGCCCTGCTCTGCTCGCGCGTCTGCCATGACGTGATCTCGCCGGTCGGCGCCATCGTCAACGGTCTCGAAGTGCTGGAGGACGAGAAGGACCCGGACATGCGGACCTTCGCGCTCGACCTGATCAAGAAGAGCGCCCGCACCGCGTCGGCCCGCCTGCAGTTCTGCCGCCTCGCCTTCGGCGCCGCCGGCTCGGCGGGCGCCGCCATCGACACCGGCGACGCCGAGAACGTCGCGCGCGGCCTGATCGCCGACGAGCGCACGAAACTCGAGTGGAACGCCCCGCGCATTCTGCTGCCCAAGAACAAGGTCAAGCTCGTCCTCAACATGTGCCTGATCGCCGCAGCCGCCGTGCCGCGCGGCGGCGTCATCGCCGTGACGATCGCCGACGAGGGCGCGAGCCTGTCGGTCGAATCCAAGGGAACCAATGCGCGCGTCGCCGCTCACGTGCCGCTGCTGCTCGCGGGAACGCCGGAAGGCGGCTCCGTCGACGCCCACGGCATCCAGGCCTATTACACCGGTCTCGTCGCGCGCGAGATCGGCTTCGGCGTCGATCTGTCGACCGCGCCGGAATGCGTGACGTTGCGCGCCGCCGCAGCGGCGAAGCCCGCAGCCGAAGAAGAGGCGCCGGCGGCCAGCGACGCGGCGTGATCGGGGGGCGGATTTCAATCCTCCCTTAACCCAACGCTTTCATAGTTCCGCCAGCGGCGCGCGTGCGCGCCGGTGTTGAAGCCGGATCCGTCCGGCTTCGCGTCTGGGCGGACTGATGGACGACATTCTCAGGGATTTCCTGGTCGAGACGGCCGAGCACATCGATGCGGCGGGCGAACAGCTCGTGCGTCTCGAGCGCGACCCGTCCGACGCGGAAATGATCTCGAGCATTTTCCGCCTCGTACACACGATCAAGGGCACCTGCGGCTTTCTCGGTCTCGCGCGCCTCGCGCGCGTGACGCACGCCGCCGAAAATCTCATCGGACGCCTGCGCGAACGCGCGCCGGCCAATCCCGAAACCGTCACGCTCATTCTCTCCACGATCGACCGCATCAAGTCGATCCTCGGCGACATCGAGGAGAAGGGCGAAGAGCCGCAGGGCGACGACGCGCAGCTCATCGCCGCGCTGGCGACGCACGCCGCCTCGATGACGGCCGGCGCGCCTGCATCCGCACCGCGGCCGGAACCGGCGGACGCGCAGGACGCCGCCCCGCCTGCGGAGCCCGTCTGCGCCGAGCCGACGGCCGTCGAGCCGACGCCGCTTCCGCCGACGGCGGAGATCGCGACCTCCGTCGCGCAGGCGCCCGAAGCCACAAACGGCGGCGAGCCCATTCACGGCGAGCATGTGCGGCCGCTGCGCGCCGACACGATCCGCGTCGCCGTCGACGCGCTCGAATCCCTGATGCTGCTCGTCTCGGAACTGGTGCTGACGCGCAACCAGCTCACCGAAGTGACGCGCTCCAACACCGACGAGGCGGTGAAGGGCGCATTGCAGCGCCTCTCGGCCGTGGCGACCGACCTGCAGGACGCGGTCATGCGCGCGCGCATGCAGCCGATGAGCCGCATCTTCGGCGCGCTGCCGCGACTCGTGCGCGAACTCGCCGTCGAACTCGGCAAGAAGATCGATCTCGTCGTCGAAGGCGCCGAAACCGAACTCGACCGGCAGATCCTCGAGCAGATCCGCGATCCCTTGACGCACATGATCCGCAATTGCGCGGATCACGGCCTCGAGACGCCCGCCGACCGCGTGCGGGCGGGCAAGCCGGAAACCGGCGTCATCCGCGTCTCGGCTTCGCACGAGGCCGGCCAGATTTCGATCGAGGTTCTCGACGACGGGCGCGGCCTCGATTTCGAGGCGATCCGCCGCAAGGCCGCGGCGCTGGAGCTGGCGACCGAGCAGGAGCTCGCCGCCATGTCGCCCGACGAGATCGCGCGCTTCATCTTCGTTCCGGGCTTCTCGACCGCGCGCGCCGTCACCAGCGTTTCCGGCCGCGGCGTCGGCCTCGACGTCGTTCGCGAGAACATCCAGGCGATCGGCGGCGTCGTCGCGGTCGCCTCGCGCCCGGGCTCCGGCACGCGGCTGCTGATCCGCATTCCGCTCACGCTCGCCATCGCGCCCGCGCTGATCGTCGCCGCCGGCGGCCAGCGCTTCGCCCTGCCGCAGGCCGGCGTCGTCGAGGCTGTCTCCGTCGGCCCGGAATCGGAGCACAAGATCGAGGTCGTCCAGGGCGCGCCCATGCTGCGCCTGCGCAACGAGGTCGTGCCCGTCGCCGACCTCCACGATCTTCTCGCCGTCGCGCCGATGGAAGCAGGCGCCGACGACGAGCGGCTGGTCGTCGTCATGCGCGTGGCCTCGGCGACCTTCGGGCTGATCGTCCAGGCGGTCGAGGACGTGCAGGAAATCGTCGTCAAGCCGCTGGGCTCCCCGCTCGCCCATCTCAAGGTCTATTCCGGCCAGACGATCCTCGGCGACGGCTCGGTCGTGCTCATTCTCGATTCCGGCGGCATCGCCGAAACGCTCGGCATCGAGCGGGCGGCCTCCTATCGCGACGCGCGCGTCGATGTCTCGATTGCCCCGCGCCAGGCGCGCACGCGCGTCGTTCTGCTGCGCGCGGGGCACGGCGCGCGCAAGGCCCTGCCCCTGTCGCTCATCACCCGCATCGAGAGCGTCGACACGGCCGCGATCGAACAGACCGGCGCGGGCTACGTGCTGCGTCATCGCGGCCAGCTCATGCCGCTCCTTCCGGCGGCCGACGGCGTCGAGCCGACGCACGCCAACCAGCCGGTGCTGGTCATCGGCTATGGCGGCGAAACCATGGGCCTGCTGGTCGACGAGATCATCGACATCGTCGAGGATCCGCTCGAAATCCAGATCGCGCAGGGCGCGCCGGGCGTGATCGGCACCGCCGAATTCGGCGGTTCGGTCGCCGAACTGCTCGACCTCACGCACTTCATCCGCATCGCGCGGCCGGGCTCGGTGTCGCGCGGCGTCAATCGCAAGTTCAAGGTCCTGCTCGTCGACGACCGCCAGTTCTTCCGCGACATGCTGACGCCGGTCCTGTCGGCGGCGGGCTACCAGACGACGACGCTGGCAAGCGCGCGGGAGGCGCTGGCGCTCATCGACAAGGGCGCGCAGTTCGACGCCGTCGTCACCGACATCGACATGCCCGACGTCGACGGCTACACGTTCGCGCGCGAATTGCGGGCCATGGCCGGTTGCGCGAGCATCCCGATCATCGCCCTCGTCGCGCAGACCAGCGACAAGACGACCAAGGCCGCGCGCGCCGCCGGCATCGACGCCGCCGCCGGCAAGTTCGACCGGCGCGCGCTTCTGGACACGCTCGCCGACGCGCTCGGCGAGACGGCGCTCGGCGGCGAGGCGCTCGAGGACAAGGTCCTGGCGGGAGCGGCCGCATGAACGGCATGTCCCAGGCCCTCGCCCCGACGGCGCCGCCCGCTCCTGGCGCGGACGCGCGCCGCGGCTTCTTCACGGTCCAGGCCGCCGGGCAATTGTTCGGCCTGCCGGTCGACGCCGTCCAGACGATCTTTCGCCTGCAGGCCGTGACCCCCGTGCCTCTCGGTCCGACCGACGTCGCCGGCCTCGTCAACCTGCGCGGCAAGATCGTCGTCGCGCTCAGCCTCGAAAAGCGCCTCGGCCTGCTCTCGAACGGCGGCGCGACCAGCGCGCTCGCCGTCGCCGTCGAGCGTCGCGGCGAGACCTTCGCGCTCATCGTCGATTCCGTCGGCGACGCGATCGAATGCGAGGAGCAGGAACGCATTTCCTCGCCGCGTCACATTCACGACGACCGCGCGCGCCTGACGGCCGCCTATTACCGCACGGCAGGCGGCATACTGCCGATTCTCGACGTCGACGCATTGTTCGACATGCGCGCGGGAGCCCTGTCCGCGCGCCTTCCAGCCCAGCCATCCGCGAACGGTCATTCCGGAGTCAGCCTATGAAACAAATACTGGTCGTCGACGATTCAGCCGTCATTCGAAAGATCGCGCGGCGCATCCTCGGCTCGATGCGATTTGCGACCACCGAGGCCAACGACGGGCGAGAGGCGCTGGACGCCTGCGGCGCGGCCATGCCGGACGGCATCCTGCTCGACTGGAACATGCCCGTCATGGACGGCTTCGAATTCCTCCAGAAGCTGCGCCGCATGCCGGGCGGCTCGAAGCCGAAGGTCGTCTTCTGCACGACGGAAAACGACGTATCTCAGATCGCCCGCGCCATGCACGCCGGCGCCGACGAATACATCATGAAGCCGTTCGACCGTCAGATCGTCCGCTCGAAATTCGAGGAGATCGGACTGATCTGAACTTGCGGTCCGCATTCTTTTCGAAAGCTGGTTGATGAACAAATTGGTTTCAGTCCGCGCATCCGCCCTCGACGCCGCCTCCGGCGCTCGCGGCCAATTCGAACTGCGCCGCTTTTCCGTTCTCACGCCCCGCGCGCTCGTCGTCGGCGCCTCGACCGGCGGCCCTCAGGCGCTGGCCGCGCTTCTTCCCCGCATCGGGCCGCGACTGAAGGACATTCCCGTCGTCGTCGTGCTGCACATGCCGACCAATTTCACCGACGTCGTGACCGGTCAGATCGCGCAATTGACCTCCATGCCGACGAGCGCCGCGATCAACGGCGAGGAGCTTCGCCCCGGCCGCATCTATTTCGCGCCCGGCGACGTGCATCTCAAGGTCGTGCGCGTCGGCCCCTATTACGCGCTGGCTCATTTCGACGGGCCGCCGGAGAATTTCTGCAAGCCCGCGGTCGACGTCCTGTTCCGCTCCGCGGCCGACGCCTTCGGCCCCGGCGCGCTCGGCGTCGTGTTGACGGGCATGGGCGCGGACGGCCTGGAAGGCTCGCGCCGGATCGTCGCCGCCGGCGGAAGCGTGATCGTCCAGGACGAGGCGTCCAGCGCCGTCTGGGGCATGCCGGGCGCCGTCGCGCGCGCGGGTCTCGCCGCGGCCGTCGCGCCGATCGCCCAGCTCGCCGACGCCATCGCCTTCCGCCTCGGCGGCTCGCAGAAATCGGAGGCGCCATGAACGCCTTCGACGAACTCGCGCGGGTGCTTGGCGAACGCATCGGGATGGCCGTCGATCCGCGCCGCCGCTCTTCGATCGAGGCCCGGCTCTCAGCGCTGATGGTCGATTGCGGCTTCGCCGATCCGGAGGATTTCGTCCGTCGCCTGCGCGCCGGCCTCGATCCCGTTCTGATGAACAAGACCGTCGATGCGATGGTCACCTGCGAGACGCTGTTCTTTCGCGACCGCGCGCCTTTCGAGGCGATGCGCGGCATCGTGCTGCCGAGGCTCAAGGAAACGCGCCGCGACTTCCGGAACCTGCGCATCTGGAGCGCGGCCTGCGCGACCGGGCAGGAACCCTATTCGATCGCCATGGTCATCGACGACCTGGCGCGCGACTTTGCCGGCTGGCGCGTCGATATCGTCGCGTCCGACGTCTCGCACGCCGCGCTTGCCGCCGCGCGGGCCGGGATTTATTCGCAATTCGAGGTCCAGCGCGGCCTGCCGACCGCCATGCTGCTGCGCTATTTCCGCAAGGACGCCGCGGGCTGGCGCGTCTCCGAACATCTCCAGGCGGCGATCGACTTCCGCCACGTCAATCTGGTGTCTGACTTCAGCGCGCTCGGCCATTTCGACGTCGTGCTGTGCCGCAACGTGCTCATGTACATGGATGTCGAACGCCGGCGCGACATTCTGCGTCGCATTTCGGCGCAACTCGCCCCGGAGGGCCATCTCCTGCTCGGCGCGACGGAGACGATCGTCGGCCTGAGCGAGGATTTCACGCCGACGCCGGGCTTTGCGGGCCTGTTCACGCACAGGCCGCAGAAGCGGGGAAACATGCGGCTCGTCGTCAATTCCTGACGCGGCCCTCGACAAGCAAAAACCCCGCGGATCGCTCCGCGGGGTTTTTTGCAGGCGCCCGAAGGGTCAGGCCGTGAAGCGTTCGTCCGCCTCGTTGGGCTCGCGCAGCACGTAGCCGCGGCCCCAGACCGTCTCGATGTAGTTGCGGCCCTGGCTCGCGTTGGCGAGCTTCTTGCGCAGCTTGCAGATGAAGACGTCGATGATCTTGAGTTCCGGCTCGTCCATGCCGCCGTAGAGATGGTTGAGGAACATCTCCTTGGTGAGCGTCGTGCCCTTGCGCAGCGAGAGCAGCTCGAGCATCTGGTATTCCTTGCCGGTCAGATGCACGCGGGCGCTGTCGACCTCCACCGTCTTCTGGTCGAGATTGACGACGAGATCGCCGGTCGTGATGACCGATTGCGCATGGCCCTTGGAGCGGCGCACGATCGCGTGGATGCGCGCGACCAGTTCGTCCTTGTGGAACGGCTTGGTGAGATAGTCGTCAGCGCCGAAGCCGAGGCCCTTCACCTTGTCCTCGATGCCGGCGAGACCCGAGAGAATCAGGATCGGCGTCTTGACCTTGGCGACGCGCAGCGTCCGCAGCACCTCGTAGCCCGACATGTCCGGCAGATTCAGATCCAGCAGGATGATGTCGTAGTCGTAGAGCTTGCCGAGATCGATGCCCTCTTCGCCGAGATCGGTCGTGTAGACGTTGAAGTTCTCGGACTTCAGCATCAGTTCGATGCTTTGCGCCGTGGCGCTGTCGTCTTCGATCAGTAATACGCGCATCAGCTGTCCCCACCCTTCCCCGCACGGCGCCGGGCGGATGTCCCGCCCCAGGCGCGCGGCGCCCGGCATAATCCTCAAACCCGAAATCGATCTTCCGTTAACTCTACGGCCCGAATGGTTAAGAAACCGTTTGGGCGAACCAGCGCTTCAGGCGTACGCCGATCCCCCGCGGCAAACGCCCAAGCTGACGCAACGGAATCGTCCCGGCCTGCGCGCGGTCGGTTTTCCGCCGGACGCAAAGAACTGTTAAGCAAACGAGTTAACGAATGGTTAGGCCGTCGCCTGCGGACCGCCGCGCGCCGAACCGAATCGCTGATTTCGACAGTCGCCTCTGCCGATTTTTTTGTCCAGCGCCTTCGTCGGGTAACCAACGAGCAACCTCCGATGTCCATAGTCGCGACGTCTCGCGGATCATGGCTAATGCGTAACCACAACGAGTTCGGACTGTCGTCCTGGAGTGCCGTGTAATGAAGTCGCGGGATACCTTGCTGAGATTGAAGCGCTTTCAGGCGGACGAAAAGCGCCGACGCGTGACGCAGCTCGAACTCATGATCGCCGAGTTCAATCGGATGGCCGGCGATCTCGACCGCGAAATCGCCGCCGAGGAACAGCGTGCCCGCATTTCCGACCCCAGCCACTTCGCCTATCCGACCTACGCGCGCGCCGCGCGCAGCCGTCGCGACAATCTGCTCAGTTCGATCGAGGAGCTGCGCGGCCAGCTCGACGAGGCCAAGGCCCGGCTCGACGAGGCGATGGCGGAAGTGTCCAAGGCCGAGAACCTGGAAGGCCGCGAAAAGGCGACCGACCGCCTGGCCGACGTGCTGCGGCCGGCCGACATGGGTCTCATGGGCCTGCGCGCCGCCCGCGCCTGACGCAGGAAATTCGGAACGATGAGAGCGCCGCCTCCGGGCGGCGTTTTTGCATGGGTCTGGCTTGCGGAGCCGGGACGCGTCGTGCATGGGTTCCCGCAGGGCCCGGCTGTCGGGCGCAGGATGCAAATGAAGCGCGCCCTCGACTATTTCTGGCCGGCGCTCGGCATGGTCGCCGTGCTCGTCGCCTTCTGGCTTCTGGCCCGCGAGTTTCGCGGCGAGTCGGTGCGTCAGGACGTGATCGCCGCGCTCAAGGCCATTCCGCCGCATCGCTATCTGCTGGCCGCCCTGTCCACGCTGGTCGCCTACGCCGCGCTCGCCTGGTACGACCGGATCGCCCTGCTCCACCTCGGCGTGAAGCACATTTCGTGGTTCTTCGTATCGGTCTGTTCGTTCACGACCTACGCCCTCTCGCACAATATCGGCGCCTCGGTCTTTTCCGGCGCGATGGTTCGCTACCGCGCCTATTCGAGCAAGGGGCTCGACGCCGCGCAGGTCGCGATCCTCGTCGCTCTGTGCTCCTTCACCTTCTTCCTGGGCACGATCCTGCTCGGCGGCCTCGTGCTCGTCTTCGAGCCCGAGCAATTGCAGCGTCTCAAGGGCATGCTGCCGGACGCGCTGACCAACGTGGACACCTCGCGGCTGCTCGGGCTCGGCCTGCTCGCCATGGTCGCGCTGTACGCCGCCGGGTCGATCCTGCGCTTCAAGCCGCGCCAGCTCGGCAAGTTCAGGCTGGAATATCCCCGGCCCGAGATCACCGCGCGCCAGATGATCGCCGCGCCGATGGAGCTGCTCGGCGCGGCCGGCATCATCTATTTCGCGCTTCCCCCCGAAGCGGACATCAGCTTCTTCGTCGTGCTGGCGGTCTTCCTCGCCTCCTTCTCGGCAGGCCTCGTGTCGAACGCGCCGGGCGGCCTCGGCGTGTTCGAGCTCGTCTTCATCAAGGCCCTGCCCGTGCTCGCCAAGAGCAAGGTGCTGGCCGCGCTGCTCGTGTTCCGCCTCTTCTACCTGCTGATCCCGCTCGCCATCGCGCTCGTCGTCGTCATCCTGTTCGAGCGTCAGCGGCTGATGGAAGTCATGCGCGAAGGCGAGGAACGGAAGAAGAGCGAAGGGGCCGGACCCGCCTGAAGTCCGCGCACCCAAACAAAAAGAGCGCCGGCGGCGCCGGCGCTCTTTTTGTTCGCTGCAGCAAGAATCAGGCGCGGTACTGTTGTATCCGCGTCGTGCGCAGGCCGGCCAGGCCATGCTGGTCGATCGACATCTGCCAGCTGAGGAATTCGTCGACGGTCAGCGTGTAGCGGCTGCAGGCGTCTTCCAGCGACAGCAGGCCGCCGCGCACGGCCGCCACGACTTCGGCCTTGCGGCGAATGACCCAGCGCTTGGTCGAGGGCGGCGGCAGGTCGGCGACGGTCAACGGGCTGCCGTCCGGTCCGATCACATACTTCACCCTTGGGCGGTAGGCTTCGGTCATAAGATTACTCACACACTCGACTGACCACTTCGAGTGCAACTCTAGAGGCGCTCGCTTAAGATTTGCCTAAACGCGAGCCCCGTGAAAAACCCAAAAATTCGTGAAAAATCTTTAGTTTAGAGGCGATCGGCGCGGTTTGCCGTTCCACTTCGACGCAAGCGCAAATCGTCTGTTAACCATGATCGCGGCGCGCCACGGCCCGCCGCGATCCTGACACACTTCTGGAGATGCCTCCGCGCTCAGTGCGACAGCAGCACGGGAAGCGTCATGTGCTTGAGCATGAATCGCGACCCGGAGCCGCGCGAGAAGCGCGGATAGCCCTGGCCGCCGAACGCGCCGATGACGAGCAGATCGGCCGAGCAGTCCGCCGCTTCGTTCAGCAGGGCGTCCATGAGCCCGATGCCGGAGGCGAGCGCCTGATCGGCCCGGGCCTCGATCCCGTGCGCCTTGAGATGGGCGACAGCCAGTTCCAACGAAGACTTGCGATATTCGATCGCGGGATCGCCGGGCTTGGAGACGGAGACGACCACGGCCTGCGCGTCCCTGGCCGTGATGCGGAGGCCGTCGACGAAGGCGCGGGCGGCCTCGCGGGAATCGTTCCAGGCGAACATCGGCCGGCGGCCGGCGTCGGCAAAATGCCCGACATAGGGGACGACCAGCGCCGGACGGCCGGAGTCGATGACGATCCGTTCGATCAGATCGCTCGGCACGAAATGCGTGTCCGGGATCGGCTGGCTGCAGACGAACAGGTCGAAATGGCGGGCGAGGTCGATCGCCTGCACGATGATGTCGGAATCCTCGCCGCGGTTGAGATCCATGAACGCGCGGTCGGCGAGCCCTTCCGTCGCCGCCGTGAACGCTGCCTCGGCCGCTTCGCGGGCGGCGACATATTCGGCCGGCGGCCAGGCCGCCACGACGCCCGAACTGACCGAGCGCTGCGTCTGCGCGAAGACGCCGACGAGCCGCGACCCCATGCGGCGGGCGAGCGTGGCCGCCAGTTCGAGGCGGCCTTTCGCCTGGGCGCTTGAATCGAGGTGCACGAGCAGGTTGCGCATAAATCTGTTCTCCAGGTCGCGGGTCGGCTCAGCCGCGTCGCATCGGTCGCCCTTTTTGCCGCGCGATACATTGCGCTGCATCAATCGCGACCCGCCCAATCTGCAGCCTTGAGTTTCGCGCGCGCATGCCGTCTCTTGCCCGCCTGCACGGGGAACAGGGAGCCGACATGAGCGCGGGCAGGATCGAGGCGCGGACTGAGGGGCCGATCGGCTGGGTGGTCTTCGACAACCAGAAGCGCCGCAACGCCATGTCGCTCGGCATGTGGACCGGCCTGACGGCGGCGCTCGAGCGCTTCGGCGCCGATCCGCAGGTCCGCGTCGTCGTCCTGCGCGGGGCGGGCGACACGGCCTTTGTCTCCGGCGCCGACATTTCCGAGTTCGACGCCCATCGCTCGGACGCCGCGGCCGCGGCCGAATATGCGAAGGCCACCGACGGCGCCTGGACGGCGCTCGGCGCCTTCGACAAGCCGATGGTGGCCATGATCCAGGGGTTCTGCTTCGGCGGCGGCGTCGCCATCGCCATGAAGGCGGACCTGCGCATCGCCGCCGACAATTCCCTCTACGCCATTCCGGCCGCCCGGCTCGGCATCGCCTATCCGCCCCATTCCGTGCGCGATCTCGTGTCGCTCGTCGGGCCTGCCAAGGCCAAGGAAATCCTGTTTACCGGCGCGCGCTTCGACTCCGCCGCCGCGCAGGCGATCGGCCTCGTCAACCGCGTCGTGCCCGTCGGTCACCTCGAAGCCGAAGTCGCCGCGCTCTGCGCTGTTATCGCCGAGAACGCGCCGCTGACCATTCGCGCCGCCAAGGAGACGATCGACCAGATCGCCCGCGACGCGCCCGATCCCAGGAGGATCGCCGAGCGCGTCGCCGCCTGTTTCGACAGCGTCGACTATGCCGAAGGCCGCCGGGCCTTCATGGAGAAGCGCCGGCCGGTCTTCAGCGGGCGCTGATCTCGCCCTGCACGAAAAGCGCATCCCCGCCGGCGTCCTCGAGACCGCGCCCGCCATCGACGGCGATGCGGGCCCGGTCAATCGGCACGCGGCGCCGCGCCGCCAACTTCGCCGGCCCGCCCGCGCATTGCATGTCTCATGCTGCAGGGCACAATCTTCCGCGGAAGCGTCCGGGCGAAGGGGCGTGGGCGATTCTCGACGCGAAAGCTTTGCACAAGTCTGACGGTCACCCCGACACTCGTCCGATTGACACGGCCAAGATGCGCTCCGTATGAAATACATGTCGGACGATCTTGGTGACATTCCATGCCCAAAACGCTTGCCGCCAAAAGTGACGGGTCGCCCGGCGTTGTCTATCGGGGGATCGTCGACGGCCTCTATCGCGGTCGCTACGTGCCGGGCCAGCGCCTGGTCGAAGCCGACCTGACGCGCGATTTCGAAGTCGGCCGCGGCTCCGTGCGCGAGGCGCTGAGCCGACTGGCCGCCGAGGGTCTCGTCTCGATGAACCTGCATCGCTCGGCGACCATCCGCTCGCTGAGCCGCGCCGAGACGCGCGATCTCGTCGCCCTGCTCGAAGTGCTTAATGGCTTCTCCGCGCGGCTCGCCGCCGAACGCGTCGAGGAAGGCGCCAATCGCAAGATGATGGCGGAGGCCTATGCGACCCTCGCCGATCCGGAAGTGCAGCGCGACTTCCTGCGCTTCGCCCGTGCGCGCAATGCGTTCTACAAGACCATGACCACGATCGGCGCCAATCACGAACTCGCCCGGCTGATGCCGCGCACCAACGTCGACCTGATCCGCGTGCAGTTCCGCTCCTACACGACCGTCGACGACGATCTGCGCATGGAAGACTATCGCGCCATCTACGACGCGATCGACGAGGGTTCGAGCCGCAAGGCGGAGACCGCCGCCAAGACGCATATCCGCCGCCTCGGCGACGCGATCGACAAGCTGCCCGACGCCGCATTCGCGGGTTGAGGCCGCCTCAGAATCACGCTCTTGATTGTAATCTGAAATTGTCGGACAATTTATCGTCGGCCCGTCGGCGGCCGCGGAGGATTGCGCCATGGATTTCGAACTCAGCCCTCGCGCCAGGGAATTGCAGACGCGCGTCGCCGCCTTCATGGCCGCCCATGTCGCGCCCAACGAACATCTCTACGGCGAGCAGGCGCAGGGCGGGGCCCGCTACCGCACGCCGCAGATCGTGCAGGACCTGAAGAAGAAGGCGCGCGCCGAAGGCCTGTGGAACCTGTTCCTGCCCGGCGACCACGGCGCAGGCCTCACCAACCTCGAATATGCGCCGCTCGCCGAACTCATGGGCCGCGTCGACTGGTCGAGCGAAGTCTTCAACTGCTCGGCGCCCGACACGGGCAATATGGAAGTGCTGACCCTCTACGGCTCGCCCGAACAGAAGAAGCAATGGCTGGAGCCCCTGCTCAACGGCGAGATACGCTCGGGCTTCTCGATGACCGAGCCGGAGGTCGCTTCTTCCGACGCCACCAACATCCAGTGCACGATCCTGCGCGACGGCGACCATTACGTCATCAACGGCCGCAAGTGGTTCACCTCGGGCGCGATGAACGAGGACTGCAAGATCCTCATCGTCATGGGCAAGACCGATCCCGACAATCCCGACAAGCACAAGCAGCAGTCGATGATCCTCGTGCCCAAGGATACGCCGGGCGTGAAGATCATCCGCGACATCAAGGTCTATGGCTACGACCACGCGCCGGTCGGCCATCCCGAGATCGTCTACGACAATGTGCGCGTGCCCGTCTCCAACATGCTGCTCGGCGAGGGCCGCGGCTTCGAGATCGCGCAGGGACGCCTCGGCCCCGGCCGCATCCATCATTGCATGCGCCTGATCGGTTGCGCGCAACGCGCGCTCGAACTCATGTGCCAGCGCGCCAACAAGCGCATCGCCTTCGGCAAGCCGCTCGGCGAGCAGGGCTCCGTGCGCGAGGACATCGCGAACTCCTGGTGCGAGATCGAGCAGGCGCGTCTGTTGACGCTCAAGGCCGCCGACAAGATGGACCGCGAGGGCAACAAGGCCGCGCGCGATCTCATCGCCGCCGCCAAGATCGTCGTGCCGTCGATGGCCGCGCGCGTGATCGACCGCGCCATCCAGATCCACGGCGGCATGGGCGTCTCGCAGGACACGTTCCTGGCGGAATCCTACACCTACGCGCGCTTCATCCGCATCGGCGACGGGCCGGACCAGGTGCACATGTCCCAGCTCGGGCGCACGCTCCTGAAGAAATACGCCTGAACGTGACGCTTCGCGCCTGATCCCCTCTCCCCGCGCGGGAGAGGGCGTGGTTTCATGCTCGCATGGAGACCGTCATGTCCCGCCTCTACACGGACGCCGAACTCGCCGAGATCGCAAAACCCTTCGAAACACACGCGCTCGAAGCCCTGCGCGCCGGCAATGTCGCGCGGGTGCGCGAACTGCTGACCGACATGAGGAACGGCCCCGCCGGCCTCGACGCCCTGTCCGGCCACACGCTGGCGCGCAAGGCGGCGAAGCTGCGGCGCGATTTCGGCGAAGATTTCGCGCGCAGCGCGCTGGCGCGCATCGGCGCGGAACTCATGCGCACATGGACGCGGCAATACGAGCAGGGCGGCGAGCGCGACGCCGTCGTCGATCTGATCGCCGTCTTTCGCGAGCAGCATGGGGCGCGCCTCGCCCCGTTGCGCGAAAACGACGACAGCGTGACGCTCGACATGCCGCTCTGCGGCTCCGGCGGCAAGCTCGAAAAGGCCGGCCTGCCGCAGAAACACCCGGACTGGTACGGCGGCTGGAGCGACGGCGTCAGCTCCTTCTGCCAGATCTGCAAGGCCTGCCAGGGGGCGCTCAACGCAGCGCTCGGCGCGGACGTCTGGACGACCGACAAGGGCGCGAACGGCGCCTGCCGCGCGACATTCGCCAAGCGCGCGACGCGCGGCGAACGCCTGTTCTCGGACGAGGAGCGCGCGACGCTCGTGCGCACGCGGGTCGATCGCGCGATCGAAAGGCTCGAGGCGGGCGACGTCGACATCGCAGGTCTTGTCGAAGGCCAGCGCAAGGACTGGAAGCCCTGGCACGATTTCGGCATCGTGCTGCTCGAATATTTCTACGCGATCGCGCTCGAACAGGGCGGCGCCGACTATCTCGCGGAGGTTCTCGAACAGACCTATGCGCCGGCCTTCGTCGCCGGCTTTCCGCGCTATGCGTCGATGAGCGACGACGAACTCGTGCGCGAGATCGCGCGCACATGGAACTATCATTGCGCGGATTTCACCATATCGGAGGAAGACGACCGCTTCGTCTTCCGCCTCGATCCCTGTGGCTCCGGCGGCCGACTGTTTCGCGGCGCGGTCTGGCGCGACATGTTCCATTATGGCGAGCCGCTCGCCGCCAAAATGGCGGGGCCGCATCGCATCAACTTCAATCGCGCGGACGCGCCGACCTATTGCACGCATTGCGCGGCTTCCAATCGCGCGCAGCTCGAAAGCGCGATGTCGCCGCTGACGCCGCTGTTCTTCGTGATCGACGGCCATGCGCAGATGGCGCCCGGCGCGCCCTGCCGCTGCTACGTCTACAAGAAGGACGCGCGACGCGAGGATATCGACCCGGCCCTTTTCGAACAGATCGGCCTCGTTCCGCCACAGGAGACACGCGCATGAACGCCCGCGCCAAACCATTCGATCTTTCCGGCAAGGTCGCGCTCGTCACCGGCTCGACAATGGGCATCGGCCTCGGCGTCGCGCGCGTTCTGGCGGAAGCCGGCGCGCATGTCGTCATCTCCAGCCGCAAGCCGGAGGATTGCGCGCGCATCGCCGGCGAGCTGACGAAAGAAGGCCTCAGCGTGGAAGGCCGCGCCTGCCACATCGGCAAGATGGACGACATTTCCGCGATGGCCGCGCATCTGAAGGAGAGGCGCGGCGGCCTCGACATTCTCGTCAACAATGCCGTGCTCTCGCCCTGGCGCTCGATCGACGACACCGACGAAACGCTGTTCATGAAGGCGATGGAAGTGAACATGCGCGGCAACTGGTATTTGTCGGTCGAGGCGACAAAGCTGATGAAGCCGCGCGGCGGCGGCTCGATCGTCAATATTTCGTCCGTCGCCGCCCTGCATCCCGACAAGATGCTGGCGCTCTATTCCACCTTCAAGACGGCGATGATCGGCATGAGCCGGTCCTTCGCGCTCGAATATGGCGAGTTTGGCATTCGCGTGAACACGATCTTGCCGGGGCTGATCGACACCAAGCTCGCCAAGGCCTTCGAGGGCGACGAGATGAAGAAGATCCTCGGTGGCACGCCGCTGCGCCGCATCGGCAAGCCCGAAGAGATCGGCTACGCCGTGCTCTATCTCAGTTCGTCCGCAGGCGCCTTCGTCACCGGCGCGAGCCTGGTGATCGACGGCGGCGCGAGCATCGCGAGTCATTGACATGCCCCTTACCGCAAAGATCGCCCTCGTCTCCGGCGCCGCGCGCGGCATAGGCCGCGCCATCGCGCTTCGCCTCGCGCGCGACGGCGCCGATGTCGGGCTGATCGACATCAATCCCGCGATCGACGAGACGGCTGGACTCGTGCGCGGGCTCGGGCGCCGCGCCGTCGCAATCCGCGCCGACATTTCCAACGCGACCGAAACGCGCGCGGCCGTCGCGCGCATCGCTGCGGAACTCGGCGCAATCGACCTGCTCGTCAACAATGCCGGCATCGTCGACAATATCGCGAGCGTCGAGAAGATGACCGACGAAGCCTGGGAGAACGAGATCGGCGTCAATCTCACCGGCGCCTTCAATCTCGTGCGTGCGACCGTCGGCGCGATGGCGGAGCGCGGCTTCGGCCGCATCGTCAATATTTCGTCCGTCGCCGCGCGCGGCGGCCTTGCGCGCCAGGTCGGCTATTCCGCGACGAAAGCGGGCCTGCTCGGCCTCACGCATACGGTCGCGCTCGAATATGCGCGCAAGGGCGTCACGTGCAACGCCGTGCTGCCCGGCATGGTGGAAACGGAGAACGTGAAAGCCATGCCCCCGGAAATCCGCGAGGCGGCGATGGCCGCCACGCCCGCGCGCCGCTTCGGCGCGCCGGAAGAGATCGCCGCGCTGGTCGCTTTCCTGTGCGGCGTGGAGGCCGGTTACATCACCGGCGCCGAGATCGATATTTCCGGCGGCGGGCATTTGAACACGCTGGTGCTCGGGTCTCGCAGGGACGCGAGCGGTCGCTGAAGACTGGCGCGTTGTCATCCCGGCCCGGCAGAAGTCGCCAATTGGCGACTTCGTCAGACAGCGCAGCGGAGAGCCGGGATCCAGGAGCCCCAACGTGCATGCTGGATCCCGGATCGGCCTTCGGCCGTCCGGGATGACACGGAGCGTGTCAACTTCCGTTGCACGCCCGCCACAATTTCTCCGGCGTGATCGGCATGTCCATGTCCTTCACGCCGCGTGACGAAAGCGCGTCGATGACCGCATTCACCAGCGTCGGCGTGCCGGCGACCGTGCCGGATTCGCCGCAGCCCTTGGCGCCCAGCGGGTTCGTCCTGCATGGCGCGCCGTCGAACAGCGCGACGTCGAACGACGGCAGGTCGTCGGCGCGCGCGACCTTGTAGTCCATCAGGCTCGACGTCAGCAGCTGGCCGCCGTCGTAGACGGCGCCTTCGTACAGCGCCTGACCGACGCCCTGCGCGATGCCGCCGTGGATCTGACCGCGCACCAGCATCGGGTTGATGGCGACGCCGACGTCGTCAAGCGTGCAATAGCGTTCGATCTTCAGCGTGCCCGTCTCCGGATCGATCGACACTTCCGCGATATGCGCGCCGTTCGGCCAGCTCGGCCCGTCGACCTTCGCCGTCGCGCGCACCGACAGCCTCTCCTCGAATTCGCCGCGCGCGAGGTCGGCGAGCGCGATCGAGCGGTCCGTGCCGGCGACCGTGAACCGGCCGCACGCATATTCGAGATCGGCCGTCGCCGCTTCGAGATGTTCGGCGGCTTTTTCGCGCGCTTTTTCCAGCAGGTTGGCCGCGCCGACCGCCACGGCCGAGCCGCCGACGAACAGCGAGCGCGAGCCGACCGAGCCCATGCCCTGCGCGAGATCGGTGTCGCCCTGCACGATGCGCACATTGGCGATCGGAACCTCCAGCGCGGCGGCGATCATCTGCGCATAGCTGGTCTCCAGCCCCTGCCCCATCGCCTGCGTCGCTGAATGCACGATGATCTCGCCGTCTGCGGTCGCATGCACGCTCACCGTCTCCTGCAGCGTATTGCCGCCGGTCCATTCGATGTAGCTCGCAAGGCCGCGCCCATAGAGCAGGCCCTTCGCCTCGGCCGCCGCTTTTCGCGCGAGGAAGCCGTCCCAGTCGGCGGCGGCAGAGGCCTTGTCGAGCAGGGCGGCGAAGGCGCCGCTGTCGTAGACCTGGCCGACCGGCGTCCTGTACGGAAATTTGTCCGGCTTGATCGCATTGAGCTTGCGGATCTCGCGCGGATCCATGCCGAGTTGGCGCGCGGCGGCGTCCATCAGACGCTCGATGATGTAGATCGCCTCCGGCCGCCCCGCGCCGCGATAGGCGCCGATCGGCGCCGTGTTGGTCATGACCGCGCTGATCTCGAAGCGCACCGCGGGAATGTGATAGACGCCGACCGACACGAAGGGCGAGAGAACCAGCGGGATCAGCACGCCCACCCCCATCGGCGTCGCCCCGGTATTGCCGAGCGATTGCGCGCGAAAGGCAAGGATCAGCCCGTCCTTGTCCAGCGCCAGTTCCGCCCTGGTATGCAGGTCGCGCCCGTGTGTGCCGCCCAGAAATTCCTCGATGCGGTCGGCGCGCCAGCGCACGGGCTTGCCGAGCTTTGTCGCCGCATAGGCGACGAGCGCCTCTTCCGGATAGAGATTGGTCTTCTGCCCGAAACCGCCGCCGATGTCGCCGACGACGACACGGATGCTCTCCTTCGGGCGCTTCAGCACGGCGTCGGCCAGAATGTCCCGCGTCGTCGTCGGCGTCTGCGATTGCGTGCGCAGGATGAGGCGGCCGGTCGCGGCGTCCACTTCCGCCAGCGCGCCCCGCGGCTCCAGCGCGAAGGGAATGAGCCGCTGGTTCATGATCTCCAGCGAAACCCTGTGCGCGGCCGACGCGAATATCCCGTCCACCGCCGCCTTGTCGCCATAGGCGTGGGCGGCGACGAAATTGTCCGGCGTTCCCGGCCAGACCTGCGGCGCGCCGGGCTCTGCCGCCTCGCGTACGTCGGTCACCGACGGCAGGTCCTCGTAATCGACCGCGATCAGCTCCAGCGCGTCATAGGCCGCCTCGCGCGTCTCGGCGATCACCGCCGCGACCGGCTCGCCGACGAAGCGCGTCGTCTCATGCGCGAGAATGCGGCGCGGCGGCGCGCTCATGTCGGCGCCGTCCGGTCGCTTGAACAGCGGCGGCGGGGCGGGCAGCGCGCCGACGCCCTCGGCCGCCAGATCGGCGCCCGTATGGACCGCGACGACGCCGGCGGCGGCCTTCGCGTCGGAAACGTCGATCGAGGCGATCCGCGCATGGGCGTGCGGCGAGCGCAGCAGGACCATCCACAGCGCGCCGGCCTCCGCGCGGTCATCGATGAAGCGGCCCTGTCCGGTCAGAAGCCGCTCGTCCTCGAGCCGGCCGACTGATTGATGGGCGCCGAATTTCAGGTTCGCGGGAAGTACGTCCATGGGAGCCTCGATGAAGACGGGGAATCTGCCGGAAACCGGCGGCGCTGTCGATGTCCGGCAAGGAAGTCGGACAATGCCGGCCCCCGCAAGTCGTTGGCCGACCACCCGGTTTCGCTGTCGCCCCCGGTATCCGCGGCTTTCCGCACGCCGGAAGTTGATGCGGATCAATGAAATGTTGCCCGGAAACATGGTCGCTGGCGCCAGGCCACACGCGCCTGCCGTTCTGAAGGGGGGCGAGGGAGATGCATATGGAAGCTGCGAGCGCCACGAGCGCGGAGACATCCGCCCGCCGGATGACGAAGCCGCCCGGCGCCTATCGTCACGGCGACCTGCGCAACGCGCTGATCGCGGCGGCGACGGAGCTCACTGTCCAGCGCGGCGGCCCGGATTTCACCCTGCGCGAGATCGCCGCCATCACCGGCGTCCGGCACGCGGCCGTGTATCGGCACTTCGCGTCCAAGGGGGCGCTGCTCGAGGAGATCGCGCGGCTCGGCGTGCAATCGCTGCGCGCGCGCATCGAACAGGACCAGGCGGGGACGCCCGGCGACCGGCTGGTGGCGATCGCCAGCGATTATCTCGACTTCGCCGTGTCGCGGCCGGGCGAATATCGCGTGATGGCGCAGGAGGGCGGGGCCTGTGCGGCGCAATATCGCGCGCTGCTCGACATGATGGCCGAGCCCGTGGCGACCGCGCAATCCGCCGGCGCCCTGCGCAAGGACGTGCCGAGCGAGATGCTGGCCCGGCTCTGGTGGGCGGAACTGCACGGCCTCGCCATGCTGGCGCTCAATTCGGCGATGAAGGGAAACGAGCTCGGCGATTGCGTGCGCGCCGTCGCGCGCATTTGGCGCGCGGACGCTCCCGCCCTGCAGCCCGCCGCGTAGACCGGTTCAGGCGGGCGTCGCGCCCGCCTGCCCTTTGCCCAGGCCGACGTTTCGCTCAGGCAAGCTTGCCGCCCGCCTGATGCAGGAAGACCGCAGCCTCGTCCATGGCGCGGCGCGCCTCTGGCGTCCATCTGTTCGCGAAGACGAAGACGTGGGGCATGTCGCGCTCGACGCATGTCCGGGTCGTCACGCCGGCGGCCTTCGCGCGCTCCGCGGCGCGAAGGCAATCGTCCAGCAGGATTTCCGTGTCGCCCACCGAAAACAGGATCGGGGGCAGGCCCGCATAGTCGCCGTATAGCGGCGAAGCCAGCGGATTGCGCGGGTCGGTCGCGCCGAGATAGGCCGCCGCGATCGTCTCTATTCCGTCGGACACGAGCAGCGGATCGCGTTCCGCGTTGCTCTTCATCGTCTCGCCGGTGATCGCGAGATCGGTCCAGGGCGAGAAGGCGATGGCCGCGTCCGGAAGCGGCAGGCCCCGGTCGCGCAGATTGAGCAGCAGAGCGAGCGTCAGGCCCCCGCCGGCCGAGTCGCCGGCGACATAGCAGGGCCCCTGCGCCGACGCGCGCAGCGCCGTCCAGGCTGCGGTGGCGTCGTCGAGCGCGGCCGGAAAGACGTGTTCCGGCGCCAGCCGATAGTCGGCCGCAAAGACGCGCAGCCCCCGCCGCGCGAAGGCGCCGGTGATCGCGCGATGCGTGCGCGGCGACATGCCGACGTAGCCGCCGCCGTGCAGGTAGAGCAGCGTGCCGCGCGGCGTTGCGTCGGCGGAGGGGGCCGCCTTCGCCTCGACCCATTCGCCGGGCACGCCGCCCAGCGTCGTCGGGGTGAAGGTCACGCCGCGCGGCGGGAAGGAGCGCGCGGAATCGAACACGCGCCGCACGTCCTGCGGCGTTCTGGATTTCGCCAGCCCGCGCTTGACCGTATGGCGCAGCGCGAAATTGAAGAACCGGGCTCTCAGACTTGTCATGTCAGGACTCGCTCATCGCGCGCTCGACGCCGCGCTTCATGATTTTCCAATAGGTTCCCGGCAGCAGCCGCTGCAATATGTCGCCGCGTCGGGCGTCGCTCCCGATCAGAACGCGCGGCGCCCGTCTGTCCACGCCGTCGAGAACGATGCGCGCGGCGACCGCGGGATCGGTCGTCAGAAAGGCGTTGAACTTCTCCATCTGCTCCTTGAGCTCGGTCGAGTTCACGCCGAGCGGGATGCGCGCCGACAGCGCGATGCTCGTGCGGATGCCGCCGGGATGGACGATCGTGACGCCGATATTCGTGTCGGCGAGCTCATGCCGCAGCGATTCCGAAAAGCCGCGCAGGCCGAACTTGGCGGCGCAATAGGCCGTCTGACCGGGCGGCGCGACAAGCCCGAACAGGCTCGAAATATTGACGACATGCGCGGTCGGCCGCGCCTTCAGGGCCGGCAGGAACGCCTTGCACATTCGCACGGGGCCGTAGAAGTTGATGTTCATCAGCCATTCGAAATCGTCGAGCCCGATCTGCTCGAACGTGCCCGCGAGCGCGACGCCCGCATTGTTGACGACCAGATCGACCTTTCCGTGCCGCTCCACGACGACATCGGGCAGCGCGGCGATGGCGGCGGCGTCGGCCATGTCGAACATGTGCTCGCTGACGACGGCTCCCGCGGCGCGGCAGGCCTCGCAGGTCTTGGCGAGCGATTCGGGATTTCGGTCGGTGAGCGCGAGGCGCGCGCCGCGCCGCGCCAGATCGAGCGCGAGCGCCTGCCCGAGCCCGCCGCCGGCGCCCGTGACGACCGCCACCGCGTCTTTGAAGGGAAATGCCATGCCGCGCCTCGCTTGGTTCCAGGCCTCCGCCCCGCATCGGGACCTCGTCCCCGGGGAGCAGCCGCAGGCTGCGCTCCAAGGATGGCCGCGACATGAAGGCGTGGCCTGACATGCGTTTCCGGAGCCTTGGCGGGCATGGTTATCCGTGGCTTCTGGGCGACGCAACCCAATGCGAGACCGCCGCGCTCATCTGGCCCGTGCGGCCGCCGCTTGCCGCCGCACGGGCCGCATGATTCAATCCGCTCCTTTCCGGAGACGCCCCCTTGGACCTGCCGCAGAATTCCTTCAAGCGCGCCATTTCGGCCGGCCGCCAGCAGATCGGCCTGTGGTGCTCGCTCGCCGACAATTACGCGGTCGAGGTCGTGGCCGGCTCCGGTTTCGACTGGCTGCTGCTCGACACCGAACACGCGCCCAACGAAGTCCCCAACGTGCTGAGCCAGTTGCAGGCGGCGATGGAGAACGACGTCCATCCGATCGTCCGCCCCGCCTGGAACGACATGGTTCTGATCAAGCGCTTTCTCGACATGGGCGTGCAGACGCTGCTGCTGCCGGTCGTCAACACCGCCGAAGAGGCCGCCGCCGCCGTCGCCGCCACACGCTATCCGCCGCGCGGCGTGCGCGGCTTTTCCGGCTCGTCGCGTTCCTCGCGCTTCGGACGCATCAGGAACTATCACACACGCTGCGAGGACGAGATCTGCGTGCTTGTGCAGGTCGAAACGCAGAAGGGCCTCGACAATCTCGACGCGATCGTCGCGACCGAAGGCGTCGACGGCGTGTTCATCGGCCCCGGCGATCTCTCGGCGGCGATCGGCCATCTGGGCGAGCAGAACAACCTCTTCGTGGTCGAGACGATCGTCAGCATGATCCGCCGTATCCGCGCCGGCGGCAAGGCGGCGGGCATTCTCACGCCGGACGAGACGCTGGCGCGGCGCTACATGGAGGCCGGCGCGACATTCACCGCCGTCGGCTCGGATATCGGCCTGCTCGCGCGCCAGTCGGAAGCGCTCGCGCGGCGGTTCAAGAGCGGGGCCTGAAGAATTTGTCCGTTTCTCCTGATGTCGCGCGCGACGACACGCTGGGCGAAATCGCCGCCATCGTCGGGGCGGCGCATGTCGTCGTCGACGCCTTCGCCATGCAGCCCTATCTCGTCGAGGAGCGCGGTCTCTATCGCGGCGCCGCGCGCGCCGTCGTGCGGCCGGGCTCGGTCGGAGAGGTCTCGCGGCTGCTGGCGCTCTGCAACGCGCGCGGCGTCAAGATCGTGCCGCAGGGCGGCAACACCGGCCTCGTCGGCGGACAGGTTCCCTCGCAGGCGGGCGACGAGATCGTCTTGTCGCTGCGCCGCCTGAGCGCGATCCGCGAAATCGACGCGACCGCCAGCACGCTGACCGTCGACGCCGGCGTGACGCTGCAGAACGCGCAAGCCGCGGCGGACGCGGTCGACCGGCTCTTTCCGCTGTCGCTGCCGTCCGAAGGCTCCTGCACGATCGGCGGCAATCTTTCGACCAACGCCGGCGGCGTCGCCGCGCTCGCCTATGGCGTCGCGCGCGATCTCGTCATGGGCATCGAGGTCGTGCTCGCCGACGGGCGCGTCATGTCCGATCTCTGCAAGGTCAAGAAGAACAACACGGGCTACGACCTGAAGAACCTGTTCATCGGCGCCGAAGGCACGCTCGGAATCATCACCGGCGCGGTGTTGAAGCTGTTTCCGAAGCCGCGCGCGCGCGCGACGGGTTTCGTCGGTCTCGCTTCGCCCGAGGCCGCCCTCGGCCTGCTCGACCTTGCGCTCTCGCGCGCGGGCGCCGACGTGAAGTCTTTCGAACTTGTGCCGCGCATCGGCGTCGACTTCGTGCTGCGGCACGGCGCCGATACGCGCGATCCACTTCAGGAACAGCACGCCTGGTATGTGCTGATCGAACTGGCGTCGCAGACCGACTCCGCGCTGGAAGAGACGCTCGAGACCTTGCTCGGCGAAGCTATCGAAAAAGGCTTCGTCGAAGACGCCGCCATCGCGACGTCTCTCGACCAGCGCAACGATTTCTGGCGCCTGCGCGAACTCCTGTCGGAGGTGCAGAAGCACGAGGGCGGTTCGATCAAGCACGACGTCTCCGTGCCGATCTCTGCCGCGCCCGCCTTTCTCGCCGACGTCGCGCGCGACGTGCCGGCCGCCGTGCCGGGCGCGCGCATGGTCGCCTTCGGCCATCTCGGCGACGGCAATATCCATTGCAACGTTTCGCAACCCGTCGGCGCCGACAAGCAGGCGTTTCTGGACCGCTGGCATGAGGTGAACGAGATCGTGCACGGCCTGGTGGCCAAATATCAGGGCTCGATCTCCGCCGAGCACGGCATAGGCATCATGAAGCGGGACGAGCTTCCGCACGTGAAGGACGCGGTGGCCATGCAATTGATGCGCACGATCAAGCAGACGCTCGACCCGAACGGGATTCTCAATCCGGGGAAGGTGCTGTGAGCAGCGCCCCCTCCCCGACCCTCCCCCGCTCCGCGGGAGAGGGGGAAGGCGCGTGGCTTCATCAACATTCTTGATCACGACAGTTGGACATCCCCTCTCCCGCGGAGCGGGGGAGGGATAGGGAGGGGGCCTGCGGGCTCCCACGAAATTCGCAGAACTCACAGGGAGCCAAAGTTATGAAAGACCGCGTTTCCATCGATCTCAAAGACGGCGTCGCCGATGTGCGCCTGATCCGCGCCGACAAGATGAATGCGCTCGACGAGGCGATGTTCGACGCCCTGGTAGAAGCCGGCGACAGGCTGATGAAGATGAAGGGCCTGCGCGCGATCGTGCTGTCGGGCGAAGGCCGCGCCTTCTGCGCCGGGCTCGACATGGGCCGGTTCGAGGCGATGAAGACGCAGGGCGCGGCGCTCGCCGGCATGCGCGACCTGCGCGCCCGCACGCATGGCCCTGCCAACAAGCCGCAATGGGCGGCCTGGGTGTGGCGCGAACTGCCCGTGCCGGTGATCGCCGCCGTGCACGGCGTCGCGCTCGGCGGCGGCTTCCAGCTCGCGCTCGGCGCCGACATGCGCTACGCAACGTCCGACTGCAAGATGTCGATCCTGGAAATCCGCTGGGGCCTCGTGCCCGACGTCGCCGGCACGCAGATCATGCGCCATCTGGCGCGCGAGGACATCGTGCGCGAACTGACCTACACCGGCCGCATCTTCACGGGCGAGGAAGCCTTCCAGTACGGCTTCGTCACCCGCGTGACCGCCGACCCCTATGCGGCGGCGATGGAGACGGCGCGCGAGATCGCGGCCAAGAATCCCCATGCCATCCGCGCCGCCAAGCGCCTGCTCAACCTCGCCGTCGTCACCGACGTCCAGACCGGCCTCGAGGCGGAATCGGTCGAGCAGTTCGCGCTGATCGGCAGTCCCAATCAGATCGAGGCGGTCAAGGCGCAGATGGAGAAGCGCGCTCCGAATTTCGCGGAGCCGTAGGGCCAAAGCCGGGATCGCCGGCCTCCGGCCGGCAAATGCCTGCCGAAAAGCCCGCTGGAAGCCGGCGGTCCCGGCGCGCCCCAAACTTGCCTACCTCCGCCCGCTTTTGCTATTGCGGCGCATCTCCCGGGTCGCCCTTGGGCGCCGCCCGGCCCATTTCGTCGCGCGTGGAACGCCCGCGCGGCCGATCACGGCGGCTGTGCGGCCCCGATTCGAGGACTTTCCATGGCCAAGCGCGCGCTCCTGACCGGCATCACGGGGCAGGATGGGGCCTATCTCTCGCAATTCCTGCTCTCCAAGGGCTACGAGGTGTTCGGCGTCATCCGCCGCTCCTCGCACCGCGGCGTCGAGGATCATCGCCTGCGCTGGCTCGGCGTCGCCGACCAGGTGACCCTGCTCGACGGCGACATGGACGACGTGTCCAGCCTGGTGCGCATCGTCAAGGAGACGAAGCCGGACGAAATCTACAATCTCGCCGCGCAGAGCTTTGTCGCTTCCTCCTGGCGCCAGCCGATCCACACCGCCAATATCACCGCGACCGGCGTGACCAATATGCTGGAAGCCATGCGCGCCGAGGCGCCGGAGGCGCGTTTCTATCAGGCGTCCTCCTCGGAAATGTTCGGCCTGATCCAGCAGGACCGCCAGAGCGAGACGACGCCCTTCTATCCGCGCTCGCCTTACGCGGTGGCCAAGCTCTACGGCCACTGGATCACCGTCAACTACCGCGAGAGCTTCGGCTTCCACGCTTCCTCCGGCATTCTCTTCAACCACGAGAGCCCGCTGCGAGGCATCGAATTCGTCACCCGCAAGGTCTCCGACGGCGTCGCGCGCATCAAGCTCGGCAAGGCGAAGGAATTGCGCCTCGGCAATATCGACGCCAAGCGCGACTGGGGCCACGCGCGCGACTACGTGCAGGCCATGTGGATGATGCTGCAGCAGGACAAGCCCGACGATTACGTCGTGGCGACCGGCGTCACCACCACCGTGCGCGACATGTGCCGCATCGCGTTCGACCATGTCGGCCTCGACATGGCCAAACATGTCGTGATCGATCCCGCCTTCTACCGCCCGGCCGAAGTCGACGTGCTGCTCGGCAACCCGGACAAGGCGAAAGCCAGGCTCGGCTGGCAGGCGACGACCACGCTCGAACAGATGATCCACGAAATGGTCGACGCCGATCTCGAGCGCGTCAAGAATTCCGAAACGCTCTGACGCAGCCGCGATGTCGCTCCGCTATCAGCGCATTCTGTTGACCGGCGGCACCGGTTTCGTCGGCGGCTATCTCGCGCCGGCGATCAGCGCGGCCTGGCCGGGGGCCGAACGAATCCTGCTGCGCCGCCCGGGAGAAACGGTGCATCGCGAGGGCTGGCACGCGCTCGACGCGGAAGTGATCGACAGCGCCGCCATCGGCCGCATCGTCGCCGCCTTCAAGCCCGATCTCGTGCTGCATCTGGCCGCGCAGGCCGCCATCGGCGCGAGCGCCGAACTGGCCGAAGCCACCTGGCGCGTCAATTTCGGCGGCACGCTGGAACTGGCGCATGCCTGTCAGCGGGCCTGCCCGGAGACGACCTTCTTCTTCGTGAGCTCCTCGGAAGTCTACGGCTGGAGCTTCCGCGACGGCGTCGCGACGGAAGATACGCCCTTGCGCCCGATGAACGCCTACGCACGCGCCAAGGCCGCCGCCGAATCCATGCTGCCGGACGTGCTGCCGCAGGCGCGCCTGATCGTCGCGCGTCCCTTCAACCATACCGGTCCCGGCCAGGACGTGCGCTTCGTCCTGCCTTCGCTGGCCCATCAGATCGCCGAGATCGAGGCCGGGCGCCGGCCCCCTCGCCTCGATCTCGGCAATCTCGAGGCGAGCCGCGATTTCCTCGACGTGCGCGACGTCTGCGCCGCCTATCTCGCCATGCTGCAGACGGCCGCCGCGGCCGGCGAGCGCAGCGTCTACAACGTCGCCTCGGGCGGCTCGTGGCGCATCGGCGACCTCGTCGAGAAGTTCCGCGCCCATGCGCGCGTTCCCTTCGACGTCGCGATCGATCCCAAGCGCCTGCGCCCGAGCGACGTGCCAATGGCGGTCGGCTCAGCCGCGCGGCTCGAACAGGCGACCGGCTGGAAGCCGACCATCGGCGTGGACGCCATCGTGGAGGCCCTGCTCGCGCATTGGCGCGACGCCGGCGCCCCGCGCGACGCCTGAGGAGGCGCGCGATGGGCGACGATCCGACCGGGCCGGACAGGAAAGTCGCCGATCGCCTCCGCATTCTCGAATTCCAGGTCGATCAGCTCCGCCGCGAACTCGAACGTCTCGAAAAACGCCATGCCGAGGCGATCTACAGCGCCGCCTGGCATTTCGGCGCGCCAGTGCGAATCGTGGAACGCGCGATCAGGCGGATCTTCGCGCCGGCCGCGAACAAGGAAGCGCCCGCGCCCGCGCGCGCGGCTCCGGAAAATGCGGCAAGCGCGCCCGCCCCCGCGAAACGGCTTCTGGTCGACGTCACCGCCATCGTCGCGCATGACGACCGGACCGGCATCCAGCGCGTCGTGCGCCAGGTCGTGCGCGCGCTCTATGCGGAGCCCGATCTCGGCGTGACGCCAGTCGCCGTGCGGCTGCAGGACGGAAGGCTCTGGACATGCGACTCCTACGTCGCCGCCGCAACCGGCCGCGCGAAGACGCAGGACGACCGGCCGCTCGCGATCGAGACCGGCGACCGGCTGTTGATGCTCGACAACAGCTGGAAGGAGTTCGCGGCCTTCGCGGACGTCTTCGCCGAGGTGCGAGCGAAGAGCGGCGCGATCGTCTCCTGCGTGTACGATCTCATTCCGCAGCTCTACAAGGGCGCCTCCGTCGGCGACGTGCCGGAGGTGCATCTGGCCTGGCTGAAGGCGGCGCTGCTCGAAAGCGACGGGCTCGTCGCAATCTCGAAGACGGTCGCCGACGAACTCTGCGCCTTCGTCGCCGCGCAGCGCCTGCCGCATCGCGCGGGGCTCGAGGTCGGCTGGTTCCATTGCGGCTCCGACATCGCGCCCACCGGCGCCGGCGAGCCGGACGCGGCGATCCGCGCGGCTTTCGCCGACGACGCGCCGACCTTCCTGCTGGTCGGCACGCTGGAGCCGCGCAAGGGCCACGCGGTCGCGCTCGCGGCCTTCGAGGAACTCTGGCGCGCCGGCGCCAACGCGCGCCTCGTCTTCGTCGGCCGCCGCGGCTGGCACGTCGACGCCGTGATCGACGACATCCGCACGCATCGCGAATTCGGCCGGCGCCTGTTCTGGTTCGACGCGGCGGGCGACGCCGATCTCGCCCATGCCTACGATCGTTGCGCCGCCGCGCTCGCGCCGTCCTATGCCGAGGGCTTCGGCCTGCCGGTCGCCGAAGCCGCCTGGCGCGGCAAGCCCGCGCTGTGCAGCGACATTCCGGTCTTCCGCGAGATCGGCGGCGAGGGCGCGCTCTATTTCCGCGTGAACGATTCCGGCGCGCTGGCGGCGCTCGTCCGCGATTTCATCGCCGGTCGCGCCATTGCCGATCCCACGCGCGTCGTGCGTCCCACATGGCGCGAGGCGGCCTTGCGCATCGTCGACGTCGTCGTGCGCGGGCAGTGGACGCGCGCGCTGCCGTGATGACATTCCGCATCCTTTCGCCCATGTTTTCCTGAAGAGGAGGCCGCATGCGCGCGACCGATGCGATCGAGACCGGCATGGAGAGCGCGCTCGCGCGGCACGGGCTCGGCTTCGCGCGCATGAGCGCCGACGGAACGCTGCTCGCGCGCGCCGGCGCGGCGCTCGACTGGCTGCCCGAGATCGGCGGCGATTGTTTCGCGACCCCGCTGCTGTTCGGCATGGCCGACGAGCTCGCGGCCCTGCGCGCCGGCGCCCGCGACATTCTCGCCCTGCCCTCCGTCGGCCTCGATTCCGGCGAGAAGATCAGCGTCACCATTTCGTGGGACACGGACCAGGAGGCGTTTTCCATCGCGGCGGGGCGCGCCTTCGGCGCCAGCGAGACCGAGACCATGCTGGTGCGCGAGCGCCGCGAGCGGCGCCTGGCCGACGAGCAGGCGGAGGCCGCGCGCCGCCGCGCCAACGTCAGCGACGCGCTCTACCGCGACATCGTCGAATCCTCTGCCGATCTCGTGTTGCGGATCGCGGCGGATGGAACGATTTCCTTCGCCAACGTCCACGCGCAGGCCTTTTGCGGGCGCGGTCTCGACCGGATCGTCGGCATGCGGCTCGAAGATGCGCTGCGCCCGCTGGACGGCGCCGGCTGGGGCGCCCTGGCGCAACGCGCGCATGAAGAAACCTTCGAGCAGAAGCTGCCGGCCGCCGATGGCGCGGCCGCCTGGATCCTCTGGCGCGTCACATGGCTGGGGCATGCGGAAGGTCCGCCCGAATTCCAGGCGGTCGGGCGCGACATCACCCGGCTGCGCGAATTGCAGGCGGATGTGGAGCGCGCGCAGGCTCAGGCGCGCCAGGCGCTGGTGATGCGCGAGCGGCTCGCCATCGCGCACGATCTGCACGACACGATCGTCCACGCGCTCGTCGCCGTGGTCGCGCAATTGCGCCTCGTGCGCAAACTCGTCGATCGCGCCCCCGACCAGGTGCCGGACGAGATAGCCCGCGCCGAGGAGGCCGCGAGCGCGGGCCTCGCCCGCGGGCGCGAGGCGCTCGGACAGGTGCGCTTCCAGCGCGCCGGCGACGAAGGGCTGGCGGCGGCGCTGCGCCGCGCCGCCGCGCGCTTCGAACAACGCGTCGGCCTCGCGGTCGACGTCCGCGTCGACGAGGCCGTCGCCGGCGTCCAGGGCGCGCAGGCGGAACGGCTTTACCGGATCGCCGAAGAAGCCCTGCGCAACGTCGAGCGCCATGCCGAGGCAAGCCGCGTCTCGATCGCCGCCGGCGTCGCGGCGGACGAAATCTGGATCGCCATCGTCGACGACGGGCGCGGTTTCGATCCGGACGCCGCCAATCCGGGCCATTACGGGCTTGCGGGCATGACGGAACAGGCGCAAATGATCGGCGGACGATTGTCCATCGAAACGAGCCTCGGCCGGGGCGCGCGTATCGCCATACGCGCGCCGCTCGTTCATCAGGAGCAGTAGGAATGTCCGGGACCTCGGACGGCGAGTCGCCGACGCGCGTCATGATCGTCGAGGATCAGCAACTGATCCGTCGCGCCTTCAAGACCATGCTGTCGCTCGAGCCCGACCTCGACGTGGTGGCCGAAGCCGCTGACGGGCAGGAGGCCGTGCGGCTCGCCAGGCTCACCCGGCCCGACGTGATCCTGATGGACCTGCAGATGCCGCGCCTCGGCGGCGTCGCCGCCACCCGCCAGATTCTCGTCGATCGGCCCGAGACCCGCATCATCGTGCTCACGACTTTCGACAATGACGAGATCGTGCTGGACGCCATTTCCGCCGGCGCCGCCGCCTATCTGCTGAAAGACGCGGCCGAAGCCGACATTCTGGCCACCATCCGCGGCGAGACCCGGCTTTCGCCCTCGGTCGCCGCCACGGTGCTCGGCGCGGTCCGCCGCACGCACAAGGCCGAGGACAGGTCCTCCGACGAAGCCGGAACGGAGGCGCTCACCGGGCGCGAGGACGCTGTCTTGCGCCTTGTCGCGGCCGGGCGCAGCAACAAGGAGATCGCCAACCAACTCGATCTCGCGGAAGGCACGGTGAAGAATTACGTCAGCCGGATCATGGACAAGCTCAACGCGCGGTCGCGCACGGAGCTCGCCATCAAGGCGATGAAGAGCCGCGGCAAGTAACGCAGGACGTGACGCGGCCGCGATCGTCGCGCGCTCTGCATTCTGAAATCGATCAACTTTCCCGCATTGAGCGATTCCGCTCGAATGCAGGGCGACCTACAACTCGCGCCGCACGATATCGGCGGCGATCGACTGGAACAGGGCGCCGACGCCTGCTCCCGTGCGCGCGCTCGTGCGCACCACGTCAGCCGGCGCGAGGCCTGCGCCCGCAAAGGCGTCGGCTTCGAGATCGGCAAGATCGATCTTGTTGACGATCACGCGGGTCGGACGTCCGGGAAAGGCGTCCGCGAAATCCGTCGCCAGCCGCGAAGCCTTTGCGAGCGTCGCCGGCCGCGTCGCGTCGGAGACGATCAGCGCGCCGGACGCGCCCTTGATGTAGACCGTGTCGAAGATGCGCGCGCCGAAATCGCCGTCCGTGTCCCACAGCATCAGCTTCAGCGCGCGACCGTCGTCGAGCGCGACCTCGTGCGCGAGGATGTCGACGCCGATCGTCGACTTGTACTCGCCCTCGAACCTGTCGAAGACGAAGCGGCGGGCGAGCGAAGACTTGCCGACGCCGATCTCGCCGAGCAGCATGATCTTGGCGGACAGCGTCACGGCCGCGGCTCGTCCGCCGGCGCAAGCTCGAAGATCACGCGGCGATCGCGAGGGTCGGCGACTGTATTTTCGCCCAGTCGGCTCAACGTGCGCAGGCGCGTCCTGTCGATCCCCTGCGCGACCAGCAACGCCGCGACCGCCTCGGCCCGCTGCAGGCCGAGAAGCGCATTGCGCCGGTCGTCGCCCGAGGAATCCGTGTAGCCGACGATCCGCAGCGACACGTCGCTCGCCTTCAGGGCCGCCGCGATCTCGCCTACGCGTTTCTCCGCCAGTGCAGGATCCGCGAACGCCTCGTTGCGCGAAAAATAGATGGCCACGCTTTCGATCAGCGCCGCGACGCGCTCGCGCGGCGTCCGCGCCAGGCTCGTCGCCAGCGTCGCAAGCCTGTCCGAGATCGTCCGGGCGTCCGCCCGCGCCGCGCCCGCCGCCTCGTCGCTGGCCGAGGCGAGCGCCGCGATCCGCGCGTCCGTCTCCCTCGCGCGCGCCGCGAGTTGGGCGAGTTGCGCGGCGATCTCCTCCTCGCGCCGGCGCACGTCCTGCAATTGCGCGATCGAGCCGACGCTCGTCATATGCGCGACGACCTTGTACGGGTCGGCCGGAGCTTTCAGCGCGTCGAGGACAGCGCCCGCTGCGGCGTCCGAGGGCGCAAGTCCCGCGAGCGTCACGGTTCCCGCCGCATGATCGACCGCGACGCGCAGCGGATAGGCGTCGAGTTCGGGCCTCGCCGCGCGCGCCTGCGCGAAGGCGCTCTCGATCCGTCGCTCGTGCAGGCCGCGCAGGATCGGCCCGCTCGCCCACCAGCCGAGAAGCGCCAGCACGGCGCAGCCGACCGCGATCAGCGGCAGGCTCGATTTCTTCTCCGCTGGCAGGCGCTGCCTGAACAGCGTCGCGGCCATGTGTTCGAGCGCCGGCATGGCCTCCTCCGGCGCGTGATCGATGCGCGAGACCAGCGAGAGAAAGGCGTCGTCGAGCTCGCGCTCGTGCTCGGGCCTGAGCGCGCCCGCGCATTCGGCCGCGACGAGATAGAGCGGCGCGCCGCGCAGGAAGACGCGCGCCTGGCCCAGGTCCAGCGTGCGCAATTCGCCGCTGCGCGACCCGTAGACGCTGGACGCGAATTCGGTGATCGCCGCGATCAGCCCGCTGACCAGTTCCGACTGGTCGTCGGTTTCGCCGTCGGCGTGCCACGACGCGACCAGCCGGCCGCTGCCGCGTTCCAGCAGCAGCAGGCGCCGCAGTTCCGGCCGCTGCGCCTCGGCGAGCGCCAGTTCGCTGATCGGGCGGCCGGTGACGAGCGACTGGAAGCGCAGCCGCCAGTAGCGCGTCGACAGCGAGCGGTCGAGGCGCTCGTTGAGGTCGGCCACGAGATCGCGGAAGGCGTTGGCGACCGCCGCCGCGACGAGGCGTCCCGTGATCGGGTAGAGCGCCTCGACCATCATGTCCTTGGAATTCTTGATCTCGTTGCGGATCGCGGCGACGACGACGGGGGCGACCGCGCCGGCGAGTTCGCGATGGCGCGCGACCTCGGCCTTGCGAAAAGCTTCGACCAGGATTTCGGACGTGGCGGCTTCCAGCCGGTCGGGTGTGCCGACGCGCTGCGCGAGCGCCTCGATCCGCGCCTCCGTCGCCTCCAGCCGGTCGGTCTCCGGCCGCAGCAGCAATTGCTTGAGGCGATCGAACTCGAATTCCGACTGGCCGGCCGGCCGGTTCATCTCAACGGGCCTTTCCGCCCGCTCCCAGCGCCCGGATGGTCGCGCCGAGGTCGGCGATCGCCTGCCCGATATTGTCGATCGACTTGTTGTGCTTGACGTCCGTATCGCGGCCCTGCTGCGACAGCATCGCTTCGAGCGAGGCGAAACGCGCGTTGATGTCGTCGCGCAGCAGTTCGATCTGGCGGTCGATCTCGTCGAGCCGCGCCTCCGTCGACCGCTTGGTGGCCCCGAACAGCAGTTCGCGGACCTGATCGATCGCGCCGGTTTCGGCCATGGCGACGGCCTGCGCGGCGCCGTTCGCGGCCTCGGTCTTGTTGTTACGCATAAAACGTCCTCTGCCTTCTGGCGGAATTTGACCCGCGGACTTTATCCGATCCGCCGCGATTGCGCTAAGCAAAACCGCCGATATGTAAACAAGGTCGGCGGCGCGCGGCGGTCCGGCGAATCGCGCTGGCGCATCAGCCGGTTAACTCGAAGGCAAGGGCGCGCCGCTAAAATGCGGCGCTTCGTCCCGCCGAAACCGTCCGCTCCGGAGTCGCCATGTCCGACGACACAAAGCCCGACGACAGTCCCGCCCTGCATTTGCGCGCCCTGTCGAAATCCTTCGGCAAGCCGGCGGTCGACCGGCTCGACCTGACGATCCGCGCCGGCGAATTCTACGCCCTGCTCGGCCCCAACGGCGCCGGCAAGACGACGACGCTGCGCATGGTGGCCGGACTGCTGCCGCCCGATTCCGGTTCAATCGCCATCTTCGGCCGCGACGCGCTGCGCGATCCGATCGCCGCCAAGCGCGTGACCGCCTGGCTGCCGGACGAGCCGATGCTCTACGACAAGCTGACCCCCCTCGAATATCTCGAATTCGTCGCGGGCCTGTGGGGCGTGCCGCCGGAGATTGCGGAGCCGCGCGCCGACGGGCTACTGGCGACGCTCGGTCTCGCCGACGATGCGCGATCGCGCTGCGAGGGCTTTTCGCGCGGCATGAAGCAGAAGGTCGCGCTCGCGGGCGCACTGATCCACGATCCGAAACTGCTGATGCTGGACGAGCCCCTGACCGGCCTCGACGCGCAGGCCGCGCGTCTCGTGAAGGACCTGCTGCGCGAACGCACGCGGCGCGGCTGCGCGGTCATCCTGACGACCCATATCCTCGAAGTGGCCGAACGGCTTGCCGACCGAATCGGCATCATCCAGCACGGCCGCCTGGTCGCGGAAGGCGGGCTTGCCGACCTTCAGGCGCAGGCCGGCGGCGACGGCTCGACGCTCGAGGAAGTCTTCCTGCGCCTGACCGGCGCGCGCGCCGACCGCGCCGCCTGATGCGACCAGCCCCCGCGACTTTCCTCTGGTTCGCCGCGCACGATCTGAGGCTCGCGCGCCGGCGCGTGCGCGCCTTCTTCGGCTCGTCCGGACCGATCAAGATCGCGCTCATCCTCGGCGCGGCTATCCTGTTCTTTCACGCGCTGGCGTTTCTCGCGCTCGACGTGGCGCTGGAGGATTTCGACGACGGCCGCCGCGCGCTCTATCCCTATGTCGGCTCGGCCGCGCTCTTCATCCTGCCCTGGATCGTCTCGCAGGCGCTGACCAATGCGACGCGCGCGCTCTATTCGCGCGGCGATCTCGACATCGTGCTCTCCTCGCCCATGCCCGCGCGGCCGGTCTTCGCCGCGCGCAGCCTCGCCATCGCGCTCGAGTCCATCCTGTCGGTCTCCATCTTCGTCCTGCCGATCGCCAATGCGCTGGCCATCCTCGCCGACGCCCGCTGGCTGACGATCTATCCCGCGCTGGCGGCGTCCGGCCTGTTCGGCACGGCCGTCGGGCTGATCCTGATGCTCGGCCTCTTCCGCCTCGTCGGGCCCCGCCGCACCCGCGTCGTCGCCAACGTGCTGGCGACGCTGATCGGCGCCTCCTTCGCCATCGGCATCCAGGCTTACGGCATCGCCTCGCCCGCCACGCGCATGGCGATATCAGAATGGCTCGCGGGCGCGCGCGCCGGCGGGCTGCTCGATCCAGACAGCATCGTATGGATTCCCGTCCGCGCTGCGGCCGGCGAGCCGGGCGCGATCGCGCTCTGGTGCGGCGCCTCCGTCGCGCTCTTCCTCGCCGCCGTCCTCACGCTCGGCGATTTCTTCATGCGCGGCGCGGGCGCCGCCATCGGCTCGGAACGCCGCGAGGCCCCCGCGCGCCGGCGCCTCACGCGCTTTCGCGCCGGCGTCGGCGCAGCGCTCCGCCGCAAGGAATGGCGGCTCGTTTCGCGCGATCCGGGTCTCGCCTCGCAAATCCTGCTGCAGATCATCTACACGATGCCGATCTCGGTCGTTCTCTGGCGCGCGATGGGGCCGAACGGATCGCTGGCGCTCGCCACCGCGCCGGCGCTCGTCGCCGTCGCCTCCAACGTTTCGGCCTCGCTCGCCTGGCTCGCCATCTCCAGCGAGGACGCGCCTGAATTCCTCGCGACCGCGCCGGTCTCCCGCCGCGAGATCGAGCGGCGCAAGCTCGAAGCCATCGCCCTGCCGCTCGTCGTCGTCATCGCCCTGCCGCTCGCCTTCGTCTGGTCGGCCGGCTTCAGGGCGGGGCTCGTCACGACCGCCTATGTGGCGGCGGCGGCGCTCGCCGCCGCGCTGCTCAATCTCTGGCATCCCGTGCCCGGCCGACGCGGCGACATCCTGCGCCGCCACAGCCAGTCGAAGCTCGTCGCGATGATGGAGCACATGCTGTCGCTGCTCTGGGCCGTGGCGCTCGCGCTCACCGCCTTCGGCTCGTGGAGCGCGATCGTCCCGATCCTCTGCGCCGTTTTCCTGCTATGGACGCAACGCCCGAAGGCCGCGCTGGCGACTGCCTAGAACCGGACGGACGGCGCGCTACAACAGGGCGGATCGCATCGGACGCCGAAGGCCGCACGGGACGGGAAGGATAGTAGCCCGTCGGCCGGATCGGCCTGCTTCCGAGCGGAATCGCTCGAAAGCAGAAAAGCTGATCGGTTTCAAATCGTGGCGCGCGCGTCGCGCGAAATACCGGCTTACGCTCTTTCGCCGCGCGCGCTCGTGCGCGGTTTGCGCCCCTCGATCGGATAGGCCGGATCGTTGTAGCCCGGCGTCGAGGGATGGCCGGCGACGACGAGGCGATCGACAAGCGCCTCGTCCTCGGCCGTGAACGCATGGTCCAGCGCGCCCAGATAGTCGGCCCATTGCCCTTCCGTGCGCGGGCCCGCGATGGCCGATGTCACGAAGCGGTTGTTGAGAACCCACAGCAGCGCGAACTGGCCGCTCGTCATGCCGCGCGCCTCGGCGTGGCGCTTGATCTCCTGCGCCAGCCCCAGCGATTCCGGACGCCATTCCGTCTGCATCATGCGCGCGTCCGAACGGCCCGCGCGCGTCTCCGAGGGCGGCGGGGCGGAAGGATCGTATTTTCCCGACAGCACGCCGCGCGCGAGCGGCGAATAGGGAACGACGCCAAGGCCGTAATGGCCACAGGCCGGCAGATGCTCGACCTCCGGCATGCGGTTCATGGCGTTGTAATAGGGCTGGCTGACGACGGGACGGCCGACGCCAAGCCGGTCGCAGATCGCGCAGATCTCGGCCACGCGCCACGACCGGAAATTCGACACGCCGAAATGCCGGATCTTGCCGGCGCGCACGAGATCGCCGATCGCCATGATGGTCTCTTCCAGCGCCGTCCCGTGATCCTCGCGATGCAGGTAGTAGACGTCGATCGTCTCGACGCCGAGGCGACGCAGCGAGGCCTCGCACGCCTGCATCATCCACACCCGCGATAGCCCCCGATGGTTGCGGATCTTGCCGAAGGCGTTGCCCACCTTGGTCGCCACGACCCATTCGCCGCGCGACGCCTTGATCGCGCGCCCCACGATCTCCTCCGAACGCCCATCGCCGTAGACATCGGCCGTATCGATGAAATTCACGCCAGCCTCGCGCGCCGACGCGACGATGCGCGCGGACGTCGCCTCGTCCGTCGGGCCGCCGAAGTTCATCGTGCCGAGACAAATGCTCGAGACGTCGAGACCGGAGCGGCCAAGCTTTCGATAGTTCATGCGTCCTCGCTGTGCGCGG
>JBDHTL010000011.1:0-44926 GCA_039808645.1 Rhodoblastus sp. | reverse complement strand
ACATGGCGAGACCGGCAAGAAATTTCTTCATGAATACTTCCCCGCTTCCGGATGGCGGTCGCGGAAATTCGCGACCTCCGCCATGACCCGGCATACAGGCGGCGTCGCGCATCTCCGGAAACGAGACGCGCGACGCGCGGAGATCACAATTGCTTGGAATAGGTGGCCTTGAACGTCACGTTGCAGCCGGTGGTGTTCCACATGTCGTTGAGCGTCCCGGTGATCGTGACGTTGGCCGTGCCGGCGAGAATCGAGGCGGGGGCCGTCACGATGTTGGAGAACGTCGCCGCCTGCTGGAACGGCTTGCCCTTGCCGTTCATGGCGCGCACCGTGGTCGTCCCGCTGCCGCGCATCTGCGGATTGTTGGTTTCGCTGTCGTTCTGAAAATTGATGGCCGCACGGGTGAAGATGATGCTCATCGACGTGAGATCCGTCGAAGAAAGGCCCGCCCGGTATATCGAAACATTCGTGTCGCCGACCGACGTCCCGCCGATGCCGGCGCAGGCCGCGGTCGTTCCGGTGACGGTGAAGAAGCCCTGCCACGCGGCATGCGTATCGGCCGCCAGCGCCGGCGAGACAAGGCCGGCGGACGCGGCGAGCGCCAGAACGATTTTCTTCATGTTGAGCCCCTCGATTGGTCGCGCCTGGATGCTGCGACTTTCTCCCCGCGAACAAGCCCTCGAGAGCGGCGTCACCCCGCGCTGCTGCCCCCGAGCCTCGTGCGCAAGCCGATACTTGTTCAGCGGCCAAGGAAAGGCAACAGGACGAAGAGAATATTCGCCGGGATTATTCGCTCGCCTGACAGAATTGCCGCCGCTTTGCTTTTCCGCCTCTGGTCGGGGGCCGGGCGAACCTGTTCCGGCCCCGCGCGTTGAAGCCGATAGAGGAAACCGCCATGATCAGGAAATTGAAATCCGGCCAGTTCCGCCTCTATTCCCGCAAGGTCGATCCTGAGACCGGCAGGCGGAAGAATCTCGGCACCTTCGACTCGCGCGAAGCCGCGGAAAAGCACGAGCGCGAGGTCCAGTATTTCAAGCGCCACGGCCGCTGAGCCGGCCACGGCGACAAGAGCTCTCCGGACGCTCGCGCCGCGCGCTGGCGCGGCGTCGGCGACGATCCCTCAGGGCGCACATGCCGCCGGCCGCAAACAGTAGTTGCAATATTGGTTGCCGAATTTCCAATCGTCAGACCGTCGTACCGCGGCGCGGGAAATGGCGACGCTCAAGCGCAGATGCTTCGGGAACCTTGGGGAAAGTCGATCGACCGGCCGCCGCGCAGGGACCTCCGTACAGGGCGCGGCCAGGTCTGCGCATGCGCGTGGTTAATTTGCGAAAAGATCGCTTCCGGCGTGCGTTTACTTTTCCTCAGAGCGTCCCGACTATCGTCCTCTCATTGAATTGTCGCGAACGAGGGTGCGCCAATGAAAATGACGATTTCGCTGTTTCTGAAAGACGAGAGCGGCGCCACGGCCATCGAATACAGCCTGATCGCCGCCCTGATCGGCGTCGCGGTGATCGCGGCGGTCAAGAAGCTCGGCACGACCCTGTCGGCCAAGTTCGGCGCGATCGCGAACAACCTGACCTGAGCGCAGCGGCGCCACGTCGGCCGTGGCGCCGAGACGCTCCCCAGGCTTGCCCGGCACGGGCGACAGCGGCGCGCGATGAGTCTATAAGGCCCCGACCAATCCGCGCGCTCGGGGCGTGACATGACCGCAAGAATCTTCATCGACGGCGAGGCCGGCACGACCGGCCTCGAGATCCGGGAAAAACTCGGCCCGCACAAGGGCGTCGAGCTGGTCTCGATCGATCCCGAGCGCCGCAAGGACGCCGGCGCCAAGACCGAACTGCTCGCCTCCGTCGATCTCGCCATTCTCTGCCTGCCGGACGATGCGGCGCGCGAAACGGCCGCCATCGTCGACAGCCTCGGCGCCGACGGCCCGCGCCTGCTCGACGCCTCCACCGCGCATCGCGTCGCCGACGGCTGGACCTACGGGTTTCCCGAACTCGCGGCGGGGCAGGGCGACGCGATCAGGCGCGCCCGCAAAGTGTCCAACCCCGGCTGCTACGCCACCGGCGCCATCGCGCTGCTGCGGCCGCTGGTCGACGCCGGCGCGCTTCCGGCCGACTGGCCGCTGACCATCAACGCGGTTTCCGGCTATTCCGGCGGCGGGCGGCAGATGATCGAGGCCTACGAGACCCACAAGGCCCCGCTGTACGAGGCCTACGGGCTCGGGCTCGAACACAAGCACGTGCCCGAAATCGTCAAATGGTCGACGCTGACGGCGCGGCCGCTGTTTGTCCCCGCCGTCGGCAATTTCCGGCAGGGCATGCTGGTCAGCGCGCCGCTGCAGCTCGACATGCTGCCCGGAAAGCCGAAGGCCGCCGACCTGGAGGCCGCGCTGTCGAAGCATTACGCGGGGCAGCGCTACGTGCGCGTCGTGCGCCCGGACGCCTCCGGCCGGCTCGACGCGCTTGCGCTCAACGGCACGAACGACCTGGAGCTGATGGTCTACGCCAACGAGAACCGCCGCCAGGCCGTGCTGATCGCGCGCCTCGACAATCTCGGCAAGGGCGCCTCGGGCGCGGCCGTGCAGAACGTGGAGCTGATGCTGGGATTGTGATGGCTGTCATGCCCGCGAAAGCGGGCATCCAGTCTCTTCGACGCGCGATGTCGCTGGGATCCCCGCTTTCGCGGGGACGACATGCAGGGACGCGCTACTTCTCCCACGCGACAACCCGACAGGCCTGCTCGCCGAGCTTGTCGATGCCGAGGCTCATCGTGTCGCCGGCCTTCAGGAACACCGGCGGCTTCTTGCCGGCGCCGACGCCGGGCGGCGTGCCGGTGACGATCACGTCGCCGACGTCCAGCGTCATGAAATGCGAGATGTAGGAAACGATCTTCTTCACGTCGAAGATCATCGTCCTTGTCGAACCCGTCTGCATGCGGGCGCCGTTGACGTCGAGCCACATGCCGAGGTTCTGCACGTCGCCGACCTCGTCGGGCGTCACCAGCCAAGGGCCGAGCGGCCCGAAGGTCGGCGCGCTCTTGCCCTTCATCCAGTTGCCGCCGCGCTCCAATTGATATTCGCGTTCCGACACGTCGTTGGCGAGGCAGAAGCCGGCGACATGGTCCATCACGTCGCTTTCGCCGATGTAGGACGCGCGCTTGCCGATGACGATGCCGAGTTCGACTTCCCAGTCGGTCTTCTTCGAGCCCTTGGGAAGCACGACGTCGTCGTTGGGGCCGACGATGCAGTTCGGCGCCTTGTTGAACAGGATCGGCTCGGCCGGGATCGGCATGTTGGATTCGGCGGCATGGTCGGCATAATTCAGCCCGACCGCGATGAAATTGCCGGGTTGACCGACACAGGCGCCGATGCGCGGCGACCCCGAGACGGCCTTCAGTTCGTCTTTCTTCAGCGCCTTGGCGACCTTCTTGATGTGCTTGTGCGCCAGTTCGTCGCCCGCCCAGTCGGACACGATGTCGGAACAGTCGCGCAGCTTGCCCTTGGCGTCGATCACGCCGGGCTTTTCTTTTCCGGCCTTGCCGTAACGGACGAGTTTCATCTGACGCCTGCTCCAGTTTGCGCTCTTGCGCTGACATGCTTGTGTCGCGATCATGCGACTTAGCCTTGTCATGAGCAAGCGCGCAGTCCGAGGTGCGCCCATGATCCGTTCCCTCGCCACGGCGACCATTCTCGCGCTGGCGGCGCAATCGGCCGCGGCGGCCGCAGCGCTCGAGGGGATCTGGGCGCGGACGGCGAAGGAATGCCGCGACAAGGAGGGCCCGAACTCGCGCACGTCGATCGACCTCGCCGGCCGCGAGAACGGCAAGGCGGCGCCGCTGTTCGACCAGTACGAGCATCATTGCCGCATCGAGACGGTCGGCCGCTCCGGCGCAGGCGCGAAACTCTCGCTGCGCTGCTACGAGTTCTGGGACGACTACCGCGCGAACAGGAACCAGCGACGCGAGACCGTGACGCTGGCCACGCTCGGCAGGAACCGGCTGAGGATGGGCGGCAAGACCTACGTCCGCTGCCCCGATTGAGACGCGGCCTCAGCGCCGCATCGTCAGCAGGAACAGAAGGACGACCGCCGCGCTCGCCAGCAGTCCGCAGACGATTTTCCAGAACTTCAGCGGGTCGCGTTCGATCAGGCGCGACGGCGGCGCGCCGACGACGGGGTTGCGCAGCGCGAAGGCGAATTCCATCGGGTCGGAAAAGCGCCGCTCCGGATCTGGATCGAGCCCCTTGCGCAACGCGCCGTCCACCCAGGCGGGAAGGTCGCTCAAGTCGTCGCGCGCCGGCCTATAGGCGAGCTTGCGCATCTGCGCGCGCGTGCGGGCATGCGCGATCTTCGCGCCATAGGGCAGGCGGCCGGTCAGCATGTGATAGGCGATCGCCGCGAGCGAGAACACGTCCGCGCGCGCCGAACCGCCGTCGCCGAGGAAATATTCGGGCGCCGTATATTGGACGGTTCCCAGGATATGCGAGTCGATCTCCGGTCCTGCGGTCTCCGCGACGCCGGCGACGCGGGTCGAGCCGAAATCGATGATCTTCGCCGTGCCGGAACGGTCGATCATGATGTTGGCCGGCCGCAGGTCCTGGTGGACCATCTCCTTGCGATGAAACGCCAGCAGCCCGCGCGCGACCTGATCGACGATGCCGCGCACCGTCTCCAGATGCGCCCGCGGATGGTCGATCATCCACTGGGCGAGCGTCTGGCCCTCCACATATTCGAAGGCGACATAGAGGAAATTGCGCTTGCGCTCGACCGGGCTCGGCTTCAGCACATGCGCGCTCGACAGCCGCCGCGCCACCCATTCCTCGAGCATGAACCGCCTGAGGTAGGCTGGATCGCCGCGCAGGTCCACCGACGGCGTCTTGAGCGCGACGATCGCGCCGCTGTCGATGTCTTCGGCCAGATGGATGTGGCTGCGCGCCGAGGCGTGCAAGGGCCGGACGATGCGGTAGCCGTCGAAGATCGCGCGGGCTTCCAGCATCGGCGGGACCGGCAGGTCGCCCGCGGCCGGAAGCGCGTCGCCCTTGGCGCCGCGCGGCGCCTCGTCGACACGCACGATCTGGATGGTGAGATTGTCGTCGCTGCCGCGCGCGAGCGCCTCCGCGCCGATTGCGCGCGCGGCGGCGTCGAGATCGGCGGCGCCGGCGATCGCCCGGGCGACGAAGGCCGGCTCAACGAAATCGTACACGCCGTCCGTCGCCAGCACGAAAACCTCGCCCGCCGCGACGCTTTCCAGGCGATAGTCGATCTCGACCTGCGGATTCACGCCGAGCGCGCGCCCGAGATAGCTCTCGGCCGCGGACATGACCACGCGATGGTCGTTGGTGAGCTGTTCCAGCGCGCCGCGCGACAGGCGATAGATGCGCGAATCCCCGACGTGGAAGACATGCGCCTGACCGCCTTTCAGCACCAGGGCGCTGAAGGTGGTGACATATCCCCGGTCCTTTTCGTAGGCGCGAAAGCTGCGCTGGTTCTGCGCGTGCAGCCAGGAATTGGCCGCCGCGATCACGCGCTGGGCGGCGGTCTTGGCCGACCAGGCCGGCGAGGTGCAGTAATAGTCCGACAGGAAGGACTTGACCGCCGATTCCGCGGCCACGTCGCTCACGTCGCTCGAACTGATCCCGTCGGCGATCGCGATCGCGATTCCCTTCAGGCTCAGATCGGGCTCCCGCGGAACGAGCGCGCCGTAGAAATCCTGATTGGTTTCCTTGTGGCCCCGGTCGGAGAATTGCCCGATCGAGACGCGCAGGCTGACCTTCATCGCAAGCTCCGGGAGGGGCCCGCCTCCAATGGAGCCGGGCCCTTTGCGCCTCTATTCGGCGGCGACCGTCTGGCCGATGCTGCGCTTGGGAAGCGTGCGCACATGCGTCGCATAGAGCGTCAGGCCGGTGAAGGCGAGGCCGCCGGCGAGATTGCCGAGCACCGTCGGGATCTCGTTCCAGATGAGATAGTCGAGCCACGAGAAATGCGCGCCGAGGAGAAGGCCCGACGGGAACAGGAACATGTTCACGATGGAATGTTCGAACACCATGTAGAAGAACAGCATGATCGGCATCCACATGGCGATCGCCTTGCCCGAGACCGTCGTCGAGATCATCGCGCCGACGACGCCGGTCGAGACCATCCAGTTGCAGAGCATGCCGCGGATGAACAGCGTCAGCATTCCCGGAAAGCCGTGCGCGGCATAGCCGAGCGTGCGGGATTCGCCGGTCTTGCCGATGGCGACGCCGACCGCGTTCGGCGCCTCGGTGAATCCGAACGTCGTCACGAAGGCCATCATGAAGGCGACGGTCATGGCGCCGGCGAAATTGCCGACGAAGACGAGGCCCCAGTTGCGCAGCACGCCGCCGATCGTCACGCCCGGGCGCTTGTCGAACAGCGCCAGCGGCGCGAGCACGAAGACGCCGGTCAGCAGGTCGAAGCCCAGCAGGTAGAGCATGACGAAGCCGACCGGAAACAGCACCGCCCCGGCGAGCGGCTGGCCGGTCTGCACGTTGATCGTGATCGCGAACCACGCCGCGAGCGCCAGGATTGCGCCCGCCATGTAGGCGCGGATGACCGTGTCGCGCGTCGACATGAAGATCTTGGATTCGCCGGCGTCGACCATTTTGACGACGAATTCGGATGGGGCCAGATAAGCCATGGGGACCGCCTCGCTTTCTCGCGTCGCCGTCACGGCCGGCGCGCATCTTCCGGGGGGCGAAAAGCAATGCGGGCGCCAATCCTTCCCGGTCCGGCGCCCAGGCCGCGGATTTGTTCCGCCGGAGGCGCCGAGCGTGGAATTTGGGCGCCTTCTTCTTAAGCCGAGGAGCCGGATTGACGCTTGTTAAGCCGGCGCCGGCGAGCCGCGGCGCGAAATTGCGGCGCGCTGCCCGAAATTTGACGGCCGGGCGCCGCCGATCCGGTCACTGCGCGCGGACGTCGACGGAACGCGTGCAGGCGCCCACGCAATCGCCCCACCGCATCCGCGCCTCCTCCTCCCTGACCCAGTCGCGGAAGGCGCGCACGGCGGGACGGTCCTGCAGGCGCCGGGGATAGACGACGCAATAGATGCGTCCGGACGACATCTTGAGATCGAAGGGCATGACGAGCCGGCCGGTGCGCAATTCGTCGTAGGCGAGCACGTCCGAGGCGAGCAGCACGCCCGCGCCCTCGACCGTCGCGTCGAGCGCGTGGTCGGCGCTGGAAAAGCGCAGGCCCCGGGAAGCGTCCACATCCGCTACGCCAGCGCGCGCAAACCATTCGGCCCAGCCGATCGTCTTCGTCCAGGTCGACAGCGAATCGTCGTGGATCAGAGGCGCGTTGCGCAGCGCCGCCGGCGTCTCGAACGCGCCGAGCCGCTCGATCAGCTTCGGGCTGCACACCGGCACGTAGGAGGCCTCGAACAGGCGCTCGACCGCCAGATCGGGCTCGACGACGAAATCGGCCGGCAGGTTGCGGAGGGCGACGTGGACGCCGTCGGTGCGGAAATTGGCGAGCGCGCCGGTGGAAGAGACGCGCGTGTCGATCTCCGGATGCGCGGCGGCGAAACGGTAGAGGCGCGGCGCGAGCCATTTGGCGGTGAAGCCGGGCAGGGCGCTGACGACGAGCATGCGGTCGCGGTCGGCTTCGCCGAGGGCGTCGACCGCCTCGCGCATCTGCAGAAAGGCGGCGCGCAGCCCGGGAAACAGCCGGGCGCCGGCCCCGGTCAGGGCGATCGAGCGCACGCCGCGCTCGAACAGTTCGACCCCGAGGAAAGCCTCGAGCCCGCGAATCTGATGGCTGAGCGCGCCCGGCGTGACATTCAGCTCGTCGGCGGCCCGCGCCATGCTGAGATGGCGGGCCGTCGCCTCGAAGGCGCGCAGCGCGTTCAGCGGCGGAAGCGGGCGGTTCACGAGCGACTGTCCATGAGAAAATCTCACCCGTCGGCTGAAACATCATCCTTTGTCACCCAGCATTATAAGGCTCATCTTGCCTCACGACACTCCCGGAGGCGAAAAATCCTCGTCTGTCCGGCAAGAGATCAGGAGACTGTCATGGCTTATGTCTGCGATGCCGATCAGGCGCGGTTCGCGCAACCCCTCGCCCCGCGTCGCGCCGGCGTTCTCGAAACGGTCGCCGCTCTGCCGCGCCGTGCGCTCGACTGGCTCGCGGCATGGGACGAGGCGGCGGAGGAAGCGGCGGCCGGTCGCGCGGTCTATGGAAATTGCGGCGGCAAGATCACCGACGGGCTCGAGCGCGAAATGATGCGTCGCCTGAGCCGGGAGTGACGTCCCGCGCGCAAGCGCAACCGTCGCGAAATGCGCGCGTGACCGTCGAACGATTAAGCCCGCATTAGCCATGGCGATTAACGGCAAGCCGCGGTTTGTCGGGCCTCGGGCGCGCCCGAATGATAATTTCCTCCTCCGGCGATCCGAGCCGGCGGAGGTTCCACCGTGTCGCAGCAGCCCCTGTCGCCACAGGTCTCGCGTTTCATCGACGTCGCCCGCTGGATCGCGGCGCTCGCGGTTCTCTTCACGCATGTCGAGGCGAACGCGCTTGTGCGGCTTGCCGACATGCCCGCGGATTCGCGCGGGCCGCTCGCCTATCTCGCATGGCTCCTGTACGGCTTCGCGCATCAGGCGGTCGTCGTCTTCTTCGTGCTGTCCGGGTTTCTCGTCGGCGGCGGCGCACTGAAGGCGGCGCGGGCAGGGCGCCCGTTCCTGTCGACCTATCTCGTCGACCGCACGACGCGCATCTACGTCGTCCTGCTGCCGGTTCTCGTCGCCACCGCGCTGCTCGACGCCGCCGGCCGCGCGCTGTTCGCCGATACCGGCGTCTATGCGCTGCCCGAATTCGCCGACCGGTCCGGCGCGCTGGAATTCTGGGCCAACCTCTTCAACCTCCAGGACACGTTCTTCCGCTATTTCGGAACGAATTCGGCGCTTTGGACGCTTGCGCACGAATATTGGTACTACGTCGCCTTTGCACTGCTCATCATGCCCTTCGCGCCGGCCTACGGCGCCCGCGCCCGCATGATCGGCTTCGTCGCCGGCGTCGCGATCACCATCCTGATGTCGTGGACGCTGAGCTACCATCTGTTCGGCTTCGCGCTCTGGAGCCTCGGCGTCGTCGCCGCGCGCCTGTCGAAGCCGCTCGTGCGACGGCGCGCGCTGGCTCTCGGACTTTTCCTCGCGGCGTCGCTCGGCCTGCGCCTGTTCGTGCGCCACTCGCTGATCGAGGTCTGGTGGATCGGCGGCCTCGCCGACGCGGCCATCGCGCTTTGCTTCGCCAATCTTCTGCTGACGCTGCGCTTCGACGCCAGGCCGGTCTGGCGCTGGTGCGAATGGCCCGCGCACCGCGCGCTCTCGGACTTTTCCTATTCGTTGTATGCCCTGCACATGCCGGTCGTGGTCTTCCTCTGCGCCGCCGCGCAGCATTTCCTCGGCTTCGGCTTCCGCTCGGCGCCGACGAGCGCGGCGCATTGGCTGGTCTTTCTCGCGATCCTCGTCGCCGCCGTCGCCGCTTCCTGGGCCTTCTCGCGGTACACGGAAGCGAAAACGGATCGCGTGCGCCGCGTGGCGCGCGGGCTGGTCGAGCGGCGCCCGCATCCGCAGGCGACGGGCGCTCCCGCGAACGGGTAGCGCGCGCGGCGAGGAGGCGGAATGCGGCGTTTCGCGAGACGCGCGCTCCGAATGCCGAAATCGGTCGGCTTTTCGGCATTCCGGCGATTTCGCTCGACGGCGCGCTGATCTAGTCTGACGGACGATGGCCTCGCTCTACGAACGTTACGTCCTGCCCCGTCTCCTCGGTTGCGCCTGCGGCGGCCGGCCGATCATGCGCCAGCGGCGCAAGATCGTTCCGCGCGCGAAAGGCCGCGTGCTGGAAATAGGCATCGGGAGCGGGCTCAATCTGCCCTTCTACGATTCCGCCCGCGTCGAGAGCGTCGCCGGCGTCGATCCGTCGGCCGAAATGTGCGGCATGGCCGAACGGGCGCCGCGCCCCAAAGGCCTCGCCGTGTCGATCATGCAGGCCGCCGGCGAGAACCTGCCGTTCGAGGCTCGTTCCTTCGACACGGTGCTGGCGACCTACACGCTCTGCTCGGTCGGCGCGGTCGAGCGCGTGCTCGCCGAGGCGCGCCGCGTGCTGAAGCCGGACGGCGCGCTTCTGTTCTGCGAGCACGGACTCGCGCCCGATGGCGACGTCGCGCGCTGGCAGCGGCGGCTCGATCCCGTGTGGAAAGTCATTGCGGGGAATTGCCGGCTGTCGCGGCCGGTGGCCCGGACGATCGCGGCGAACGGCTTCGTGATCGCCGACGTCGACACAATGTATTTGCCCAAGACGCCGCGTTTCGCCGGCTGGAACGAATGGGGCAGCGCGCGGGTGGCGTGACTGCGGGCCTTCAGGCCCGCAGCCGGGATCGAGGCGAGCCCGGAGGCTTGCGGCTCTCGGGCCTCAGGCCCGCTCGCCCATGAAGGTCGAGTCGCCGAACGGTCCGAGCGTGACGGCGCCCGAGAGCTGGTCGCCCGCAACCTTGCCCTTGAAGGTCAACGTCATGGGCATGGGCGAGGTGATGTCGATCGACCAGGTCGCTTCGTCGCCGTTGACCGCGCCGTTGCTGATCGCCTGCGCGCCCTGCGCGCCCGCCTGCGTGCCGGTGAGGGTCGCGCCGGAGGAGGTCACCTCGAGTGTCGATGTCTGCGCGCCCATGGGCGTGTTGACCGTGAGATTCCACTTGCCGTCGATCGCCATTTGAGTCTCCAGAGGACAATTCCGCGACCGTCCGCCGGCGCGAGTCCATTGCAGACGATAGGCTGTTCAGACATGAACAATCAACCGGCGATCTCTCGTTCGGCGGCCCCGGCGGGGTGCGCCAGATCACCGCGCCGGCGCATCGCCCGGCGCTCCGCTATTTCGCCGACGTCGGCGCCGCCTCGGCGCGCGACGCCGCCGTCGTGAGCTTCGTCGACGCTGCCGCCGGGAAAGGCGAGGCGCCCGAGACGACGAAGCCCGACAAGGTCACATAGGGCAGGTAGAAATAGGCCGGGTCGCCCTGGATGGTCAGCGCGGCGACCAGACATGCCGTCTGGCCGGCGACATTGGGCTTCACGACCAGCGGCTCGGGAAAATTGAACTCCCTGGTTTCGCCGGCTTTCGCCTGGAATCGCCCGATGCCCTTGTAGCCGGCGTTGCCGGTGCAGCCCCCGCCCGTGTTGTAGGCGACGCCGACGAATATGCCCGCCGTCGCGCCGTTGAACTGCTCGAACCAATTGTCGAAGACGATCGAGGCGACCGAGACCGTGGAGGTCGTGGGGCTCATGAGGACATTCAGGCCCTTTTGCCTCAGCGGCGCCGAGACGACGTAGGAGGCGGGCGCCGTCTGCGCGACCGCGGGGAAAGCGCCGAAGAAGGCGAGGCCCGTCGTCAGAGCGGCGGCGAGTGGCGTGATCTTTCTCATGGGCGGCGTCTGCCTTTCCGAAGCGGGCGAACGGGTCGAGGGGACCGAGACGTTCCGGCGCTCATGGGGCGCTCCCCGAAACGACGTAGCCGGAATAGTTCACCATCGGCGCGGCGAGCGCGCTCGCGCCCGTCGGCCCCAGCACATTGGCGGTGAGGCAGAGATATTGGCCCGGGACGCGGGGCTGCATCAGCGCCGGCGCGGCAAAGGTCAGGTGCTGCGTCTCGCCGGCCCGGGCCTGGAACCGGCCGATCAGGAAACCGCTCACATTGCCGGTGCAATTGGCGGCCGAGCTGATCGTCGCCCACAGGCTGACGCCGGTCGACGCGCCGTTGATCTGATCGTAGAAATTGTCGAACGACAGGGACGTCAGCGCCAGGGTCGAGGCGGTGGGACCGATGACGGTCGTGACGCCGCGCGGCGTCGTAACCGAACCATAGAAAGATTGGGATGGAGACGCGGCCCCGGCCGTTCCCGCCGTTGCGAGCAGCAGCGTCGTGGAAAGACAAATTCTGCGCGCAGCATGATATCCGGCCATCTTCGGACCGCCCGTACAAGTATTAACAGAATATAAAAACTAGCGGCATCCCGAATCGCAGTCCATGCGACCTTGCTGCGACGGCGCGTCTATTCGCTCGCATGGTGAATCGCCGGACCGGCCTCTTGCCGCCGCCAAAAAAAAGCCCGGCGCACGGCCGGGCAAGAGGGAGGAGGTATGGGAATATGTCTACGCTCTGCCCGATCCCGCCGCTGTGCGCTCCCGCACGCCGCCGACCTGCCCGGCCACGATCGCGGCGCGGCGGCCGCGACGCTCCGGACTTGCGGAATCCTGCCGTTTGATCCAGCTTGAGCCCGCGCGAATTCAAGTCCGACACGCGCCCGGCGAAATCGCGCTTCGCCGGATCCTTCAATGCCCGAAGCCGATTGCGATCCGTCCACATGATCAAGCGCAATGATCTGGCGGCTGTCTTTCGCATCTGGTCGAACCTGATCGGCCTCGTCGCGGGGCTTGCGATCGGGCACACGCAGATGATCCTGGGCGCGCCGCTGTGGGTGCTGATCCTGAGCGTGGCGGTCGGTCTCGTGGCGGGCGAAACGACCTTCAGGCGGACGCTGCGGTCGAACGCCAGGAACTACCCGCTCGCCTACCGGCTGGCGCTGTTCGCCGGCGGCGCCAGCGCGGGCGGCGTTTCGGCCTTCATGAGCCAGACCGCCAATCTCGGCGTCGCCTCTGGCGCGGTCGTGGTCGGCCTGCTCGCCCTCGTGCTGCTGGCGGTCTATCTCGGAGCCTGGGCGGGCCTCGGCGCCATCGTCGGCGTCGTTCTGGGGACGCTCTACTGGGTCATTCCGCCCCACGACAGTTTCGCGCTGGCCGACGCCAACGGCGCCTACCAGCTGATCATGACCATGGCCTGCTGCGCCATCGCCTTCGGCATGATCTGGGCGCAACGCAAGCTCAACTCGGCCTCGGACGAGAGCTGACCGACGGCGCGGGGAAATGGCGGAAGAGGTGGGATTCGAACCCACGGTGAACTTGCGCCCACGGCGGTTTTCAAGACCGCTGCCTTAAACCACTCGGCCACCCTTCCGGCGCCGCCGCTTATGACAGGGCGCGCGGATTCTTGAAAGGCGCCGCTGCGGCATGGCGGCGCGGACGGTCGCGCGCGGGGTCGCCAGCGGCCGACGCGGAGGCGTCGCCCGGGCTTCATCGGCTGCGAATTCGCCGCTCCGCGACAATTCTGCTACAATCAGCAATATCTTATATAATACATACGATTAGGACACATATATAACGTAACACATCAGCATGTTAGCGGCGAGATGGCGCCCGCGCCGCAATTCCGCCCCGATCGGCACGCCTCCTCGCCTCGAGCGCCGAAACGGCCGCGGCCGAGGTCTCGACCTCGACGGTCGGCTCGTTTAAAGGTCGCTTAAACAAATAGGTAGAACGTGCCCCGGCTTGCCGCCAGCGGGGCGCGCCGAGGGGACAGGACCGCGCCGTGACGCACAGCAAGCGATCGAGTTCGTTCCTGAGTAAAGCGTACAAGTTCATGCGTCCTGCCATGCGTTCCGAAATTTCCGCCGCCATTCCCGGCGCGCGCGTTCTCGCCATTGCCGCCTGCGCCGCAGCGCTGGCCGGCTGCGCCCAGAACAACCAGCGCTATTCCGGCGGCGGCGGGGGCATCGATCCCAAATACGGCGTGGCGGCCTCGCCGCGCGTCGTCGCCGACGGCCAGGAAGTGCCGAAGGGCGGCGGGCAGTACATGGTCGGCCGGCCCTACCAGATCGCCGGCAAGACCTATTATCCTTCCGAGCGCCGCGTGGCGCAGGTCGGCATGGCCTCCTGGTACGGCGCCGATTTCCACGGCCGCAAGACGGCCAATGGCGAGATTTTCGACCGCGCCTCGATTTCCGCGGCCCATCCGACGATGCCGCTGCCGAGCTATGCGCGCGTCACAAATCTGCGCAACCAGCATTCGATCGTCGTGCGCGTCAACGACCGCGGCCCCTACCACGGCGGGCGCGTGATGGACGTGTCGCAGCGCGTCGCCGAGGCGCTCCAGTTCCGGCATTTCGGCACGGCCAAGGTCCGCGTCGAATATCTGGCGAAGGCGCCGATCCGCGGTTCCAACGACGGCGCCTTGCTCGCCTCGCTGCGAACCGACGGTTCGCCGGCGACGATCGACGGCATGCCGACCAGCGCGCCGACGATGGTCGCCGAACGGCCCCCCGAGCGCCCGCGCCTGGCCGCGCTGCGTCCGCAGACGACCGCCAGCGCGACCGACGCCGAGGGCGACGAGCCGCAGGCCGAAGCGCCCGCGAGCCGTCCGCTCGCGGCCGCGCCGCTGCCGCCGTCGCGTCCCTTCGATCTCGGCACCATTCCGGGCGCCGGAACGCCGATCGCCGGGCGCCGCACGGTCGCGATGGCCGGCGTGACCTCGGCTGCGCGCTCGCGCGCCGCCGTCCGCGCCGACATGGCGGAACGCTGATCTTCCAAACGCTTCCGCACCGAACCGTTCGCCGCTAATCTGGTTCGCCTGTTTCGGGCATGGGAAGCGTGCGTCGCCGGCGGACCGCCGCGCGACGCGAGCGAAAGGCGAAGCGGATCTTGGGCATTCCGGCACTCATGGCGCGCGCAGCGACGGCGTTCGGCCTCCTCGCCTCGTCGGCGGCGCTGGCGCAGACCGCGACGGTCAGCGTCGCCTGCCGCCAGGCCGTCCTGATGGACGCCGAGAGCCAGTCCTTCATCTTCGAGCGCAACGCCGACGAACTCGCTTCGCCCGCCTCCACCGCCAAGATCATGACCGCGGAACTGCTGTTCCGGGCGCTGCGGGAAGGCAAGGTCACGCTCGACCAGACCTACGAGATTTCCGAAAAGGCCTGGCGCGAGGGCGGGGCGCCTTCCAAGGGCTCGAGCATGTTCGCCTCGCTGCACTCGCAGGTGCGGATCGAGGACCTCATTCGCGGCCTTCTGGTCGATTCCGGCAACGACGCCGCGATCGCGATCGCCGAGGGCCTCGCCGGAACGGAAGAAGCCTTCGGCGAGGCGATGACCCGCCGCGCGCGCGAACTGGGCCTGAGGCGCTCGACCTTTTCCAATTCCTGGGGCCGCAGCGATCCACGGCAGAAGACCAGCGTGCGGGAGATGGCGCAGCTCTCGGCCCACCTCATCCAGACCTATCCCGACTACTACAAGTATTTCAGCGAGCGCTCGTTCACCTGGAACAAGATCGCGCAGCAGAACCGCAATCCGCTGCTGCTCATGAACCTCGGCGCCGACGGGCTCAAGACCGGCAATATCGACGAGAGCGGCTACGCCATCGTCGGCTCGGCGGTCGAGAACAACCAGCGCCTGATCGTGGCGCTCAACGGGTGCAAGACGGCCTCCGAGCGCGCCGAGGACGCGCGCAAGCTGCTGCTCTGGGGCTTCCGTTCGCTCGACGCCAAGACCCTGTTCGAGGCCGGCGAGACGATCGGCGCGGTGCCCGTCTACGGCGGCCAGCCCCACGAGGTTCCGGTCGCCGCGGCGCAGAAGGTCAAGATCTTCCTGCCGCGCGGCTCCGGGGAGCGGCTGCAGGGCAAGATCGTGTTCGACGGCCCGCTGACCCCGCCGATCAGGAAGGGCGCGGTCGTCGCCCGCCTCAAGCTGACCCGCGGCCAGGCGCTGGCGCTCGACATTCCGTTGCAGGCGCAGGAGGAGGTCGTCGTGGGCTCGCTGCCGCGCCGCTCGCTCGATGCCGGCATGGAATTCGTCGGCCAAATGATGCGCAAATACGTCCTGAAGAAATGAATGCGCCCTTGATCGACAAGCCCGACGCCGCCGCCGCGCGGATCGCCCCCGGCCGCTTCGTGACCTTCGAGGGCGGAGAGGGGGCGGGCAAGTCGACGCAGGTCCGCCATCTCGTCGCCCATCTCGAACAGGCCGGCCTGCGCGCGATCGCCACGCGCGAACCAGGCGGCTCCCCCCGCGCGGAAGCGCTGCGCGCCGCGCTTCTCTCCGGCAGGGCGGCCGATCTCGGGCCTTTCGGCGAAGCCATCCTGTTCGGCGCGGCGCGCATCGATCACATCGACACGCTGATCGGCCCGGCGCTGGCGGCGGGCGCCTGGGTGGTGTGCGACCGCTTCGCCGATTCGACCCGCGCCTACCAGGGCGCGGCCGGCAAGGCTCGGCCCGAGCTGATCGCCATGCTCGAGCGCGTCGTGGTCGGGCCGATGAAGCCCGATCTCACCATCCTGCTCGATCTCGATCCGGAGGTCGGGCTGGCCCGCGCCCGCGCGCGGGCGGGCGAGGCCGCCGCGGACCGTTTCGAGGGCGAGCAGATCGCCTTCCACATGGCTCTGCGGGAGGCCTTTCTCGACATCGCCCGCGAGGAGCCGGCCCGTGTGCGCGTGATCGACGCGACCCTGCCCGAACACGAGATCGCCGACCGCGTCTGGGCGGCGGCGCGCGAGGCCTTTCCCGCGGAACTGAAGCGGGGCGGGGCGTGACCGCGCGCCGCCGCGACGAGGCGCCGCCCGAAAGCGACGTTCTGGACGGCGCGCTGGCGCCGCGCGTCAACAAGACTTTGTTTGGCCACAAAGCGGCGGAGCGCGCCTTTCTCGAGGCCTACAAGGCCGACCGGCTGCCGCACGCCTGGCTGATCGGCGGCAGGCCCGGGGTGGGCAAGGCGACCTTCGCGTGGCGGATCGCGCGGTTTCTCGCCGCCCATCCAGATCCCGGCCTGCCGGCCGCGCAAAGGGCGAGCGACCTCTACGTCGATCCCGACGCCAAGGCGTCCCATCTCGTCGACTCGCTGTCGGCCCCGGACATCTTCCTGTTGCGGCGCGAGTGGAACTTCCAAGCGAAGCCGCCGAAGCATTTCACCGAAATCCGCGTCGACGACGCGCGGCGCGCGCTGCACATGTTCCACCACAATGCCGCGAGCGGCGGCTGGCGCGTCTGCATCGTCGATTGCGCCGACGAACTGAACAAGTCGAGCGCCAACGCGCTGCTCAAGATGGTGGAGGAGCCGCCGGCCAAGGCGCTGTTCCTGATCCTGGCCCACCAGCCCGGCCGCCTCCTGCCGACGATCCGCTCGCGCTGCCGCAAGCTGATGCTGCAGCCGCTGAAACCATCCGAGATCGTCCACGCCATCGAGGCGCAGGGCGAAGCGTTCGGCAAATACAGCCATGCCGAGATCGAGAAGGCGGCGCATCGCGCCGACGGCTCGGTGCGCGAGGCGATCCGCATCCTGGCGCGGCAGGGCGCGGCGTCGGCCCGTCTGACGGAGGACCTGCTGCGCAACCTGCCAAAGATCGACTGGGGCGGCGTGCAGAAGCTGATCGACGCCGTCGCCCGCCCGACGGCGGCCAACGAATTCGACGCCTTCGTCGAGACGGTGTTCGCTTGGCTCGACGGCCGCGTGAAGGAAGCGTCCGGCCAAAGTCCGCGCCGCCTCGCGCCGGTGGCGGAAGCCTGGGAGAGGATCGGCAAGTCCGTGCGCGAAACGGAAATCTACAATCTCGACAAGCGGGCGCTGATCCTGGGGATGTTCGAGGAACTGGAGGCGGCGACGCGGTAGGGGGCGAGGCTTTCGACCGGTCGCGGACCTCAGTCAGGGATCGCTTGCAGCTCAAATCCGGCCTTCAGCAATTGGCTCATGGGCACGGAAATCGGATCGAACCACTTGGCGTAAATCTTGGCGATCTCGCCCGAACGAAAAACCCGCGCCAGCGCTCTGTTCACCGCCAAACGAAATTCCGGATCGCCGCGGCGGAACATGACGCCATAGGGATCATAGGTGAGATAGCGGCCGACGATCTCGAAATCCTGCTTCTTGTCTGACTTGGCAAGCAAGCCGAACAGGACGATGTCGTCTGTGGCGAACGCATCCACCTTCTTTGCTTCGAGTGCCGAAAATCCCTCTGCGTAGTCCTTTGTGAGAAAGAGCTGTACGCCTCGCGCCTGCCCCGCATCGATGAATCCCTTCAGCGCCTTCTCGTTTGTTGAGCCGCCGACGACGGCGATGGTCATGCCGGCCATGTCCTCTATCTCATTTATCCTCTTGGTCTTCCACTTCAGCAGACGCGTGCCGGTGGTGAAGTACACGGCCGAGAAATCAACTTGCTGCTGCCGCGTGAGCGTATTGGTCGTACTGCCGCATTCGAGGTCTACGCTGCCGTCGACGACCATCGGGATACGGTTCTGAGCGTTGACGGCCACGTATTTCACCGCGAGGTCGGGCTTCTTCAAAATTATTCTCACCTCGTCCACAATCTTGAGGCATAAGTCGACAGCATATCCGGCTGGCTGTTTGTTCGCGTCGACGAACGAAAAAGGGGACGACGTTTCACGGTGGCCTATGACGATGCTGTCGATATCCGCGATCTTTTTCAGAGTCCCCGTGAACTCTTCAGCTTGCGCAGTTCCGGCTATCAATGCTGCTCCCACCAGCCCGGCAAAGACGAACGTCCAGCGCCGCTCACGGGCCCGAAATATGCGCATGCTGCCTCCCTACGTGCGACACATGTTCACGCTAACGCGAAGGGAAAACCTTTCCTTTGTTGCGTATCAATCATGCCGCCTGCCGAAATATGGGAACTGGCTTCGCGCAACCATCTCGCCTTGATCGCCAATCCCCTGTAAACCCGCGCGCATGACCAGCCGTCCGCACTTCATGATTTCCACCGCCATTCCCTACGCGAATGGCGCGCCGCACATCGGCCACGCCTACGAGCGCATCGCCACGGATTTCATCGCCCGCTTCAAGCGGCTCGACGGGCATGACGTGTTCTTCATCACCGGCATGGACGAATACGGCCTGAAGGTGCAGCAGACGGCCGCCCGTGAAGGCGTGACGCCGCAGGAATTCGTGGACAAGGTCGCCGCCGATTTCGCCACGCTCGGCGATCTCCTCAACGCGCCGACCGACGATTTCGTGCGCACGACGCAGCCGCGCCATGCCGCCGCCGTCACCGAAATCTGGAAGCGGATGCAGGCGAACGGCGACATCTACCTGTCGAAATACGCCGGGTGGTACTCGGTCCGCGACGAGGCCTATTTCGACGAGGGCGAACTGACCACGAATGCCGAGGGCCGAAAATTCGCGCCGACCGGCAGCCCGGTCGAATGGATGGAGGAGGAGAACTACCTCTTCAGGCTGTCCGCCTATGCCGACCGGCTGCTCGCCCATTACGAGGCAAACCCGGAATTCGTCACGCCGGAGACCTATCGGAACGAGATCGTCGCCTTCGTGAAGCGCGGACTCGAAGACCTCTCGATCTCGCGCACCAATTTCAATTGGGGCGTGCCGGTGCCGGGCGACCCGAAGCACGTGATGTATGTCTGGGTCGACGCGCTTACGAACTACATCACCGCGACCGGCTTTCCCGACCCGGCGGCGCCTCGCGCAAAATTCTGGCCGTGCGACGCGCATGTGATCGGCAAGGACATCACGCGCTTTCACGCCATTTACTGGCCGGCGTTCCTGATGTCGGCCGGTTTGCCGCTGCCGAAGCAGGTCGTTGTGCACGGCTTCCTGTTCAATCGCGGGGAGAAGATGTCGAAATCGGTCGGCAACGTCATCGGCCCGGCCGATCTCGTGCGCGACTACGGTCTCGACCAGATGCGCTATTTCTTCCTGCGCGAAGTGCCGTTCGGGCAGGACGGCTCCTATTCGCACGAGGCGATCGTGGCGCGCACCAACGCCGATCTCGCCAACGACCTCGGCAATCTCGCGCAGCGCTCGCTGTCCATGATCGCCAAGAATTGCGAGGGCAGGGCGCCCGCGTGGGGCGAGCTGACGGACGCCGACCGCGCCATTCTCGACGCCGCCTATGCGCTGCCCGAGAAATGCCGGGCGGCGATGCGGAGCTTCGCCATTCACACGACGCTGGCCGAGACGTTCAAGGTGGTCGCCGACGCCAACCGCTATTTCGCCAGCGAAGAACCCTGGACCAAGCGCAAGACCGATTTTTCGCGCATGGCGACCGTGCTCGGCGTGACGGCGGAAGTGCTGCGCGTCGTGGCGATCATGGCGCAGCCGGCCATGCCCGGCGCAATGGGCAAGCTGCTCGATGTCTTGGCCCAGCCGGCCGACGCCCGCGACTTCACGAATGCGACGCCCGAGCGCAGGCTGGGGGAGGGGACGGCCCTGCCCGCGCCGGCGCCGATCTTCCCGCGCTACATGGAAGCCGGGTAGCGGCTGCATTTGCAAAGAAGGGAGACGGCATGACGCGGCCCGATGGATTTGAGCCGATGGGCTTCACCAAGGAGGGCCTGATCGGGCTCTTGGGGCCCTATTACTGGCGACAGGACGGCGAAAGCCTTGTCTACGGTTTCCAGTCGGACGGGCGCCACGGCAATCCGAACGGGGTCATCCACGGCGGCGCGCTGACGGCCTTCGCGGACACGCTGACCGGCCATCTGATCGAGCATTCCTGCGGGCGCAAATGCGCGACGATCGCGCTCGACAGCCGCTTCGTGGCCGCCGGCAAGGTCGGGGCCTGGGTCGAGGGGCGGGCGCGGCTGCGCAAGCTCACCAAGACGCTCGCCTTCCTCGATGTCGACCTGGAAGCCGACGGCGAATTGATCCTGACCGCCCTGTGCGTCTATCGCGTCTTCACCCTCGACGCCGGGCATGGACGCGGTGGCGGCTGAACCATTCCCGCTGGCGTGAATATTCATTTTGTGATAAGTGAATATTCAGGAGGGCGCATGTCTCTTTACATTCGCGACGACACCGTCGACGCACTGGCTGCGCGGGTACAGGAAGCGACCGGCGCAAGGACGAAGACAGAAGCGGTGCGGCTTGCGCTCGAGCATGAACTCGAGCGCGTCGCCGCCCAGAAGTCGTTCGCCGAGCGCAACGCCGAGGCTTTCGCGCTCGCAGACAAGCTTGGCTTGCCAAATCCTGATTTCGACCAGAAACGGTTCAGCGACGAAATGTGGGGCGAGTGATGGTCGTGGACGCGTCCGCGATCATCGCGGTCCTCAATCGCGAGAGCGACGCAGCCAGAATTGCCAGCACGATCGATGCGCGGCGGGGACAATTGAGAGTGTCGCCGCTAACGTTGTTCGAAGCCACAGTGTCGCTGGCGCGCGCGGCGAGCGCCAAAGCTGGTCGCAAAGCCTCCCATGCTGAAATTGAACTCGCGCAGGCCACAGTCGACGCTTTTGTCCGCGCCAACGATATTTGCGAAATCGAGGTCACGCCCGTAATGGGGCGGATCGCGATCGAGGCCGCAGCCCGCTATGGAAAGGCCGTCGGCCATCCCGCCGATCTGAATTTCGGCGATTGTTTCGCCTATGCCTGCGCCAAGGCTCTTGGCGCGCCGCTGCTCTTCAAGGGCGACGATTTTTCCAAGACCGACGTCGCATACTGACGCGGCCGGCTGTTCCCAATGCTCATCGACACCCATTGCCACCTCGACTTCCCCGATTTCGCGCCCGAGCGCGACGCGATCGTCGCGCGCGCGCGCGAGGCCGGCGTCGGCCGGATGATCACCATCTCGACGCATGTCGAACGCTTCCCGACCTATGCCGGGATCGCGGAGGCCTACGACGACGTGTTCTGCACGGTCGGCGCGCATCCCCATCACGCGCACGACACGCCCGAGGCCAGCGCGGCCGAACTCGTCGCGCTGGCGCGGCATCCCAAATGCGTCGGCATCGGCGAGGCGGGGCTCGACTATCACTACGACCGCGCGCCACGCGACGTGGCGCAGCGGGTTTTCCGGACGCATATCGCCGCTGCGCGCGAGAGCGGTCTGCCGCTCGTCATCCATACGCGCGACGCGGACGCCGATACGGCGGCGATCCTGGAGGACGAGATGGGGAAGGGGGCTTTCAAGGCCCTGCTCCATTGCTTCACGGCGTCGCGGGAACTGGCCGAGCGCGCGCTGGCGCTCGGGCTTTACATTTCCTTCTCCGGCGTCGTGACGTTCAAGAATTCGCAGGAGCTGCGCGACATAGCCGCCGCAGCCCCGCTCGACCGTCTGCTGGTGGAAACCGACGCGCCTTTCCTCGCGCCCACGCCATTTCGTGGCAAGCGCAACGAGCCGGCCTATGTGACGAAGACGGCGGCCGTGCTGGCGGAAGCGCGCGGAATCGGCGCAGCCGAAATGGCTGCCGCGACCACGGCCAATGCGCTGCGCATCTTCTCGAAGATGCCGCCGCTGACTGCATGAGCTACACCGCCACGATCCTTGGCTGCGGCTCGTCGGCGGGCGTGCCGCGCGTCGCCCAGGGTTGGGGCGCTTGCGATCCCTCGAATCCGAAGAACCGCCGCCGCCGTTGCGCGCTGTCGGTCTCCCGTTCGGGCATCGCGGGCTCGACCGAGGTCGTGGTCGACCTCGGACCGGACATTCGCGAGCAATTGCTCGACGCGCGCGTCATGCACATCGACGCAGTGCTGCTGACCCATGCGCACGCCGACCATATCCACGGCATCGACGACGTCCGCCCCTATGTGATCGAGCAGCGGCGTCTGCTGCCGGTCTACATGGACGCGGCGACCTCACGGGGCGTGCGGGAGAAGTTCGACTACATTTTCCGGACGCCGGAAGGCAGCCAATATCCGCCGCTGCTGCGCGAACACCGGCTCGTTCCCGGCGAGAAAGTCGCGCTGGACGGTCCGGGCGGACCGGTCGAGGCGCTGCCGATCCTGTTCCGCCACGGCGACATCGACGCCCTCGGCTTCCGATTCGGCGATCTCGCCTATACGCCCGATCTCAGCGACATACCGGACGAGTCCCAGGCGCTGCTCGAAGGCCTCGACGTCTGGATCGTCGATGCGCTGCGCTACCGCCGCCATCCAAGCCATCTGACGGTCGCCGAGGCGTTGCGCTGGATCGACCGGCTCAAGCCGCGCCGCGCGATATTGACCAATCTCCATACCGATCTCGACTACGCGACGCTCGCGCGCGAATTGCCCGAGGGCGTGACGCCGGCCTTCGACGGGCTCACGATCGAGATCGACGGCGTCGTCTGATCCGCGCGGCGACTGCGTCAGCTCCGATCACGATCCGTTCTTTCCGTTCGACGCATGTTCCGCGCGATCCTCATTCATCGAAGTAAACCGGCCTTCGCCAGGACGCTGGCGTACCGCATTTAAGTTCCATAATATTGATTATGCGAATTTCATATCGGAATTCAGAGGCGAAACAATGGCCGGCGCGAAACGCGCGCGCCCGGCCCTCCGCCCGTCGCTGTCGGCTCGATCGGAATCGGCGGCGCCCGAGGCGAGGCGCACAAAAATGCGCCGGGTTTTGCCGGAGAATTTTGGCGGGCCTCAGTAGCCAGCACTTTATTTTGGCGCTAAAAGATGGTTTGCGCGGGCTTGTAGCATTCGTAAGAGCATTCGGAGAAAGGCGGAGGCCGGCCCCTCACGCACAGTGAAACGACTGGCGGGGGCTTGTGCGCAGGTGTGGCGGTTCCCCGGGAACCCGTGCGGAAAAGGGAAACCGCACGCAAGTGGCGAAACGAGCGATAAGGCATGAGCAAAGGTAGAGATTTCCGTCCCCCGCGCAAGCGCGGTTTCGATGACGACGGTCCGAGCTACGACTACAATCCCCGCCAGAGCCGGCCGCCCCGGTCGCCGTTCGGCGGACCGCCCGGGGGTGGTTTCCCCGACATGGGCGCGCCCTCGATGGCGCCCTCCAGCCCGCCGATCGACGCCACGGTGAAATGGTTCAAGGCCGACAAGGGCTTCGGCTTCGTCGAGCTCGGCAACGGCACCGGCGACGCTTTCCTGCACATCGGCGCCGTCCAGCAGGCCGGCTACGACAGCCTCCCGCCCGGCGCGAAGCTGAAGGTCAACGTCCAGACCGGCCAGAAGGGCCAGCAGGTCACCCGCATCCTCGAGGCGGACCTGTCGACCGCGCAGGCCGAGCGCCCGCCCCGCTCCGGCGGGTTCGGCGGCGGCGGTTACGGCGACAGCCCGCGTCCGCGCCGCGCCGCGCCCGATCCGTCCACGGCGGTCTCGGTCTCCGGCAAGGTCAAGTGGTTCGACGAGACCAAGGGTTTCGGCTTCGTCCAGTCGAACGACGGCGGCAAGGACGTGTTCGTCCACATTTCCGTGCTGAGCGCCTCGGGCGTGCAGCGCCTCGTGGAGGGCCAGCCGGTCAACATGCAGGTCGTCGACACGCCCAAGGGCCGCGAGGCGATCTCGATCCAGGCGTAAGCCCGGACCAATCCGGGCAGGGCGTCCCTGCCCTCGATTTCAGCCGGCGCCGCTCCGCAGCGCCGGCTTTTCTTTTGGCCGCCGGATTCTCATGGACAAGTCCCGCGACATTTCACGCCTTCTCGAAATCATGGCGGCGCTGCGCACGCCCGGGACCGGCTGCGCCTGGGACCTCGAGCAGAGCTTCTCGACCATCGCGCCCTATACGATCGAGGAAGCCTACGAGGTCGCCGACGCTATTTCGCACGGGGATCGCGAGGATTTGCGCGAGGAACTGGGCGACCTGCTGCTTCAGGTGGTTTTTCACGCGCGCATGGCCGAGGAAGAAGGCGCGTTCGATTTCGGCGGCGTGGTGGAGGCGATCACCGACAAGCTGATCCGCCGTCATCCGCACGTCTTCGGGGATGTGGGCGACCTGACGCCCGACGAGGTCGCGGCGCTCTGGGGGAAGATCAAGGCCGAGGAAAAGCGCCTGAAGGCCGGGCGCAACCCGCATGCGGCCGCCGGGTCCTCGCCTCTCGCCGCCCGGACCCTCGCCAGGGTGAAATCCGGCCGTCCGGCCCTGTCGCGCGCGCTCGAACTGCAGAAGGCCGCCGGCGAGGTCGGCTTCGACTGGAACGACATCCGCGCCGTACTGGCCAAGATCGTCGAGGAATCGCACGAGGTGGCCGAGGCGGTCGCCACCGGCCGGCGCGACCGCGTCGAGGACGAGATCGGCGACCTTTTCTTCGTGATGGTCAATCTGGCGCGCCACGCCGGCGTCGATCCGGAGACCGCGCTGCGCGGCGCCAACGCCAAGTTCGAGCGGCGTTTCGCCTATGTCGAAGACGGGCTCGCGGCGCGCGGACGCGCGCCGGGGCAAGCGTCGCTGGCCGAGATGGACGCGCTCTGGAACGAGGCGAAGACAAAGGGCGCCTGAAAGCCCAGGCGCCCGTCGTTCAGCGCAAGCCGCCGAATTGCAGCGCGCCGAAGGGCGCGATGTTGCGACGGACGTCGCCTTCCGCCTGCGCGAAGTTGAGCGTCGGGGCTGTCGCCTCGCCCCCCTTCTCCGCCGCCGCGACCGCGGCGTTCCAGGCCTCGCGCGCCTTGGCCGGATCGCTGCGAACCGCGACCGTCCGGACCGGAGGCTCGGCAGGCTGCGCCGTCGCCGCTCGATCGCCCCGGGCCCGATCGGCCCGGGATTTGTCGCCGCGAGCGCGATCGCCCGCGTCGTCGGCCGGGCTGGCGGCCTTCGACGTCGAGAGCGCCGCCACCTTGTGACGGACGACGATCCCGGCCTTGGCGGCGGTCGCCTTGCTGATGCAGCGGCCTTTGGAAACCTGGAGAATCTGGCCCGAAGCGCATTGCCTGGCGCTGGCCGGGACGACGCAGACGGCGGTTAGTCCCGCGCCGGCGAGCGCGAGCAGGATGGGTCGCGATACGGATCGCATATGGGGGTCCCCTTTTGACTGACGGACTGACCAGGGGCGGCGCGATGCGTTGCGCGCCGGGAGCGATAGGAGGGGCCCTTGTTGACTGAAATAAGGCCGGCTGCCGGCCAATTCCGCGACGATCGCGCGCCTCAGCCGGCCTTGGCGTCCGGGAAACGGCGCAAGACGCGCTCGACCCGCTCCGGACCGACGCGAATGTCGATGGCGAGCGAACCGTCCCTGCCCGTCCTGCGCGCCAGGACCTCGCCGTTCTCGTAGAGCCAGGCGAGCCCTGCCCCGTCGGCGGCCGGCACCTTGACGCGCAACAGCTTTCGCTCGGAGGCCATGCGGCTTTCGATCGCCGCCATCAGCGTGTCGATCCCCTCGCCCGTGATCGCGGAGACGAGAACGGGCCGCGCGTCGGCCGGCCGGGACAGCGTCGCCTGCAGCAAGCCGGCGCGGCGCTCGTCGCTCAGCAGGTCGGCCTTGTTCCATATCTCGATCAGCCGGCGATGGTCGTGCGGCTCGACGCCGAGATCGGCGAGGATGCGCTCGACGTCGGCGCTCTGGGCTTCGGTGTCCTCGTGGCTGACGTCGCGCACGTGCAGGATCACGTCGGCCTCGATCACTTCCTCCAGCGTGGCGCGGAAGGCCGACACCAGCATGGTCGGCAGGTCCGAGATGAAGCCGACCGTGTCGGACAGGATGATGCGCGCGCCGTGCGGCAGCTTCACCGCGCGCAAGGTCGGATCGAGCGTGGCGAACAGCAGGTCCTTGGCCAGCACCTCGGCCCGCGTCAGCCGGTTGAACAGCGTCGACTTGCCGGCATTGGTGTAGCCGACCAGCGCGACCACCGGATAGGGCGCGTCCTGCCGCTTCTTGCGGTGCAGGCCGCGCGTGCGCTTGACCTGTTCGAGGTCCTTCTCGATCCGGCTGATGCGCTCCTGGATGAGGCGGCGGTCGGTCTCGATCTGCGTTTCGCCGGGGCCGCCAAGAAACCCGAAGCCGCCGCGCTGGCGTTCCAGGTGGGTCCAGGAGCGCACGAGGCGCGACTTCTGGTAGGCGAGATGGGCGAGCTCGACCTGCAGCGCGCCTTCGCGCGTGCGGGCGCGCTTGCCGAATATCTCGAGGATCAGCCCGGTGCGATCGATGACCTTGGCGGCGAACGCCTTCTCGAGATTGCGCTGCTGCACAGGCGAGAGCGCGCAATCCATGATGACGAGTTCGACCTCGCCATCCTTCGCCAGGGCGGCGAGCTCCTCGACCTTGCCCTTGCCGAGATAGGTCGCCGGCCGCACCTGCGACAGCATCACGAGATGTGCGCCGACGATGTCGAGGTCGATGGCGCGGGCGAGCCCTTCGGCCTCTTCCAGCCGCGCCTGCGGGCTGCGCAGGTTGGCGTCGTCCTGCGCGGCGCGCGCGTTCAGGTACGGGCCGACCACGAGCGCCCGCGCGCCCGCGGCGGCAGCCGCGCGCGTATCGAGGTCGAGCCCCCGTTCGTTGGATGTCAATTGCTTGTCCGTGTCGCCTATTTTTCCGGCGCCTCTTCACTCGGGTCGAACATCTGGAGCGGTTGTCCAGGCATGATCGTGGATATGGCGTGCTTGTAGACGAGCTGCGAATGCCCGTCGCGGCGCAACAGCACGCAGAAATTGTCGAACCAGGTCACCACGCCCTGCAGTTTCACGCCGTTCACGAGAAAGATGGTGAGCGGAATCTTGTTCTTGCGGACATAGTTGAGGAACGTGTCCTGGAGATTTTGCGCGCGTTCAGTCGCCATCGTATTTGACCTGCTTTTCTTGGCGTCCGCTTCGGGACGCATTTGGTATCGCTTGCCGGCAAAGACGGCGCCACGCCGCCGATCGCCCCCACACAGACAAGATGCTGAGTATAGTTGTGCTTTTCATCGCTTTCCAACAAGAACCGCGCGCCGAAAACTTTAGTCCTAGGCGCCTGGCGAGACTTGCATGGCCAAGGCCGCCACGGCCGCGAAGGCGCCGAGCGCCAATATGGGGTTCACCGAGGTGAAAATCACCAGCGCCGCGGTCGCCACGGTCGCGACATAGCCCAGGACGTCGTGATCGGCGGCGCGCGCCATCACGAGGCTGCTCGCGAGCACCAGGCCGATCGCGATTGGCGTCAGCCCGGCTTTCACCGAATCGAACCAGGCGGCGCGGCCGTAGCGCGCGACGAGCCGCCCGGTGATCCAGGCCAGCGCGCAGGTCGGCACGAGCGCGGCCAGCGTCGCGACGATCAGGCCGACGCCGCCGGCCATCTTCCAGCCGACCAGGCTCAGCACCATGATGTTGGGGCCGGGCGCCACCTGCCCGAGCGCGAAGAGATTGGCGAATTCGGAATCGTCCATCCAGTGCAGGACGTCGACGAGTTGGCGATGCATTTCCGGCGCGATGGCGTTGGCGCCGCCGATGGCCAGCAGCGAGAGGATCGAGAAGTCGATCGCCATGCGCAGGAGAATGTCGCCCTTCACGGCTTCCGCCTGTAGTGCATCACGGCGATCGACAGCGGGCCGAAAATCCCCACCGCCCAGAGCAAGGGCAGGCGAAGCACGCCGACCGCGATGAAAACCGCGGCGCATATGCCGGCCTGCACGGGATCGAGCCGTGCGCCGCGCGCCATCTTCACCCCGGCGGCGAAGACCAGGCCCGCCGCCGCGGAGGCCGCGCCGCCGACGGCGATCCGGACGACGCTCGCGCCGGACAGGTAGTCGTAGGCGGCGCCGATCGCCATCACCGCCAGCAGCGGAGCGGCCATGAGGCCGAGCACGGAGACGATCGCGCCGGCAAGCCCGTGGTAGCGCTGGCCGAGCACCACGCAGAGATTGGGCGTGTTGGGCCCCGGCAGGAACTGGCAGATGCCGAGCAGCGCGGAATATTCGCGGGCGTCGAGCCAGCCGCGCTCCTCGACCACCAGACGGTGCGCCCAGGGCGTGACGCCGCCGAACCCCATCAATCCGACCTTGCCCCAGCCGAGGAAGAGGTCGAGCAGGCTCGGGACAGGTCGCGGCGCATCGGCCGTGGCGCCTTTGTGCATCGGCGGTCCGTTTCCGCGCGCCGGTCATTCCCGCGAAAGCGGGAATCCAGAATCGCCGGCGCGAGGGCTCCCCTCTGGATACCCGCTTTCGCGGGTATGACAATCGCGGGGGCGTCTCAGTCGATCGAGAGCGACTTCAGCTTCCGATGCAGGGCGGAGCGCTCCATGCCGATGAACTCGGCCGTGCGCGAGATATTGCCGCCGAACCGGCTGATCTGGGCGACCAGGTATTCGCGTTCGAACACTTCGCGCGCCTCGCGCAGCGGCAGGCTCATCAGCTTCTCGCCGCCTGCCCCGTTCGGCGTCGCCGGCACCAGCGCGCCGATTTCGGAGGGCAGCATTTCCGCGGTGATCTCCGCTTCCGGATCGCCGGCGGTGAGGATCATCAGACGTTCGACGTTGTTGCGCAGCTGGCGGATATTGCCCGGCCAGTCGTGCGACTGCAGAACCGCCATCGCGTCCGGACCGATCTTGCGGCGCGGCATGCCGGTCGTCTGCGACACCTGCTCCATGAAGAAGTCGATCAGTTCGGGAATGTCGTCGCGCCGGTCGGCGAGCGAGGGCACGTTGATCGGCACGACGGAAAGCCGGTGGAACAATTCCTCGCGGAACACGCCCTCCGCGATCGCCTTGGCGAGATCGCGGGAGGACGACGAGATGATGCGCACGTCGACATGGACGCGGGTGGCCCCATCCACACGCTGGAAATTCTGGTCGACGAGCACCCGCAGGATCTTGGCCTGCGTCTCGCGCGGCATGTCGGCGACTTCGTCGATGTAGAGCGTGCCGCCGTGCGCCTCCTCGAGCGCGCCGACCTTGCGGCGGCCGTCCCTGCCCTCGGAGCCGAACAGTTCGAGCTCCATGTTTTCCGGCGTGATCGTCGCGGCGTTGATGACGACGAACGGGCCGGCGGCGCGGCTCGACGCCTCGTGGATCGAACGGGCCACCAGTTCTTTGCCCGAGCCCGGCGCGCCGGTGATGAGCACGCGCGAATTGGCCGGCGCGACGCGCTCGATCACCTGCCTGAGCTGGTTCATCGCGCTCGACCTGCCGACGATGCGGTCGGCCGCGCCCGCGCGCGAGCGCAATTCGCTCACCTCGCGTTTGAGCCGGGAGGCTTCGAGCGCGCGGTCGGCGACCAGCACCAGCCGGTCGGCCTTGAACGGCTTTTCGATGAAGTCGTAGGCGCCGGCGCGAATGGCGCTGACGGCGGTCTCTATATTGCCGTGGCCGGAAATCATCACGACCGGCAGGGCCGGGTGATGCTCCTTGATGACGTTGAGCAATTGCAGCCCGTCGAGCCGCGATCCCTGCATCCAGATGTCGAGGAACATCAGATGCGGACGCCGCGCCTCGATGGCCGCGAGCGCCTCGTCGGAATTCTTCGCTGTTCGGGTCGCGTGCCCCTCGTCCGAGAGGATTCCGGAGACGATGTCGCGGATGTCGGCTTCGTCGTCGACGATGAGAATGTCGGTGGCCATGATTATGTCGCGCTTTTTTCCTGGTCGGTCCGATTCATTGAAAGCTGTGCGGCGTCGCTTGCGCTGTGCGCGTCGGCGCCTCCCGAGACCCGCAGGAGCAGGCGCACATAGGCGCCCGGCCCTTCCGGCGCGTCGAGCAGTTCGATCCCGCCGCCGTGATCCTCCATGATCTTGGCGACAATGGGCAGGCCGAGCCCCGTCCCTTCGCTGCGGGTCGTCACATAGGGCTCGAGCAGGCGCTGCCGGTTCTCGGTCGGGAAGCCGCGCCCGTTGTCGATCACGTCGATCGCCGCCATTCCCTCGGCGACGGCGACCGCGACGTCGATGCGCCCGGGGCCGTTCGCCCCTTCGACCGCGGCGATGCCTTCGGTGGCGTTCTTCACGATGTTGGTGAGGGCCTGCGAGATCAGGCGGCGGTCGAATTTCGCCGGCAGCGTGTCGACGGCGTAGTGCTCGACGATCGCGATGTCGGGATGGCCGACGCGCATCAGGAAGACCACCTGCTTCACGCACTGGATCAACTCGTCTTCCTCGAGCCGCGCCTTGGGCATGCGCGCGAAGGAGGAGAATTCGTCGACCATGCGCTTGATGTCGTCGACCTGGCGCACGATCGTGTCCGTGCACTGGTCGAACACCTCGCGGTCGGTGGTGATGACCCGGCCGTACTTGCGCTTCAGCCGCTCGGCGGAGAGCTGGATCGGCGTCAACGGGTTCTTGATCTCGTGCGCGATGCGGCGGGCGACGTCCGCCCAGGCCGACGTGCGCTGCGCGGTGACGAGATCGGTGATGTCGTCGAGCGTGATGACGAAGCTGCGCCCCTCGTCCCCGGCCGAGCCCGACGTGACGCTGACGTTGACGATGCGCTCCCGCCCCCTGCGCATCAGCGTGATCTGGCTCTGGATCGGGCGGCGCTGCGCCGCCGCGTCCTGCAGGATCGCCGCGACTTCGGGCAATGCGTCGGAAATCGGCTGCCCGATCGCGCTCGCGCCGGTCTCGACGTCCATCAGCTTCTCGGCAGCGGGATTGACGACGGTGACGACGCCCGACGGATCGATGCCGACGACGGCGGCCGGCACGCCGAACAGGACGGCCTCCGTGAAGGCGCGGCGCTCGTCGATCAGCTGACTGGCCGCCAGCAAGCGGTTCTGCTGGATACGCAGTTCGGACGTCATCTTGTTGAAGGTTTCGCCGAGATGGGCGAGATCGCCCTCCCCCTTGTCGATCGGCACGCGAACGTAGAGGTTGCCGGTCGCGACCTCGTCGGTCGCCGAGATCAGGCGGCGGATCGGCGAGATCAGCCGGTTGGCGAAGGCGAGGCCGAGCCAGATCGCCGACAGAAGCATGATCAGCGAGATCAGGCTGAACATGCTGGCGAAGGCGATGACGAGATTGCGGCGCTGGCCCTCGAAGGAATTGTAGATGGCGATGAGATTGGCCGCCTGCTGCGGGAATTCCATCGTGAACGGATCGACCGGCCGCGCGGCATAGAGGAACACGCCGGGAAAGGCGTTGATCGGCCGCAGCGCGATGAACGTCTTGCCCTCGTCCGCCACCACGCAGGTCGGCTCGTTCTTGCGCGCCTCGGCGAAATCCGCGGGGTCGGGCTTGAGCATCGCCGCCGGCTCCTTGCCCGGCGGCGGAAAGTCCGACTTTTCCAGGGTCTCGCCGTCCTCGCGGACCAGCGCCGCCTGGGTGAAGCCGAGATAGCGGGCGCGCGAGGCGAAGAATTCGTGAAACAGCGCGCGGTCGGCGTCGTACATGGGCTTGGCGCGATCGAGGTCGGCCGCGGTGAGCTGCGCCTCCTGCAGCAGAGACCGGCACTGCGACTGGCGGAACAGCCGCGCGGCCTCGGCCGTGTTGAAGATGAAGGCGCGCACGTCGTGCAGGAAGGCGGGGCTGATCGCCTGGCTGATGGTGATCGAGCCGATGATGGCGATGACGACCGCCGGCGCGGCGGCCGCGACCGAAAAAGCGCGCACGACCCGGAAATGCAGGCCAGAGCCGGCCGCGCCGCGGCGCCAGGCCGCCACCAGCGTCCAGCCCTCCACCACCACCAGCCCGATGACCACCAGCAGCGACACGATATTGGCCGCAAACAACGCGAGCGCCATGCGGTCGTCGACCGCGACCGGCGTCAGGCCCGACAGCAGGAAGAAGGTCGCGAGCGCGCAGAGCAGCGCGAAGCCGACGGCGACCGCGCCGAAGCGCGTCAGAAGACGGCGGCCCGAGCCTCGCGCCGGCTGTGGCGCCCCCCATGCTTCGGTATCGGACATCGGCCCCTAACGATCCGTCGAGCGACCCCAAGGGCTAACGGATGCGCGGTTCAGTTGCAACGACGCAACGGTGTTGCCGGATTGCGACGTTTTTCTGGCGCCGGATCCAAATCGACGAAGTTCTCAGCGCGGCAGGCGCATGAGTCTGATGTCGAGGTCGCGGACTTTCTTGCGCAGCGTGTTGCGATTCAGGCCGAGCAATTCCGCCGCCTTGATCTGGTTGCCGCGCGTCGCGGCGAGGGCGGCGGACAGGAGCGGATATTCGATCTCGCGCAGGATGCGGTGGTAGAGCCCGGGCGGCGGAAGCCCCTCGCCGTAGGACTTGAACATGTCCGCAAGGTGCCGCTCGACGGAGATGCCGAGCGAATCGTCCTTGTCGCGATCCCGTCCGCCGGCTCCGTTGCGATGCGCGGCCGGCGCCTCGGCCGCCGCGATCTGGGCGGGCGCGGCATAGTCCTGGCCGAGTTCGGATTCCACCAGGGACTCGGAAATGATCTCCTGCGGATAGAGAGCGGCGAGGCGGCGCGTCAGGTTTTCCAGTTCGCGGATATTGCCCGGCCAGCGATAGCGCTTGAGACGGTCGAGCGCGGCCGGCTCCATGCGCTTCTGCGGCAGGCCCTCTTCGGCGGCCAGCTTGAAGAAATGGCGGACGAGGTCGGGCACGTCCTCGGTGCGCTCGCGCAGCGGCGGCAAACGCAGCGGCACGACGTTGAGTCGGAAGAACAGGTCCTCGCGGAACAGGCCCTGCTGGATCGAGACGCGCAGGTCCTTGTTGGTGGCCGCGACGATGCGGACGTTGCTCTTGATCGGGGTGCGGCCGCCGACCGTGGTGTATTCGCCCTGCTGCAGCACGCGCAGCAGGCGGGTCTGCGCCTCCATCGGCATGTCGCCGATTTCGTCCAAGAACAGCGTGCCGCCCTCGGCCTGCTCGAAACGGCCGGCGGAGCGCTGGGCGGCGCCGGTGAAGGCGCCCTTCTCGTGGCCGAAGAGCTCGCTTTCGATCAGGTCGCGCGGAATCGCCGCCATGTTGATGGCGACGAACGGCCCCTTCTTGCGCTTGCCGTAGTCGTGCAGCGCGCGGGCGACCAGTTCCTTGCCGGTGCCGGACTCGCCGGTGACCATCACGGTCAGATCGGTCTGCATCAGCCGCGCCAGCGCGCGATAGATTTCCTGCATGGCGGGCGAGCGGCCGACGAGCGGCATGCCTTCCATCTCGTGATGCGGGTCGCGCTCGGCGCCGGGGCGCGGCGAATTGAGCGCGCGCCCGACGATGGCGACCAGTTCCTTCAGGTCGAAGGGCTTGGGCAGGTAATCGTAGGCGCCGCGTTCGGAGGCCTTGATCGCGGTCATGAACGTGTTCTGCGCGCTCATGACGATGATGGGCAGTTCCGGCCGCAGCTTCTTGATGCGCGGCAGAAGCTCGAAGGCGTTTTCGTCGGGCATGACGACGTCAGTGATGATCAGGTCGCCGTCGCCCGCCTCCACCCAGCGCCAGAGCGTCGAGGCGACGCCGGTCGCGCGCACCTCGTAGCCCGCCCGCGACAGGGCCTGGCTCAGCACCGTGCGGATGGCCATGTCGTCGTCAGCAATCAGGATCGATCGGCCGGGCATCAATTCTTTCTCCAGCGTCGGGGTTTCACGTCGCGCGCCCGTCCTGGGCCAATCCCCCCTTGGCGCGATACATCGGCATCAGGATCCGAAACGTGGTGCGCCGTGGTTGGGATTCGCATTCGACGATGCCGCCGTGGTCCCGGACTATCTTCGCGACCAAAGCAAGTCCGAGGCCAGTCCCGCTCGCCTTGGTGGTGACGAAGGGATCGTAGAGATTGGCCATGATGTCGTCGGGCACGCCCGGTCCGTTGTCGCGCACGCAGAATTCGAGCGGCAGGCTGACGAGCGAGGCCGAACCCGGCGTCCGCATCCGCACCCCCGGCTTGTACGCGGTCGACAGTTCGATCTCGCCGTCGATCGCGTCCTGCCCGATCGCCTCGGCGGCGTTCTTCACCAGGTTCATGAAGACCTGGACGAGCTGGTCGCGATTGGCGAGGACGGGCGGCAGCGAGGGATCATAGGTCTCGGTGAAGCGGATGTGGCGGGCAAAGCCTGCCTGCGCCGACAGTTTCACCTGGCCAAGCACGGTGTGGATGTTGACGCTCTCGCGCTCGATGGGACGGCCGTCGGAGAACATTTCCATGCGGCCGACCAGCTTCACGATGCGGTCGGTCTCCTCGCAGATCAGGCGGGTGAGCGCGCGGTCGCCGTCCTCAACGGCCGTTTCCAGCAATTGCGCCGCGCCGCGGATGCCGGCGAGCGGATTCTTGATCTCGTGCGCGAGCATGGCGGCGAGCGCCGAAACGGAGCGGGCGGCGCCCCGATGGGTGAGCTGCCTGTCCATTTTATCGGCAATTGTCCGTTCCTGCAGCATAAGGACGAGGCTGTCTGCATCATCCGAGAGCGGCGCGGCATGAATGTCGGCCACTCGCTCGGCGCCGATCCGGGGGGTGCCGAGGTCGACGCGGTACTCGTTGATGGCGGCGCGACGCTCGCGCGCCTGTTCGAGCAGGCCGAGAACGGGCGACGAAAAAGGCAGCAGATCCTCGATCCGCTGACGGCGCAGCGCCGCCAGGCCCATCTCGAAAAACGCCTCGGCGGCGGCGTTGGCGTCGACGATCCGGTTCTGGCCGTCGAGCGCGAGCACCGGATTCGGCAGGGCCGACAGGAGCCGCGCGGGATCGACGGCCGTGCGCGCGCCGTCGCGGCCGGGCTTCTGCCGTTCGGCGACGAAATGGTCGGCGTCGCGATTCATGCGGCTTCCTCGTCCAATTCTCCCGTCCCTTCCGACCAGCAGCGCGCAAGCAATGTCGCGGCCTCGTCGGCGTCGGGCGTCGTCACCAGGCGGGCGCGCAGCGCGCGCGGAAGCCCCGCGCCCTCGCTCGCCGCATGATCCGCATAGGCGGCGAGATGCTTGCGGGCGTGGCGAACGCCCTGCTCCTTGCCGAAGGTCGAAAGCAGGCTCGCGTAATGATCGAGGGCGGCTTCGGCCTTCTCGGGGCTCGCCGGTTCGCGCCAGACGCGGCCGCAGAGGCTCGCGCCCACCCGCCCGACGAGCCAGGGCTGGCCGACGGCGGCGCGGCCGATCATGACGGCGTCGGCGCCCGAGGCTTCCAGCATGGCCCGAGCGGCATCAGGGCCATCGCAATCGCCGTTGGCGACAAGCGGCAGCCGGGCCGCCTCGCGCACCGCCCGGATCGCGGCCCAGTCGGCCTGGCCCTTGTAGAATTGCTGGCGCGTACGGCCATGCACGGTAATGAGCGCCACGCCCTCGGCTTCGAGGCGGCGGGCAAGTTCCGGCGCGTTGATGTCGGCTGCATCCCAGCCAAGTCGCATCTTGACGGAAACGGGGACCTTGACGGCCGCGACGGTCTCGCGCGCCAGCGCGACGGCGAGGTCCGGCTCGCGCATCAAGGCGGAGCCCGCATAGCCGCCGACCACGCGCTTGGCCGGGCAGCCCATGTTGATGTCAATGGCGTGCGCGCCGGCGCCCTCGGCGAGCCGCGCGGCTTCCGCCATGGCGGCCGGGTCGCGGCCGGCGATCTGCACCACATGGAGCGGCAGGCCCTCGCCTTCGGCGCGCAGGCGCGTCTCCTCGTCGGCGGCGAGGTAGAAGCTCGCCGCGACCATTTCGGAAACGACGAGGCCTGCGCCGAACCGCGCCGCCGCGCGCCGCATGCCGAGGTCGGTGACGCCCGACATGGGCGCCAGGAACGCCGGGGCCGCGATCCGCATCGACCCGAACACGATCGGCCGCGCCTCGAGGGCGCCCAACCTTTGGGCAATTGAAGTCATGCCTAGACAATAGACATTTTGTTGCGCTGCGCCAAGAGCAGAGCTTGATATTCATCATGCCGACGAAAGCGGCGAAATTGACGCGCGGCCGGAAACGTCGGAATGAACCCGCATGTCTTCACGCGAAGCCGGCGCCGATGCGCTCGTCCTGATTGTCGCCGCCGGACGCGGTTCGCGTTTCGGCGGAGAGATTCCCAAACAATATCGCCTGCTGGGCGGCGTCCCAGTGCTGACCCGGACGCTGTGCGCCTTCGCCGACGCCCTGCCCGAAGCGCGGCTGCTCGTGACCATCCATCCCGACGATTCGACGCTCTATGGGGCCGCCGTCGCTGCCCTGCCGCCGGGCGCCGCGGCGCGGCTCCTGCCCTGGGTCGCGGGCGGCGCGACGCGCCAGGCGAGCGTGCGGAACGGCCTCGAATCGGTCGCAGAAGGATCGCAAAAAATCGTTCTGGTTCATGATGCTGCGCGCCCATTCGCAACCGAGACATTAATTTTCCGAGCCTGCGCCGCCGCCCGGTCGCACGGCGCGGCCGTCCCGGGTTTCGCGGTCACCGACACGATCAAGTCGGTGGATGGCGCGGGCCGCGTGACCGGCACGCCGGATCGGGCGGGCCTGCGCGCCGTGCAGACGCCGCAGGCCTTCGACTACGCCCTGCTGCTGGCCGCCCACCGCGCCGTGGCGGGCCTCGAACTGACCGACGACGCGGCGGTCGCCGAAAGGGCCGGCCATCCGGTACACGTGTTCGAAGGAGAACCCGGCAACATGAAGATCACCAGCGCGGACGACCTCGGGGCGGCCGAGCGGCGCCTGGCGGCGGATCTCTCCGACGTGCGGGTCGGCCAGGGCTACGACGTCCACGCCTTCGAGCCGGGCGACCATGTCTGGCTCGGCGGCGTCGCCATCCCGCACGACAGGAAGCTGCTCGGCCATTCCGACGCCGACGTGCTGATGCACGCCGTCGCCGACGCCATTTTCGGCGCGCTGGCGGACGGCGACATCGGCTCGCATTTCCCGCCCTCCGATCCGCAGTGGAAAGGCGCGGCCTCTTCGATCTTCCTCGCCTACGCCGCCGATCGCGTACGAGCGCGCGGCGGCATGATCGCGCATGTCGATGCGACCGTCGTCGCGGAGCGCCCGAAGGTCGGCCCGCATCGCGACGCGATCCGTGCGAAGCTCGCCGAGATCATGAAGGTCCCGGTCGGTCGCGTCGCGGTGAAGGCGACGACGTCGGAGCGTCTCGGCTTCACGGGCCGCGAGGAGGGAATCGCGGCGCTCGCGACCGCCACCGTGCGCCTGCCGGCCGGAGACTGAGACGATGGCCTTCGACGCCGCGCTTGAGGAACGCGCGAAAAAGCTGGTGGACCGCTACGCCGCGGCGGGCCGGACGCTCGCGACCGCCGAATCCTGCACCGGCGGGCTGGTCGCGGGCCTCATCACCGAGATAGCCGGCTCGTCGGCCGTGCTGGAGCGCGGCTTCGTCACCTATTCCAACGAGGCCAAGGTCGGAATGCTCGGCGTCGCGCCGGAGACGCTGGCGGCGGTCGGGGCGGTCAGCGCGGCGACGGCGCGCGAAATGGCCGCCGGCGCGCTGGAACATTCGCGCGCCGACATCGCCGTCTCGATCACCGGCGTCGCGGGGCCGGGCGGCGGATCGGCGGAAAAGCCGGTCGGGCTCGTGCATTTCGCCTGCGCGCGCCGCGACGGTCCGACCGTGCATGTGGAGCGCCGGTTCGGGGCTATCGGCCGCGGCGCCGTGCGAGCAGCCGCGATCGCGCAGGCGCTGGAACTGCTGGAAAAGGCGCTGCAGGCCTGACGGTTTGCGGCGCCCGCTAGTTGCGCCCGTAAACCTTGTCGGCGCGCTGTTCGAAGGCGGCGGCGAACTTGTGGAAAGCGTCGTCGAACACCGCGCCCATCAGCGCGCCGAGCGTGCGGGAACGGAACTGGTAGTCGATGAAGAATTCGATTTCCGAACGCTTCCGCTCGGAAGACATCTCCTGGAGATCGCGAAAGCGCCAGCGATTGCGCAAGTGGCTGAAGGGGCCGTCGACATATTCGACCAGGATTTCGTTGCGCGCGGCCTCCAGCGTCACCCGCGTCGTGAAGCGTTCGCGAATCGCCTTGTAGCCGACCTCCATTTCCGCGAGCGCGATCTCGACGCCGTCCTCGCGGCTGTCGCGCCGGCGGACCCGCAGCGCCGTGCACAGCGGCACGAATTCCGGATAGGAATCCATGTCGGCGACGAGCGCGAACATTTCCGCAGCGCTGTGATGGACGCGCCTGATGGTTCGGAAACGCGGCATCCCGGTCTTTTCGCGCGGCGTCAGCGAATGCGCAGACAGCCTCTCCAGCCCTCGTAGGTCGAATATTGCCGCTTCAGGTCGCGCATCCAGCGCGCGCAGTCCGGCAGGGAGGCGAATCGCTGGGTGACGTCGAGCCAGTCGAGCGCCGTCGGCTGCGCGCCGGGCAGGAGATTGCGGCCACCCGTGAAGTGCCCCTGCCAGACTTCCGGCGCCCGGAACACGACCGCCTCGCCGGCATAGTCCGCGGCGCGTGCGCCCGCCAGGCCCGCCAGCAGGCCGATCGCAGCCAGAAACACGCGCGCGCTCTTCATTGTTTTCGCTCCTGGGATCAGCCTGCCGTCGGGGGGATCGCCCAAGAGCGGAAACCGACCGGTTTCAATAATATAGAGCGCGCGTCGTGCGAAGAATCGGCTTCCGCTTTCGGCCCGCGCGCTCTCATCGAAGCAGAATCTAGCGCAGCCGATGCGCCCGCGCAAAAGCGCGCGCCCCTTGGCGGGCGCGTTCCCGTTCCGGCGATCCCTCTGAACGGCCGATCTCCGAAAATGCGGCCGGGAGACGTCCAAAGCGACCTGCAAGATCGGGTTTCACTTTTGAAAACAATGGTATTCGCGCCTGCAACCTACCAGAAACGCTCACAAGATAGCCGCCGACGATGTGGCGTCCATGTCACACGTTCCCGAAACAAGGCGAGATTGGGGCTCTTTGGCGTTTTCCGGTGTTCCCACGGGAAAGAAGCTTCTCTACCGTCGCTCGGGTAAATCGCCTTCGTGAAGGCGCGAGAAATTCCGCTTCGTCTTGCAAGCGGGGCGTCAATGTACCAACCAGCTTCGCTAGGGGGACACCATGAAGCTCAAGACCATCGCTGCGGCGCTCGCCGCCACCACCATCGCCGGTTCCGCCTTCGCGGCCGACCTGCCCTCGCGCAAGGTCGCGCCCGCCTATGTGGCGCCTGCCCCGATCTTCACCTGGACCGGCTTCTACATCGGCGTGAACGCCGGCTACGGCTGGAGCGCCAACACCCAGTTCAACCACGGCCTGACGAACCTGTCGGCGACCGGCGCCCTGATCTACGGCCTTCCCGCCAACCAGGCTCTCGGCTCCGCGCTGGGCACCGGCTCGGGCGCGAGCAACGGCGGCTTCGCGGGCGGCGGCCAGATCGGCTATAACTACCAGATGGGCTCGCTCGTCGCCGGTCTCGAAGCCGACATCGAGTATTTCCGCCGTCGCGCGCAGATCACCGGCGCCGGCATCGACACCACCGGCAACACGCTGTGGGTTTCGAACCGCGTCAGCTCGTCCTACCTCGCCACCCTGCGCGGCCGCCTCGGCTTCGCTCTCGACCGCGCCCTGCTCTATGTGACGGGCGGTCTGGCGATCAGCGACGTGAACTACAGCAGCTTGATGTTCACCACGCTCGGCGCCGGCGCCGGCGCGTTCCAGGTGAACAGCACCAAGCTCGGCTGGACGCTCGGCGCTGGCGTCGAATACGCCATCACCAACAACTGGTCGGTGAAGGGCGAGTATCTCTACGCTCAGTTCAGCGGCGCCAACGGCGTTGGCGTCCTCGGCCCGAACGCAGGCGGCTTCAGCAACATCTACGTCAGCTCGGTCGGCAAGCAGAGCAACCACATCGCTCGCCTCGGCCTGAACTATCGCTTCGGCTGGGGCCCCGGCCCGGTTGTCGCCAAGTACTGATCGGCTCATCGATCTTCCGCTTCGGCGGACGGAAAGCCCGGCCTTTGGCCGGGCTTTTTTGTTTCAGTGCGGCTTTTCCTTGCCCTCGCCGCCGCCCTTCTCTATCTCGCTGCGATGGATCGTCCCGCCCCCCGCATTTCCTTCGTTTCCCTCGGCTGCCCGAAGGCGCTGGTCGATTCCGAGCGCATTCTCACGCGACTGCGCGCGGAAGGCTACGAGCTCGCCAGGACGCATGCCGGCGCCGACGCCGTCATCGTCAACACCTGCGGCTTCCTCGACAGCGCCAAGGCCGAATCGCTCGCCGCGATTCGGGCGGGCCTCGAGGAAAACGGCAAGGTGATCGTCACCGGCTGCATGGGCGCCGAGCCCGAGCAGATCATGCAGGCCCATCCCGGCGTGCTGGCGGTCTCCGGCCCGCAGGCCTACGAAAGCGTGATGGAGGCCGTGCATCGCGCGATTCCGGCGCCGCACGATCCCTTCCTCGATCTGGTTCCGGAACAGGGCGTGAAGCTGACGCCGCGCCACTACGCCTACCTGAAGATTTCCGAAGGCTGCAACAACACCTGCTCGTTCTGCATCATTCCGAAGTTGCGTGGGAAACTGGTGTCGCGACCGGCGGGCGACGTGCTGCGCGAGGCGGAAAAGCTGGTGCGGGCGGGCGTGAAGGAATTGCTCGTCATTTCCCAGGACACCGGCGCCTATGGCGTCGACCTGCGCTACGCCCCCTCGGCTTTCGCCGACCGCGAGGTGCGCACGAAATTCATCGACCTCGCCCGCGAACTCGGCTCGCTCGGCGTGTGGACGCGGCTCCATTACGTCTATCCCTACCCGCATGTCGACGACGTGCTGGAGCTGATGGCCGACGGCAAGATCCTTCCCTATCTCGACATTCCCTTCCAGCACGCCAGCCCGCGCGTGCTGCGCGCGATGAAGCGGCCGGGCGACCACGAGACGATGCTGGAGCGCATCCGCAAGTGGCGCCGCGCCGTACCAGACCTCGCCATCCGCTCGACCTTCATCGTCGGTTTCCCCGGCGAGACGGAGGAGGATTTCCGGCAGCTGCTCGATTTCCTGACCGAAGCGCGAATCGATCGCGTCGGCGCCTTCGAATACGAGGCGGTTGCCGGCGCGCCCGCCAACGATCTCGGGCTCGAGCCGGTCGCGGCCGAAACCAAGAAGGCGCGCTGGAACCGCCTGATGGAGGCGCAGCAAAAGGTCTCCGCGAAAATCTCGCGTGAAAAAATCGGCAAGCGGGTGAAGGCGATCGTCGACGAGGTCGGCGGCAGCGTCGCCAGGGGGCGCACGATGGCCGACGCGCCGGAGATCGACGGCGCGATCCACATCGCCTCGTCGCGCAGGCTCAGGCCCGGCGATATCGTCGACGTGCGCGTGGAGGCGGCCGACGCCTACGATCTGCGCGGACGGGCGGCGTAGTCAGACAGAAGCCTTCACGCTGAGGAGCGATCGGCCGGATCGCGTTCCCGCGATTCCGCCCGGCCCTTCCCCAGCAGCAACACGGCTGCCCCCAGGACCGCCGACGCCAGCGAGCCCATCAGCACGCCGATCTTCGTCTCGTCCAGAAGCCCCGCCTCCGGCGGAAAGGCGAGCATGCCGATGAACAGGCTCATGGTGAAGCCGACGCCGCAGATCAGCGCGACGCCGTAGAGCTGCGCCCAGGTCGCGCCGTGCGGACGGCTGGCCAGCCCGGCCGCGACCGCGAGCCGCGCGGCGAGGAAGACGCCGACCTGTTTGCCGACGAACAGGCCCGCCGCCACGCCGAGCGTGACGGGATGGGCGAGGCCGGCGACCGAAACGCCTTCGAAGGAAACGCCGGCATTGGCGAAGCCGAAGATCGGCGTGACGACGAAGCCGACCCAGGGCGCCAGCGCATGTTCGAGCCGATGCAGCGGCGAAACTTCCGCATCGCCATCGGCCTTCGGCTGCTGCAGCGGGATGAACACGGCGAGCAGCACGCCCGCGATCGTGGCGTGCACGCCGCTGGCGTGGACGAAGACCCAAAGGGGCAGGCCGATTAGCAGATAGGGCCAGAGCGCGGCGACCTTGAACCGGTTGAGCGCGAGCAGCGCGGCCAGACATAGCGCTACCCCGCCCAGCATCGGCAGGGACAGGCCGCCCGAATAGAACAGCGCGATGATCACGACCGCGCCGAGATCGTCCATGATGGCGAGCGCGGCGAGAAAGATTTTCAGCGAGGCCGGCGCGCGCGAGCCGACGAGCGCGAGCACGCCGAGCGCGAAGGCGATGTCGGTTGCCGCCGGAATGGCCCACCCTCGCGCGAAAAGCGCGCTTTTTCCGGCAAGCGCGAGATAGACCAGCGCCGGCGCGATCATGCCGCCGGCAGCCGCCAGTCCCGGCAGGGCGCGGCGTCGCCAGGTCGCGAGTTCTCCGCCGCTCATCTCGCGCTTGATCTCGAGCCCGACCAGCAGGAAGAACAGCGCCATCAGCCCGTCATTGACCCAGTGCAGCAGGCTGAGCGGGCCCACGTGCGCCTCGAGCGCGCGGAAATAGGCCGGACCCGCGCTCGTATTGGCGACAAGTAACGCGGCCGCCGCCGCCGCCATCAGAACGATCCCGCCGCCGGCCTCGCTGTCCAGCAGGCGTTTGAGAACCGAACCGACGCGCAGCCTGCCGCTCACGCGACCACTCCCACGCCATTTGCGGCCGATCTCGCAGATCCCATCGCTACGCCTGTCCGATTCCAACGCCCGCAGAATAGGCGAGACGCGCCGCGACGGCGATGCGAGCCCGGTCGCGGTATCTCGGCTTTCTTGAAGATCATGGATTCAGTGGCCGGCCGACATGAGCGCTGCTTGATAGGCGCGCTCTTCGCTCCAGGCCTCCGCGCAAAGATAGTCTGCGGCGTCGAGGGCGTTCTTCAGGCGTTTGCCCTTTGAAGCGGCTATCGGGCCTGCATAGGTCTCCCGCACGCCGCGCAGCACGGCCGCCGCCTCGTCGGGACCGCGCATCTCCGCGGCGCGCCAGACGCGCGAAAGCCCGCAAAGCGCCCGGCGGCAAGGGTCGGTCGGCCGCTGCTCGGCCGCCGAAAGCAGCCTGACCACATGCTCGTAGGGAAAATTCCCGCACGCTTCCTCGCACGATTGCAGCGAGGGACGCTTTCGGCACGTGAATACCGCGGTGGGCCCGACCTCGCCGACGTAGCTGAAGCAATTGGTGAGGTAGAGATGTTCCTGCTGTTCGCGAATCCACGGCAGCGTATCGGTAAAATAGTCCTGCTGCAGGACGAAAGAGCCCGCAAACAGACGCGGAAAGTACGTTCGCATGCAGAAATCGGCGACCGACCTGACCTTGAGAACGTCGAGGAACAGCACTTCGATCGCTCTGCTGATATTGCCGCCCACCGCCTCGATGTCGCCGATGCGCAGGTCGACGACGTCGCGGACGTCGCCGATGAACCCCTTGATGATGTCGGCGAAGCTGTCGCCAGCCCGAATGCCGGCGCCTGGCACGCGCTCCCGGATGAACCGCGCCTCGCCGGCGCCCGCCACCGCCCGGTCGATTGCGACGATGGCGCGACGGCGCGCGCCGGGGCGACGCTGGACCGCTCGTCCGAACAAGACGCTGGACGCTCCGCACATGAGGCCTGCGTCGATGATGAGGCCTCGGCCGGACCAATACTGATCGACGACGTTGTAGAGCAGCTTGCGCTCGCCGATGCTCATCATCGAAGGAACGACATCGACGCCGTCAGGAAGATCGGCAAGCAGCGAGTCGAAGCCGGGCGCCAGATTGACGTGATGGAAGGGCGATTGGACGCGAACAGGCGGAAGTCTCGGAGTTTGTTCGGTCGTGTCATTCATGTTCCGTCTTTCGCAGCTGCGGCGTCAGGCGCCGATCGGCGCGACGGGCCGTGGGCGCACCGAGAATGCGCTGCGCCCACTCATCCGCGGAGCCGCTGCGCGGCGCGCGAATGTCAAAGCATTCGGGCTTCCGCGTCATGCCGCACGGATCGCCCGCGACGCGCCCGGCCACATCAGGCGGACACATCCGATCTCGCCCGGTCAACGCGCGGCCTTGTCGGTCTTTCGCAAATAGCCGTTCGGATTCCAGGTGACGTTGTAGCCGAAGAAATCGCAAAATCGCGTTTCGAGCTCGAACACGCCGGGTTGCGCGCTCGTGAATTCGCCCACCGCCCGGCTCGGGCCTCCATCGAACTCCGGCCGGCTGTCCGTTCCGAACGACACGGATATTCCGTCCTCGATGATCAGATAGTCTCCGGCGACCATCCGCTTCGCCATGAAATCCATCACCGCCTTCGTCGTGAGGTAATGATGGTCCGCGTCTTCGATGACGAGCCAGGGATGCGGAAGTCCGGCGACGACCTCATCGGTCAGCGTCGCGCCGAGGTCGCGCCCGTCGCCCTCGTGGATGCTGATGTTCTTGCGATTGACCTTGATGCGCTGAATGTCGACGTCGATGCACAGTATTTTCGTCTGCAAGCCGAAGCGAATGCAAAGATCGTCGAGCCAGAGCGCGCTGCCGCCGAACTTCGAACCGATCTCTATGATCGTCGCCGGCTTTTGCTCCCAGATCAGCATGGGATACAGCGCGAAGTCGAACGGGTTCTTGTTGCACATCGTCCCGCGCCAGGAGAAGCGCATCGTTCCCTGCTGGATGCTCCTGAGGTTTTCGCGCGGCACGCTCGAGACGAAGGAGCGCGCCGGGCTTGCGCCGAATTTCGCTTCGGCGCCGCCCGGATAGGGCGACAGGCCGTCGAACTTGTGCGGAAACGC
>JBDHTL010000010.1:0-45996 GCA_039808645.1 Rhodoblastus sp. | reverse complement strand
AAACAGCAGCAGAAATGGGTCGTCGAGGACCCGCTGCATGAATGGAACTCGTACGTTCTGGTCGCCATCTCCGCCGGTTCCGGCTGTCGTCGTCATCTCACGCCCCTCCGTCGCGCGAGCCCGCCCGACCCTCCGGTCGTGCGAGCGCACTTGGTTCACGGTGAACATGTTGTTGTGCGCCCCCGGGGTCGCGACCTTGATTTTTGGTAAAGGCGACCCCGTTTTGCACCGATTGACATCAGATAAGTCGCCGGCGTGTCTCTGCGCCTAGTCTGCCGCAGCCCGGAACGAGGAATGTGACGAACATGGACATCAAGCGCCGCGCCGCGATGATCGGCCTTGCCGGCTGGACGGCCCTACTCGCGTTTTCGCCGCTGCTCGACTGGAAGAAGCCCGGCAGCGGCTTCACCACCGGCAAGAAACTGGGCAAGCTCACCGTGGTCTATGTCGGCGCGGACGATTGCGCGCCCTGCATCCGCTGGCGGCGCGAGCGCAAGCCGGAGTTCCAGGCGAGCCTCGCCTTCGAGCGGGTCGAATACCGCGAAATCATCGCGACCAATCTGGCCACCGCCCTCGAGGACAAATTCTGGCCGGAAAACCTGCGTCACCTGCGCGCCGTCGTGCAGAAGGGCGGCGGCGGCGTCCCCTACTGGATCGTGATGCGGCAGGGCCGGATCGTCGCCGCGGCCGGCGGCGAAAGCGCCTGGAAAAGCCAGATCTGGCCGCTGATCGTCATGGAGGCCTGACGCGCCCGGGCGGCGCGCGCTATACCGTGACATGAATCGGCCTTGCCGCGTTCGCGCAATTTCGCCCGAACGCAGGCCGCGTTTAGTGGGCAGCGGCCACAGCGGCGAAATGGAGCGCCGACGCGCCGGCGACGAAGCCGTGCCAGATGGCGTTTTGAAACTGAAGGCTCTTCCAGAGATAGAAGCCGATCCCCGCGACATAGGCGCCCGCGCCCGCGATCACGAGCACGAGACTGGCGGGCGGCAGGCCCTGCGACAGCGGCCCCAGCGCAAACACGCCGGCGCCGCCGAGGATGACAAAGAACAGGATCGACAGCCGGTCCAGCCGGCCGGGAAGAAGGAATTTCAGCGCGACGCCGCCGACCGCGCCGATCCACACCAGCGTGAGCAAGATCGGGCCCCATCCGCCCGCCGCGCCCGTCGCCAGAAGGGCGGTGTAGGTTCCCGCGATCATCACGTAGATGGAGGCGTGATCGAAGCGACGCAGCAGCCACTTCAAAGAGGACGGCGGCGTCACGTTGTAGGCCAGCGAAAAGCCGAACATGAGAAAGAAACCGGCCGCATAGATGGCGAGCGCAGCCATGCGGCCGACGTCGCCGCTCGCCGCCACTTTCGCCAGCAGGACGGCGAAGGCGATCAGGCCGGCGACGAGCGAGACGGCGTGCACGATGCCGTCGGCGAGCAGTTCTTCGAGGCTGAACGGACGTTTGGAGAGACGGGGGTGGCCTGCCGGCAGGGTCATGCGAAGTCTCTTCAGGGGTTCAGGGCCAAATCTGCAATTCTCCTGATCCTTGTCAATCGGCGCGCGACCTCGGCGCTGCGCCGCGCGCCTCCTCAAATACCGGAGCGCGATCCCTTATATCCGGGCGTGCCCCTTCGATGCGGAGACAGAACCAGATGGCGCGCGCCAATGCTTCGTCGCTCTCGCTTCCGGAAGCGCTCGGCCTGCTGCGCCTGGCGACCGACGGCGCCGAAGGCGTACTGGACATAGTCGAGAAACTGCACGGCTCGATCCTGAGCACGCCCGGCCTCGCGCCGCTCGCGCGGGGACCGGTGCGCGGCGCGACGCGACTTGTCTACAAGGGCGTCCGCGGCGCGTTTCGTCTGACCGGCAAGGGCGTCGGCGCCGCCGCCGCGCTGCTCGACGGCAAACCCGATCATCGCCCGGTTTCGCGCAGGCGCGAGGCGGTTCTGGCGGCGCTGAACGGCGTGCTGGGCGACCATCTCGCCGAGACCGGCAACGCGCTGGCGCTCGAGATGCGCGTCCGGCGCGACGGGCGTCCCGTCGCGCTCGAACGCGACGCGCTCGCGGCGGCTTTTCCCCACGCGACGGGAAAACTCGTGGCGCTTGTCCACGGGCTCTGCATGAGCGACCTGCAATGGATGCGGCATGGCCACGACCACGGCGCGGCGCTCGCCCGCGATTTCGGCTATACGCCGGTCTATCTCTCCTACAATTCCGGCCTCAATGTCTGGACGAACGGCGCCGCTTTCGCCGACGCCCTGGAGCGGCTCGTCGCGGCCTGGCCCGTCGAGGTCGGGAAACTGGCCATCGTCGGCCACAGCATGGGCGGGCTCGTCACGCGCAGCGCCTGCCTGGCGGGCGAAGCAGCCGGACATGCCTGGCGCGAGAAGCTCGACACAATCGTGTTCCTCGGAACGCCCCACCACGGCGCCCCGCTCGAAAGGATCGGCAATTGGGTCGAATTGATCCTCGGCAAATTGCCTTACGCCAGCGCCTTCGCGAGCCTCGGGAGGGCCCGCAGCGCCGGGATCGCCGACCTGCGCTACGGCGTGCTCGCCAAGGAGGATTGGGCAGGCGGCGACCGCTTCGCGCGTACGCCGGACACGCGGCGACCGGCGCCCCTGCCGGACGATGTCGCCTGCTACGCGATCGCGGCCACGCTGGCCGCCTCGCCCGGCGAGATGAAGGACCTGCTCGCAGGCGACGGGCTGGCGCCGCTGGCGAGCGCGCTCGGCCGCCACGCGGACCCCGCGCGAACGCTGGCGTTCCCGGACGATCGACAATGGATCGCACGCGAGACCGGGCACCTTGATCTCCTGAACCGGCGCGACGTCTACGAACGGATGGCGACGTGGCTCGGGCAGGAGGGGTGAAAGCGGCGCGTCGGCCTCGTTGGATGCTCGGGCGGCGATCGGATATGCTCGTCGTCCTGTCGAAACCGGCCGCCGCGCCGCGCGGGATGAAAGATGACGGAAACGGGCTCCGGGCGTCGCAACGACGTTCTGAACACTGTGCTCCTCGCCGAAGACATATTGAACGGCCGCATGATGCTGGTCGCACAGGCGATCATGGATGTCATGCCGATCATGATCGCGGTCTTCGATCAGGATTTGCGCTATGTCTATTGCAACAAGCAATATGTGAAGATGACGAATTCGCCCCGTCCGGATTGGGCGAACGTCCACATTTCAGACTACCTGCCGCCCTCGGCCTACGAGTTCATCAAAGACAAGCTTCAGCGGGCGCTCAAGGGAGAGCGCATATCCTTTCACCTCGATCTGTCGGGGGCGGACGCCTCGCAGCGTGTCGTTCTCGTCAATTATTATCCGATTGCGTCGGACGGCGGGAAGACAGTCTGCCTGATGACCGGACAGGACGTGACAGAACTCAAGGAAGCCGAACTACGCCTGTTCAGCGCACAGAAGCTCGAGACCCTCGGTCAGCTCACGGGCGGCATCGCGCACGACCTGAACAATCACATGGGCGTCATCGTCGGCAACCTGTCCTTGCTGAAGATGCAGGTCGACGACGAGAAATCCCTCCGACGCGTGGAGGCGTGCCGCGACGCCGCGGGCCGCTGCACCAAGCTGACGTCGCAATTGCTGTCCTTCGCGAGCCGGCAGCCTTTGAAGCCGCGTTCGCTGACCGTTGCGGAGCATTTGAACCCGATCGAGGACATGCTGGGCGTCAGCGTTGCGTCGAACATCGAGATCAACCGCAAGGACGCCGCGCCCGACGCGGCGATCTCCGTCGATACGACGCAGTTCGGCAGCGCCATCATGAATCTCGTTCTCAATGCGCGCGACGCCATGCCGGACGGCGGAACCATCTCGATCGAGACGAGCGTGGTGCGATCCAGCGAGATCGTCGGCGCCATGTCGGACCAGAACCCGGCGCCGAGACGCCCGGACCACGAGCTTGTCCGGATCGAGATCCGAGATACCGGACAGGGCATGGCGCCGGATGTCGTCCAGCACGCATTCGAGCCTTTCTTCACGACGAAGAAGGAGGGAGCAGGCTCCGGAATGGGCCTGGCCATGGTCTATGGCTTCGTTCGCCAATCCGGCGGGTCCATCCAAATTCAAAGCGCGCTCGGCGCAGGAACGAGCGTCCGGATGTTCCTGCCGAGAGTACGTTCGAGCGCCGCGCGCGCGAAGGCTTGCGTCGACCAGACGACCGCGCCCGAATTCAGGCACACGATCCTCGTCGTGGAAGACAATGCGGAAATGGCCGCCGCCACCTGCGACATGCTGAGAGCGATGGGGCATGTCGCCTCGACATGCGACAATGCGTCCGAGGCCCTGGACATCATGTCGAAGGAGCCGCAGATCGACGTCGTCATCACCGATATCATGCTGCGCGGACACATGACCGGACTGACGCTGCGTCAGCGCATCAAGGAACGCTTCCCGCATGTGCGCACGATCTGCGTGTCGGGCTATCAGGACCAGAACGCGCAACGCTCCTACGCCGCGCATCCCGATATCGAACTCATCCCCAAGCCGTTCGACTATCACGAACTGGCGCGGCGGCTGAGCCACAGGCCGAGTTCGGGGTGATCGCCGGCGGCTTGCGACGCGCGCGCGAGCAGCCTGATCCGTCGCCCTTCAGGGGCCGGTCATCTCGATCAGCGTGCGGCGCAGATCGTGGATGTCGATCGGTTTGAATAGCCGGGGACAATGCGCTGCTTCCGCGCTGATGCGGTCGTTGTAGCCGGTCATGAAGATGAGCTTCACGTTCGGGTCGTGGGCCCGAAGTTTTTCGCAAAGCTCCACGCCTCCCATCTTCGGCATCGCGACATCCGTCAGCAGGCAATCGATGCGGTCGGTTCTCAGATATGTCGACAGGGCGTCTTGGCCGTCGTGCGCCTTGAGCACGCGATAGCCCAGATGCTCCAGGATGTCGCTGGTCGTTTCGAGAACGCCCTCGTTGTCGTCGACCACCAGGATGGTCTTGCCCGGCGCCACCTTCGGTTCGTCCGACGCCGTCGCCGTCGGCGCCAATTCGGCCGCGTCGCTGAGAGGCAGAAACACGCTGAAGCGCGATCCGCTTCCGCGCGCGCTCTCCACGTCGATGACGCCGTCGTGCTGGCGGGCGAGGCCGGCGACGATGCCCAGCCCCAGGCCCGTCCCCTTGTTGACAGGCTTGGTCGTGTAGAACGGGTCGAATATCTTGCTCAGTTCCGAGGATGCGATCCCAATTCCATTGTCCTCGACGTCGAGCCTCGCCAGAGCGGACGCTTCGACGCCGGGCAATTTCGACCTTAGCTCGTTCGACATCGGCACGGCCGTCAGACGCAGGACGATGCGCGGGTTTGTCGCCGTCTCGACGGCGTCGATCGCATTGTTGATGAGATTGAGCGCGATTTGCTGAATCTGCGTCGGATCGACGTTGGCCGTCATCGGGCCGTCGTCGATGACGACCTCGAAGTCGATATGTTCGGGCATGATGGGACGCAAGCGGCCGACGACCTCGTTCAGGTAGACGTTCATCGCGAGCGGCCGTCTCGTGATCTGATCGTTCCGTGTGTAGGCCAGCAGCCCTTTGATCATTTCGGCGGCTTCATGACATTCCTTTTCGGCCTGTTCGATGAGGTCGAAACGCCGAACGTCATTTCTGCCGGCCAGGAACAGCTTTCCGGATATGGTCGCCAACTTGTTGTTGAATTCATGGGCGATGCCGCCGACGAGGCGGCCCAGCGTCTCCAGCTTCTGCGCATGCTCGAGATCGTGCTGCAGCGCCTTCTTTTCCGTTATGTCCTGCACGACCAGGATGAGGTAGTCCGGCGCGCCGTCCGTCGTGCGCACGAGCGAAACCATGACCTGCGCCCAGACCCGAGCGCCGGTCCGGTGCAGATAGCGCTTGTCCGTCGAGTAGAACGGGACCTGGCCCGCGATCAGTTTCTCCAGAATCTTCTGGTCTTTCGCCGGATCCTCGTCGACCGTCAGATCCTGGAATTTCATCGACATCAGCTCGCGCCGCGAATGTCCGACGATGTTGCAGAGCTTGTCGTTCACCTCGAGCCATCGGCCGTCCAGCCCGACGCGCGCCATGCCGACCGCCGCCTGATGAAACATCGACGCGTATTTGCTCTGGACGTCGAGTTGCTCGGCGCGCGAAGCGTCCAATTCCCGGGCGGTCACGAACAGGTTCCTGAGATCGTCCTCGACGGCCCCGTGAAGCAGACGCACGAGTTCCGCCGCCTCGTGCGTGACGTCCGTCTCCCGTCGATTGAGAATGCAGATCGTGCCGAACGGTCGGCCGTCCGGCCAAAACAGCGGCATCCCGTAGTAGCAGGCGAAACCGTGAACGGTGACGACGGGATTGAGCCAGACCGGGTCTTTCAGCGCGTCGCGGCAGTGGACGAGAGACCGGGTCAGCATCGCCCGTTCGCAAAACAGGTCGGTGTCGAGCGGCGTGCGGGCGCCGCGCGCGAAGGGGTTGTCGGGGTGATCGTTCCTGATGAACACCTCGATCTCGGGCGGCTCGACGCGCATGATCAGCGCGGCGACGAAGCCGGACACGCGCGCGAGTATGTCGACGACCCCCTGCCACTTGCGTTCGAGGTCTTCGGGAACGCCGATCTGCTCGGGGCGGCTTGACCGGTTCATGCGCAGGCTTTCGACGGTGTGGGCTGTCGAACGGGCGGGGACGCATTCGACGCATCGTCGGCGACGCCGAGAGCGCCGCCAGTTCGCAATCGAGGCGAAGAAATCATGTGTCGCGCCCGTTGAATGTCCGCGAATCCGTTCTAGTCGAGAAAGCTGACAATAAAAACAGCGCAGGACCTGCCGGCGCGTCGCCGGGCCCCCGGTTTTGCGCGTGTAGGAGCGTCCGCGTCAGGCCGCGATTCTGATTTCCAATGGCGACAAATATCGGCCCGCATCGTCCGGATCGGCCGGAGCATGATCTGCCTTCGTGAGAGAGACGGCGCAGGAAGGCGTCCCTTCCTCGGAATGCGCGGTCGCGCGCGCCGAAAGATGGATCATGGCGCGTCCGAGCAGGCTGTCGAGGCGCGTCTGATAGGGTTGCTGCAGCTGGACGGTCACGCTGACCGCGCCGGGCTTGGCGCCTGCCGAATCCGCTTCGCCGGAAATCGCGACTCTGATCGTGGCGGTGATTTCGGGCCTCTCGCCGCCGGGGATGATGGTCGAGTCCTGCATGGAAACGCCGCGCTGCTTCGGACTGACGCCGCAGATCGACTCCGCGCGGGCCATGGCCACCACGTTCGCCATCCTCTGGAGAGCGTTGTCGGCGGCGGCGATGTCGGCGCTGCTGAAGGCAGCGCCCGCGGCGGCCCCGCACAGCGCCAGCGAAGGCGCCACGATCATCGCCAGTCTTCTCGTCCGCGTCCTGCACGCGGAAGTATCGGGCGAAAGGTCAGCTTGCATATGAGACATACACCGTCAGGTTCGAGGATCGGACTCCAAAGGCTACCGGCTTCCCGGGCGCGGACAACGGGCGCAATTTGCGACGTCGGCAGTCAATTTGCGGCAATGGCCCGGTCAACCGCGGTTCCGGGCGATCGTCCGATCCGCCAGATTGTCGACGACGGCCCGGGACGTTTCGTCGAGCGCGCTGTAGGCCAACAGGCCGCACCGCTCGGCGAGAACCTCCGCGATTTCGATCTTCTCCCCGATGTATCGCAGGATCGTCCGCGATTCCTGCATCGTGCCGCGTATGCTGTCCGCCGTGATCTTCAACGCGCAAAGGTCGTTGATCGAAAACTCGAGTTTCGAGAGGGTCATGACTGCTATGACGTTGGGATTGTCGGCTTTCGCCTTCAGCAGATAGTGAGAGCCCAGGGTCGACACGACGCCGGAATAGCCGGCCAGCCCCCGCCGGATGCGAGGATCCGGCAATTGTCCGAAACACAACAGGACTCGCGCGTTTCGCTCGAACCGCCACAGACCGATCTCGACGGTATCGGCTTCGCTGTTCGACATGGAATAGTCCATGTAGAAGCCCTCGGGCAATGCCGGGACTTGATCGTCTTCCGCGACATGATCCTGAGAAAGCTTGCGCTGCGCCCTCTTGAGAAAGAATACGCTCGGATCGACATCGAAATACGTGATGCAGCGCTGCAGCATGTAGACGGACGGCAGAGTGGCGCCGGAAAGATATTTTGCGAATTGCTGCCGGTTGATCTTCAGGTCGGAACACACCTTGTTGATCGAACCGTTCTTCTGGCTGAGTTCCCGCAACTTCAGAGAGAAGTGATGCTTGAACCGCTCGAAATTTGCAGTCGCTTCGCCCATGCGATCCGGCCTTGCTCCCTGGTTTTCGTTTGCCGCCATCTTGCTATCCGGTCCGATTTCGCGAGCGCCACGTCGCCTCGCGCGCCAAGCCGGAGATGACGCTGGACGGCCCCGCTTCTTGAGCAAGTTTGCGCATGGTGATAGCGTCGCGTCAGAATCGTAAAGAGAATTTCGGCAATACGATCCTGGGGAGATCGATTGCGCAGGTTCCGTGCGGAGCGCGCACATTTTGGGGCGGGGCAGCGGTGTCAGTTACCGACCTCAAGGCGGATGTCCTTATCGTCGATGATAACGAGAGTTTTGCCGGCTATGTCCGGGACGCGGCGGAGCAGTGCGGCCGCAGCGCGTTCGTCCTCACGAACCCGGTGGAATTCAAGGAGCGGTGCAAGGCGCTTCGACCGAAAATAGTGGTCCTCGATCTTGCCATGCCGCAGATCAACGGCTTTCAGCTCGCACAATGGCTCGGCGATTTCGTCGTCGATCACGCGCAACCGATTCAACTCGTGATCGTCAGCGGAGGCGGCCCGGATTTCCTCAGGCTGGGCCGGTCCGTCGCCGCGATTTCCGGCTTGCAGGACGTCAAGCTGCTGACAAAGCCGATCGAATTCGCGTCGCTGGCGCGGATATTCGGCGCGCAACATGCGCCGTAGCGCCAGACTGTGTCTCGCGCATCTGCGCGAACGTTCGCCCCCGGCTGAATAGTCCCGCCGCCTCGCGCCATGCAATCGGCTCTCTCGTCGTCGGACCCCCATTCTCGCCTACAATGTACTTTGCGCGCCGGCCCGCAAGTCGCAATTCAGGCCGCGGCTTTCGCACAAATGCGCATGTGAGATCGAAGCGAGACGCGCGCAAAATTCGGCCGTCGTCCTAATCGCGCCCCTCGAGAGCCAGACCATTAACTTAACTCAAACGGTATGGCCTGCCCAAACCCGACGTGGCAGACCCGACGCCCCCGAAGACCGGCAAAGGAAGTGTTGCGAGGATCGGACGGCCGGCGCCCCGCCGTCGCCCGCCCGGGCAGCGCTCTCGTCGGCGGGCCGAATTCTCCGGCGTGACCGCCAGGACGAAGCGCTTCGTCACCCTGCGGGCGCAGCGCTTTTCGCGAGCTTGTGCAGGTAGTCGATCATCGCCTCGTCGTCCCATGCGACGGCCCCCTCGCAGTAGGAGAGTGGCGCGCCATCCGGGCCGAGGATCAGCGTCGTCGGCATGCCGCGGACGCCGATTTCGGCGCCAAGCCTGCGGTCGGGATCGAGGTAGAGCTTCAGCCGACGCGGGTTTAGACGTTCGAATGCCGGCTTGGCCGTTTTCGCGCCGCCGACGTCCTGGCTCACCGCCAGCACCGCGAACGCGCTTTCGGGCAGGCGGCCCGCCAGACGGTCGAGCGACGGCATTTCCTCGATACAGGGCGCACACCAGGTCGCCCAGAGGTTCAGCACGACGAGCCTGCCACGATAGGCTTCGATGGAAATGCGCTGGCCGGCCTCGTCGAGAAAGGGCGAGAGAACCACGGGTCGATTCGACGCCACGCCCATGAACCTGCGATGCCCCGAGGGCTGCAGGACGAGCCAGGCCGCCGCGGCGAACAGGCCGGCCCCGGCGAGCCCGAGCAGGGCGGCTCCCGCGCGCGCGCCGAAGCGCATGTCAGCGCGCTGCGACGGTTCGCGCGCGCGCCAGCGCGCGGACGGCGACGATGACGAAGGCGGCGCCGCCGATGACGGCGAAGAGGGCGCCGAGGCCGTGCAGGTACATGCCGAGGACGGCGCCGTCGACCAGCGCCGTCGCGGCGGCCGTCGTCTTGCGCGGCGCGCCGTAGCCGCCCGCCAGAAACAGGCCGACCGAAGCCGCGATCTGCCCGGCGCCATAGGCGCAGATCAGCGGCCGCGTCGCCCACTCCGATACGGCGCGCCGATCGAGCTCCCTCAGCCCCCACGTCAACAGCATTCCCATGCAGGCTACGCTGACGGCGGTCATCATCGCGTGATAATGCGCGGGCGTACGCGTGTCCGAGCCCGAGATCATCATGCCCATGACGCCGCCGACCGCGCAGGACGCAAGCGACATGGCCAGGGCGACGAAGGCGGGCTTGCGCCACGGCCATTGCGAAGGGCGCGCGATCGAAAGCGCATTGGCGAGCATCGAGACCGCAAACAGAAGGGTCGGCAGCGCCAGGACGAATTGCAGCACGCGGAATGCCGAATGCTGCTTGATCGAGAAGGCCTCGAACGACCGATAGAACATCGGCGCCGGCAGGCAGAAGACCGCCAGCAGCAGGATACAGAGCCTGAAGATATCGGGATCCACGACATTCTCGCCGAAGCTGTCGCGCGCGAGCGACGCCCAGATTCCGAACATCAGGGAGACGTAGACGAATTGCAGGACGTGCCCGCCGCCCCAGAACAGATATTCGCGCGACGTGTCCAGCTTGCCCGCCCGGACCAGGATGACCGCGGCGCATGCGAAACAGACGAGCGAGACGACATAGACGAAGCCGCCGGTGGCGACGGCCAGCACGGGCCCGGGCAAAGGCCGCGCGCGTCCGGCCAGATTGAGGAACAGGCGCGCGACCGGCGCCAGAATTCCGCAGGCCAGCAGGCCGAGCCCGATATCGTAGGCGGGGTGCCGGATGAGCGGGACGTAATTGGTGAGTTCCGGAACGCCGGAATCGAGAAAGGCCGGCGCGAACAGGCAGGGGAAGGCGAGCGCGGTCAGCGCTTGCCCCATCGGCCCGAGCGCCGCCGCGCGGACGGGGCCGTCCGCGCGCAGGGTCGCGTGCGACAGCAGCAGCGCGAACATCGCCAGCAGCCAGACGACGATGGAGAATACGACGTGAATGACGAGCCCGCTGCCGAAGAAGCCGAACGGCCAGCGCGCGATCCGCTCGATGCCGGGCAGTCTCGAAAGCGCGAGCAGGATCGAGAAAGCGCCGGCGACGGCGAGCGCGCCGATTGCGAGCCAGGCCCATCCCGCCAGTTCGCGCCGGATCGCCTCGGGCGCGAGCGCGCGGGCCCCGCTGTCGGGAGCGGCCGCCCGGGAGACGATGACGCTCATGCCCGAGCCCCGCGCGCCGGGCAAAGACGGCGGCCGGTCTCGCATGACGTCGCCGCGAACCGCTGCGGCAGGCCGGCGGGCGCGACAATCATGGGCCGTACTTGACGATCTTGAACATCATGCTGGCGTACATGAAGGCCGCCAGCGCGAAGAAGGCCGCAAGAAGAAGGATCATGCCGCGCCTGCCGCGCGGCTGCCGGGGCGGAAACTGGTCGCTCACAACGCTCGCTTCGATGTTCGGGTGAACGAGACCCGCCCCACGCGGGGCGGATTCCTGATCGTGCGCTCAGACGTGATAATCGTAGGGCGTCCAGGTCTGGGACACCGTGACCGGCTTGGGGAAATTGCCAGGGCCCGGCGGGCTTTCCGCGTGAGTCCATTCCAGCGATCTCGACTTCCATGGATTGGGCCCGACCTTCGGCCCGCGCATCGCCGAAACGATCCAGCCGACGATCATCAGCGCGATGCCGACGGCGGTAATGAAGGCGCCGAGCGTCGCGACCTGGTGGTAGGGCTCGAACTGCGGATACATGTCGTAGTTCCAGTAGCGCCGCGGCATGCCCCGGACGCCGATCATGAACAGAGGCCAGAAGGTCACCTGCGTTCCGGCCAGATTGCACCAGAACGCCGCCTTGGCGAGCCTGCTGTCCGCGGAGCGGCCGGTGATCTTCGGGAACCAGAAGTAGACCGCGGCGAACAGCGCGTAGGTCGCCATCATGCCCATGATGAAATGGAAATGCGCGTGGACGAAACTCGTCTCCGAGAGATGCACGGTCATCGAGGTGATCGCGAGCGGAATGCCGGTCAGCCCGCCGACCAGAATCAGGAACATGCAGACGACGACGTAGCGCATGGCGACGTTATACGTGATCGCGCCCTTGTAGAGCGTGCCCCACAGCGAGATCACCATCAGGCCGACGGGCACGGAGATCAGCAGCGTCGTCACCATCATGCCGATGCGCAGCCAGTCCGGCATGCCGGCGATATAGAGATGATGCACCCATACCTCGCCGGTGATGACGAGAATGCCGACGATGCCGCCGTAGACGGCCGCCTTGTAGTTGAAGATCGGGTTCTTCGCCTGGGTGGCGACGATCTCGTAGAGCAGCCCCATCGCCGGCAGGAAGATCACGTAGACGGCAGGGTGCGAGTAGAACCAGAACAGGTTCTGGTAGAGCAGCACGTCGCCGCCGCGGGACGGATCGAAGAAGCCCGTGTTCAGATATTTGTCGAACAGGAGCAGCGTCACCGCCGCCGCCAGCACCGGCACGAATACGATCTGGATCATGAAGGCGGCGAAGGTGGTCCAGACGAACATGTTCATCTGGTTCCAGCCCATGCCCGGCGCGCGCATGTAGATGATCGTGACCAGGAAGTTGACCGCGCCGAGGATCGAGGAGAAGCCGATCAGGTGCACGGTGAACACGTAGAGCGCCGTATTCGCGTCGGTCACGATGGAATAGGGCGGATAGCCCGTCCACATGATGTCCGGCTTGTCCGGCACGACAAAGGTGAGCAGCGCGACGACGATGCCGGCCCAGAACAACCACAGGCTGAGCGCGTTGATGCGCGGGAAGGCGACGTCGGGCGCGCCGAGCATTAGCGGCACCAGATAATTGGCGGCGAAGCCCGTCAGGCCCGGAATGAGGAAGGCCAGGATCATCGCGGCGCCGTGAAAGTAGAGCGCCGTATTGTAGGCCGTTGCGGTCGTCAGGTTCTTGCCGAAGTCGAGAACGAAATAGTTCATCAACCCGGACTCGCCGATCGCGCCCTGCTCGATGCGGATGCCGAGCGCCATGACGCCCGCGACGGTCAGCGCCGCCAGCGAGCCGATCAGATACAGAATGCCGATCCGCTTGTGATCGGTCGTGAAGATCCACTCGCTGATCCGGAACCCGGCCGGCGCCGGGGCATGGTCGGTGATTGCAGTCATGGTTCGGCTCCGGATATCAGTTCAGCGCAACCGCGGGCGTCGCGCCCCGGCCTTCGAGCAGGCTCGTCCTCTTCTTCGTCTTGCTGGCGAGCCAGGCGTCGTAATCCGCCTTCGGCACCGCCTTGACCGAGCTGTTCATCTCCGAATGGCCGTGGCCGCAGAATTCGACGCAGACCACTTTCGACTCCAGCGGCTTGTCCGGCAGGAACCAGAGATGGGTGATGCGGCCGGGCATGATGTCTTCCTTCAACCTGTATTCGTTGAGCCCGAAGGAATGGATGACATCGTTGGCCGTCATGCGCAGCACGACCGGCTGTCCGACCGGAACGATCAGATCGATATCCTTCGCGCCGTTCGGATATTCGAACTCGAAATTCCAGCGCGTCGCCAGGACCTTGATCTCCAGCGCGTTCGGCGGAACCGAGCGCTGGATGTTCCAGAGCGACCAGCCCTTGGCGGACAGCAGGAAGTCGTCCGCCATGAAGATCGCGGCCGGCACGAGCGCCCAGGCCAACGCCTTTTCGAGATTGAGCGGTTCGGCGGCGCCGACAGCATTCTCGTCGGTCGTGCGATACTTGACGAGGAACCATGCGCCGATCAGGCCGAACACGCCGCCGATGACGAAAAGGTCGATCAGAATCTCGTTCCATGCGTGATTCCACGCCGTCGTCGGATTGATGATCACGCTCCTTTCCTCCGCCGCAAGCGCGGGACCCGCCACGAGCGCGCCGATGAGCCACGCCGCCAAGCCGTGTCGCAACCGCATAGTCAAGCCCTCCTCAATTGCGCGCGCGACCGCCTCCTGAAGATCAGGCTCGCGAAAGCGAATGTCAGAATTCCGGAAATCAGCGCGCCGACACCGACGAAGATCGGGATGTTCAGCTGGTACTTGCCGTCCTTGTAATTGTAGCTGTAGCAAAGGCTGACGGCGTAATTGACGAGTTCGTTGGCGCGGAAATCGCCCTCGCGCGCCTCGAGAACGGCGAGCTCGACATCCTTCGTCGCGATATCCTGCTGATAGAGAACCCGTGCGAGACGGCCTGTCGGCGAAAAGAACAGGAAGACGCCGGGATGAAGAAAGACGCCGTCCTGCGGCGACCAGAAGAACTTGAACCCGATCTTCTCGGTTTGCGCCTTCAGGTCCGCCTCGTTGCGGAACGTCGCGAATCTCCACACGTTCGCCAGATCGCCCGCCAGTTCCAGATGCTTCTGGAATGCGTTCGTCGATTCCAGATTGTCGCGCCGGTCGAAGGAGACTGTCACGAGATTGAAATCGACTCCCGGGCGTGAGCGCATCCTGTCCTTGAGCAGATCGCGCAGCGTCGCGTTCACGATCGAACAGCTGCCGTCGCAGGTGTAGTAGGCCAGAACCAGCAGGGTCGGCTTGCCCTGCATCTCGTCCCATCGGAAGGCCGCGCCGTTCTGGTCGACGAATTCCACGGCGCCGTCGAGCGAGCGGCCGAGTACGGCCTTTTCGTCGATTTGCAGGATTTCAGGATTGAGGTCGGAGGGCGGCCGCCGGAAATATTGCGCGGACGCTCCATTGGCCGCCGAAGCCGCGAGCAGCGCCGCGGCCGCCAGAAGGCGCAGCGCGCGCTTGCCCACGGCGCGCGCGTCCATGAGCGCCCGACCCGTCACCAGAAGTAGACCTGCGAAGCGACGAAGAACCAGACGACGTCGACGAAGTGCCAGTAGATGCCGGCCACCAGGACAAAGTTCGGATTCACCCTCGACTTGAGCACGCCGATCAGAATGGCGGCGAAGGTCGCGAGCCCGACGAAGACATGCGACGCGTGGAAGCCGGTCAGCGAGTAGAATGCCGCGGAATACTGGTTCTTGCCGGGGATGAAGCCCTCGTGAATCAGGTGATCGTATTCGTAGACGGTGCAGCCGAGAAACAGCACGCCGACGATCAGCGTGATCACGACCCATTTGACGAAGCCCGCATTGTCGCCGGCGCGGAAGCGAACTTCGGCGGCATGATAGGTCAGGCTGGACGTGACGAGGATCACGGTCATGACGAGCGGCAGGATCTTGCTGATTTCGGGCGTTCCGGGCGGCGGCCAGGCGGCGCCGCTCGACAGGCGCAGCGCCCAGTAGCTGGCGAAAAGGCCGATGAAGATCAGAATTTCGCCGATGATGAAGACGCCGATTCCCACGGGCGAAACGTTTTCGATGGCCGCCTTCTGCGTTGCGCCTTCGTGGACCCATTTCGCGACGCCCGCCAGAACCAGCGGGAAGCCGACGCCTGCGCTGACAATGCCGAGCAGCGGCGCGTGGTAGACGAGCAGAAACACGAATGTCAGCGGAACAAGGAACATCGTGCCGAAGGCGACCGCCATCGGGGCCCAGCTGACTTCCCAGTGATGGGCATGTTCCGTGTGTTCCTCGCCGTGCGCGACCGATGCCATGAATTCCTCCCGCCCCGTCCGAACCTGTGACGCCGACAGCCCGAACGCCTATTGCAGCCGGCGCGCGACGACGCTTTCGATCAGAATCGTCGCGAACAGCGCAAACATGTAGAAAATCGAAAACCCGAAAACCCGCGTCGCCGCCTTGCGTCGCTCCGCATCGACGGCCCCGCGCAGGATCGGCCGCTGAGCCGTGCGGGCCATGAAGGCGCCGATGTCGGCTCCCACCACACGTCGAGAGCGCCGCAGGCGCCGGTCGCGGCGGCCATCGCGCCGAGCGCCGCCAAGAACGTCGCCCAGTCGAAGCGCCCCGGCGCGAGAAGAAAGCCGACGGAGCCCGTGAAGGCGACGAGCGACATGACGCGCGGGTTGAGCAGCAGGATGTGATCGTTGAACGGCGCGCGCGAACGCTCGCGCGCGCACACGGACTGATCAGCGACCTGCTCGGCTTGCCGTCCCAATTCCGCCCTCGATCGACTTTTTCGACGATCTTTATCTCGTCGCGATAGCGACGCTTTGTCGCAAGACTAGCTGCGGGACAGGCGAGTCTCAGTTGATCTCGATCAAAAATTGACAAACGGCAATGTTTCCGACGGCCATGTCTTGCGCGGCGCTCGCGTTCATGCCGACCGGCGATGTCCATTCGGTTCCGATCGTTCAGGTCGTCGGTAGCAGCCGCGCCGACGTGGGCATCGTTATGTCGCCGGAGAGGTCGCAGCGCCGGTCGCGGAACACGTCCCAGGCGCGCCGGCAATTCGCGATCGTCTCCATGTCGAGCGCTGCGGCGATGACGCCTTCCTGCATGCGGCCTGCTTCGGCGATCCTGACCCGTGTGATCGGCGACGAAGGAAGAGCCGTGGAAAATCCGCGAGCCTGTCTTCGCGCTTTCGATGCCGACGCGGTTGGCGGCGATCAGCGGCGTGCGGTTGGCGGCGGCCTGACCCCGGATGACGCGCTGCCAGCGCCCGCAGGAATTCCACGCTGGGTCCGCAGGCGCGCGACGCCGCGGTTCGAGATCCGGAGCGAAGCAAGGCGGCCTGAAGGGTCGCCGGCTCTATGTCGACGACGGGCGCCCCGCATTCCCCCGATGGCGCGAAAGGGCTCCGCGAGAAACGCGCCCAGCGTTTCTCGCGAGGCTCAGGCGAAATCGAGCTTCGTCCTTGCGCGGTCGGGCGTCCCGTCCGGCTTGCGCGGCAGCGCAGCCGTCAGGACGAGATGTTTCGGGCGCTTGTAGCGCGCAATGCGGTCCGCGACGAAGGCGATGATCTCGTCCGTCGTCGCGCCGCCGCCCGCGCGCAGCGTGCAAACAGCCTTGATCGCCTCGCCCCATTCCTTGTCGGGCACGCCGAAGACGATCGCCTCCTCGACGGCCGGATGCGCCTTGAGAATCGCTTCGACTTCCGCCGGATAGACATTCTCGCCGCCGGGCTTGATCAGTTCCTTGGCGGCGCTGCGGCCCTTGTAGAAAAGATAGCCGTCGTCGTCGAAGGCGCCGGTGTCGCCAGTGTGATGCCAACCGTTGCGGAACACGCTCGCGGTATCCTCGGGCAAGTTCCAGTATCCCTCGAATACGCCCGGCCCGCGAACGACGATCTCGCCCGTTTCGCCCGTCGGCAGGGGCCGGTCGCCCTCGTCCACCACCGCGACCGCGTTCATGAACATCGGCAGGCCCGCCGAGCCCGGCCGCTCGCGATAGGGCGCCGTGGTGACGAAGCCGGAGGTTTCGGTCTGTCCGAAGGCCGCGTAGAAGCGGGCGCCGGGGCAGGCCGCCTCGAATCTGTCGATCGTCTCGGGCGTGTCGAGGCCGGACACGATGCGCAGGCTCGCAAGCGATCCGTCGCCTGCGGCGGCGTCGAGCAATTGTCCGAGCATCGGCGCGAATTCGACGAACAGCGTCGCCTTGCGCGCGGCAATCTGCGCCTTTGCCTGTTGCGCTTCGAATTTCGACGCCACGACCGCGCAGGCGCCGGCGTGGAGGCAGGTGAGCAGAAGGTTGAGACCGGCGACGTGGAACAACGGCAGCGGCAGGTAGCCGACGTCGTCGCGCGTCACGTTCCAGGCTGCGATCGCCTGCATGGAATTGGTAAGGAGGCTGGCCTGCGTCAGCAGCGCGCCGCGCGGACGCCCGCCGACGGCGGCCGTGTGGATCATGACGAACGCGCCCGCGCCCGGCTGCGGCGCGGGCGCCGCGCCGGCCCTGTCGATCAGGTCCTGGAGGTTCTCGAACGTGGCGATGGATGCGTCTATGCCGATCCAGCGCCGGACCGACGCATATTCGGGTCTGGGCGCCCGAAGCGGCTCCTGCCGCGCGGAGCTTGCGAGGACGAGAACCGGCGCAGCGTCCGCAATGATGAAAGCGATCTCGTCCGCGCTCAGGCGCCAGTTGACCGGCACGAGGATCGCCCCGAGCCAGGCGGCGGCGCCATAAGCAGCAACGAAGTCGGGGCTGTTGTCGGCGACGATGGCGATCCGGTCGCCCGGGTTCACGCCGGCGGCCGAAAGCGCGGCTGCGAAACGCTCGACGCGGCGCAGATGATCGGCATGCGTGACCGACTGGTCCTCGAACGCGAAAGCCGCGCGCGCGCCTGCCGTGGCGGCGTTGCGCCGGAGGACGTCGATCAGGCCGTAGGTCCGCAGAGCCATCTTTCTCCCTCCGTCCACGCCCTCAGAACCGGAACACGCCATATCCCTTTTCGCCGAGCGGCGCGTTCAGCGAAACCGAAATCGCGACGCCCAGCGCATTGCGCGTGTCGACCGGATCGATGACGCCATCGTCCCACACTTCCGAGGTCGAGTAATAGGCCGATGTCTGTTCCTGATAGGCGGCCAGCGTCTCCGCACGCACCCGCTCGAGCGTCGCCTGGTCGAGCGGCTCGCCGGCGCGGCGCATCTGGTTCGCCTTGACCTCCACCAGCGTATTGGCGGCCTGGTCGCCGCCCATCACGCCGATCTGGTGATTGGGCCAGGCGAACAGCAGGCGCGCATCGAAGGCGCGCCCGCACATGCCGTAATTGCCGGCGCCGAACGAGCCGTTGCACATGACCGTGAATTTCGGCACGCGCGCGCAGCTCTGCGCCATGATCATCTTGGCGCCGTCCTTCGAGATGCCGCGCCGCTCGTATTCGCGACCGACCATGTAGCCGGTGATGTTCTGCAGGAACACGAGCGGCGTATTGTTCTGGTCGCACAATTCGATGAAATGCGCGCCCTTCAGCGAGGAATCGTTGAACAGCACGCCGTTGTTGGCGAGAATGCCGACCTTGAAACCCCAGATGTTCGCATAGCCGCAGACCAGCGTCGTTCCGTAGTTCGGCTGATATTCGTGGAAGCGGCTGCCGTCGACGATGCGCGCGATGATCTCGCGCATGTCGAACTGCTTCTTCACGTCGTCGGGCAGGATGCCGTAGAGCTCCGTCGGATCGTAGGCCGGCGGTTCCGGCGCATCGCGCTGCGCGGCCCATTTCGCGGGACGGTCCCAGTTCGACACGATCTCGCGGCCGATCAGGATCGCCTCGTCTTCGTTCGCGGCGGCATAATCGCACGTGCCGCTGACCGTCGTGTGCATGTCGGCGCCGCCCAGCTCCTCGACGGTGGAGATTTCTCCGGTCGCCGCGCGCACGAGCGGCGGGCCGCCCAGGAACACGGCGCCCGTGCCGCGCACGATCACGTTGTAGTCGGACAGGCTCGGAATATAGGCGCCGCCGGCCGTGCAATGGCCGAACACGAGCGACAATTGCTTGACCCCCATCTTCGACAGGATCGATTGGTTGCGGAACAGCCGGCCGCCCATGTACTTGTCAGGGAAGAGTTCCGATTGCAGCGGCAGGAAGCCGCCGGCGGAATCGCAGAGATGGACGACGGGCAGCCTGTTCTCGATGGCGATGTCGAGCGCGCGCACGCCCTTCTTCGTCGTCAGCGGATACCACGCGCCGCCCTTCACGGTGGAATCGTCGGCGCGGACGATCACCTCGCGTCCGCTGACGATTCCGATGCCGACGATGGAGCTGGCCGAGGGCGACTCCCCGCCATAGGCCATGTTGGCGGCCAGCGACGACAGTTCGAGAAAAGGCGTGCCGGGATCGAGCAGCTTCTCGACCCGCTCGCGCGGGCGCATCTTGCCCTGGATCGCGAGGCGGTCGAGATCGCGCTGCGGCCGCGCGTGACGCGCCTTGTCCTGCTTTTCGCGGAAAGCCTCGACCAGCGCGCGATTGTGCGCCTCGTTGCGGCGGAACTCCGCCGACGCGGTCGAGAGGGCGGACTGGATCTTGCGCATGGTCTCAACCCTCGGCTTCGGGCGCGAGCCGCGCGAGCAATTCGTCCTTGTCGAATTTTTCGCCTGCGCCTTTCAGCACCTCGAGCACGTGTCCGTCGCGCGGCGCCGTCAGCGCTGTCTGCAGCTTCATGCTTTCGATCGTGACGATCGTCTCGCCGCGCGCAACCGCCTCGCCCGCCGCCTTGTGAACGGAAATCACCGCGCCGGGCATCGGCGCGTGGATCTCGTCGCGGGTGGCGTCGTGCGCGCCGGTTTCCTCGCGCGGGTCGATCAGGCGGATCTCGTGCGTGCGTCCGTGGAGCCGGACGAAACAGGTTTCCCGCTGATCCGAGACCAGCGCCCGCGCGAAGGCGACGGTCTCGCCGCCGATGATCGCACTGCCTGTCGGGCCGGCGTCATGGCCGACGATTTCGTACGCGCGGCCGTCGACCTTCAATCGGAGGACCGGCCGGCGTTGGACGATCTCGATCGAATGCGTCTCGCCGTCGAGCGTGAGGTGGAGCGCCATGTCAATTTCTCCATCCGCCCATCGAGGCGTAGGGGTCCTCGACGATCTCGATAGATTCGCGGAAATTGCGCTGCCCGAGCGCCGCCAGGATCAGGGCGTGATCGCGCGCCGCGCGATCCGGCGGCGCCGGCGCGAGCGCACCGGCCTGTTCGGTCACGAAGCCTGTGTGAATTGCTCCGGCGCGGAAGGCCTGCGTGCGCAGGATGCGCGAGAGATAGTCGATGTTCGTGCGCAGTCCGAGCAGCGTCAGCTCGCCCAAGGCCGCGGCCATGCGCTCGATCGCCTGCCCGCGGTTCTCGCCCCAGACGACGAGCTTCGCCAGCATCGGATCGAAATCCGCCGTCACCTTCTGCCCCTCGTCGAGCGCATTTTCGAAGCGGATATGCGGGCCGGCCGGCGCGCGCAGCAGGCGGATCGAGCCGGTCGCCGGCGTGAAATTATTGTCCGGGTCCTCGGCGCAGATGCGGCATTCGATCGCGTGCCCGCGCTGGGGGATGTTCGCCTGCGTGAACGGCAAGGCGCGGCCGGCCGCAATCTCGATCTGCGCGCGCACGAGATCGAGGCCGCAGATCATTTCGGTGACTGGATGCTCGACCTGCAGGCGCGTGTTCATTTCCAGGAAAAAGAAACGGCCGTCGGCGCCGAGGATGAATTCGACCGTGCCGGCGTTTCTGTAGCGCGAGGCCGCCGCGAGCCGGACCGCCGCGGCGCAGATGTCGGCGCGCACGCGATCCGGCAGCGGCGCCGCCGGGGCCTCCTCGATGATCTTCTGGAAGCGGCGCTGCACGGAGCATTCGCGCTCGTGGAGATGGATCGCATTGCCGGCGCCGTCGCCCAGCACCTGAACCTCGATGTGGCGCGGGCGCTCGACATAGGTTTCGGCGTAGATGCGGCCATCGCCGAAATAGCGCAGCGCCTCGCCCGAGGCGAGCCGCGCCCGCTCGCGCAGTTCCGAGGCGTCGCGCACGATGCTCATCCCCTTGCCGCCGCCGCCGGCCGCCGCCTTGATCAGGAGCGGGAAGCCGATCCCGCCGGCTTCAGAGATGAAAGCCTCGATATCGCCTTTCGCCTGCACGGAGGGCGCGACCGGCACGCCATGCGCGGCGGCGAAATCGCGCGCCGAAATCTTGTCGCCCATAAGGTCGATCGTGTCGGCGTCCGGCCCGATGAACACGAGGCCTGCCGCTTTCGCCTTCCGTGCGAAGCCTGCATTTTCGGAGAGAAAGCCATAGCCCGGATGAATGGCGTCTGCGCCGCAGGCGCGGGCGACGGCGATGATCTGATCGGCGTCGAGATGCGCGACGACGGGCGTCTCGCCGTGCACTTCGCGGGCCTCGTCGGCGAAGCGGACATGCGCCGAACGGGCCTCGACGCGATGGTGAATGGCGAGGCTGTCGATGCTCATCTCGCGCAAGGTCCGCATCACGCGCACGGCGATCTCGCCGCGGTTGGCGACCAGAACCTTTCGAAACAGCGGCGCGGGCGGAGCATTGGTCACGAGACGGGTCCTTCGATGCGGTCTTGCCAAGACGCGAGCGGTCCGTCAGGCGCCAGCCAGGCCGCGGGGGCCGGCACTTCCATGTCGAGCAGAATCTGCGCGAACGCCTTGCCCTGGGGATCGTGACGCAGCGAGGCGACGCCGCCGCCGCCGAGCGCGCGATGAAGCAGAAAATTGAACCCGCCGAGACCAGGCCATTCGAAACGCTCGACCGGCCCGTCCACGAAATGGCGCATGTAGGCGCGCACGGCGTCCGACGTCGCGCCGGCGCGGATGACGTCGACGAATTCAGGCCGGCGCGCGATCACGCTGACATTGGCGTTGTCGCCCTTGTCGCCGCTGCGCCCGTAGGCGAGCGCGATCAATGGAACGAGCCGCGTCTCCCCAGGCAGGATGGCGGCGGCCGGCGACGGCCGCTCCGCCGGCGGTTCGTCCTCGACGTTGGGAACCTGATCGACGATGTCGATCGTGCGTCCGTCGATCTCGACGCGCGCCGGCGCCTCGGCGCGATCGATTAGGAAGGAGAACAGCCGCACCACAGGCTGGGGCTCCGGGCGCCCGCCCGCGAAACCCGTCAGGCTTTGCGCCATGGCGGTCGCCGCGGGATAGATTTCGCGAGCGAAAATATCGAGCGCGCCGCGCTGCGCATGGCGGACGCCGATCTTCAGGACGACTTCGCGGGACGCCAGCGCGCGGCTTTGGGCGCCGTAGCTCGCCTCCGAGCCGAGAATCTCGATCGACGTCTCGGCGAAAGGCCCGAAACCCGCGGCTTCCATCAGACGCGCGGCGCGCGCGAGGATCGCCTGTCCGACGGCGTCCGCCCGGACGCGCGCCTCGCGGCCGACGACCATCATCGTCACCGCCGCGCGAAACCCGTCGGCGTAGGTGGCGCTCGCCTTGTAGGTTCGTGTCGGCGGACGGCCGCGCGCGCCGGTCACGCGCACCCGGTCCCTGCCCGTCTGCGATACGGTCACGTCGCGCCAGTCGCAGATAGCATCCGGCACGACATAGGCGGCGGGATCGCCGACCTCGTAGGTCATCTGCTCGCTGACGGTCGCGACGGTGACGAGTCCCCCCGTGCCGTCGGGCTTGGCGATCTCGAACGATCCGTCGGAGCGGCATTCCGCGATGGGAAAGCCCATGCGGTCCCAGCCCTCGACGGCGCGCCAGTCGGTCACGATGCCGCCGGTGACCTGCGCGCCGCATTCGATGAGATGTCCGACGAGCGTGCCGGCGGACAAGAGATCGTAATCGCTTGCGCGCCAGCCGAATTCGTGGATCAGCGGTCCCAGCGCCAGCGCGGAATCGACGCAGCGCCCGGTGATGACGACTTGCACGCCGGCGTCGAGCGCGGCGGCGATCGGGAAGGCGCCCAGATAGGCGTTCACGCTCGCGAGCTTTTCCGGCAGAGGCTCGCCGCGGAACATCTCCCGCACGCCCGCGGCGCGAAGCCGGTCGGCCTTGTCCAGGAGATCGTCGCCTTGCACGATGGCGATCTTCAGAGCAACGCCCTGTTCTGCAAGCGCCGCCTGCAGCGCATCCCGGCAAGCCTCGAGATTCACGCCGCCCGCATTGGCGATCACCTTCACGCCGCGTTCGGAGATCTCGCGCGCCAGCGGCTTCATGACATGCGAAACGAAATCGGTCGCATAGCCGAGCGCGGGATTTTTGGCCTTCATCCGCGCCAGGATCGACATGGTGATCTCGGCCAGATAGTCGAGCGCCAGATAGTTTACGCCCGCATGCACGAGTTGCGCCGGTCCCTCGGCCGTATCGCCCCAGAAGCCCGCGCCGCCGCCGATGCGGACGATCCTGCCGGCCCCGCTCACTTGCCGGTCCATTTCGGGCTGCGCTTCTCGTTGAAGGCGGCGAATCCCTCGATCGCATCCTGCGTGCGCGCCATGTTGGCGAGCATGAATTGCGCATATTCGAGCGCGCTCTCGGTGCCCATCTCGCGGATCTTGGCCAACGCCTGCTTGCCGAGCCGGACGCCCGTAGGCGACTTGTCGACGATGCGCGACAGCAGCCAGTCGATCGTCTTGTCGAGTTCGCCCGCCGGGGCGAGATGGTTGACGAGGCCGATCGCCTTTGCCTCGGCCGCATTCACCGGCTCGCCGGTGATGCACAGTTCCATCAGCCGCCTGTGGGGAATCGAACGCAGCAGATAGGGAAGGATCATCATCGGGAACAGCCCGACCTTCACTTCCGGCACGCCGAAAATCGCCCGCTCGTCGGCGACGACGAGGTCGCAGGCGCACATCAGCCCGAGCCCGCCGGCGAGCGCGGCGCCGTTGACGCGCGCAATCAGCGGCAGGCGGCAGGCGTCCATGCGCTTGAGCAGCCGGACGACATAGTGACGAGGGTCCGACGCATCGATTGCGAACGGCGTGCCGTCGGCGCCCGGCTGCAGATCGCCGCCGGCGCAGAAGGCGCGGTCGCCGACGCCGGTCAGCACGATTGCGCGACATTCGCCATCGGCTTCCGCGGCGTCGAGCGCCGCAATGATTTCCTCCGCCACGCGTTCGTTCAGCGCGTTGCGGCGATCGGGACGCGCAATGGCGATTGTCGTCGCCGCACCGCGCCGCGCTACGCTGATCGTCTCCGCCAAGCCGTTTCTCCCACGCTTTTTCATAAGTGAGCGTACATCATTTATAGTGTCAAGCGCCATCAGGCGATGGCCCCGTGCATCACTGTGCGCTGCACAATATCGCGATAAAGAAGGGTTTCGTCGCATTTCTGATCGGATGAAACCTCCTCATTAATTGCGAAAACCGGCTTTACCCGCGACCGCGCGCGGGCTAGCCTCTCCGCAAGATCGCCAGGGCGGAAAACGCCAGGGCAAGAAACATCAAGGGATGGAGACAGGCGCATGAGCTCGCATGCCGTGACGAACATGCAGGCGACCCAGTTCGATCTGACGCCGGACCAGCAGGCGATCCTCGATCAGGCCGACAAGTTCGCGCGCAAGGAATTGTTCGGCTATTCGGAGCGGATGGACCGCGACGAATGGTGGCCGGACGACGCCTTTCCGAAAATCGGCGACGCCGGCTTCTTCGGCGTCACCATTCCGGAAGAATATGGCGGCGCCGGTCTCGATCTCGTCAGCGCCGGCCTGATCGGCCAGGCCTTCTCGCGCTGGAACCATGCGCTGGCGCTGAGCTACATCGCCCACGACAATCTGTGCGCCAACAACATCTATCGCAACGGCAACGAGACGCAGCGCCGCAAGTATCTGCCCGGCCTGTGTTCGGGCCGCAAGACCGGCGCGCTCGGCCTCACCGAGCCCGGCGCGGGCTCCGATGCGCTGGGCTCGATGCGCACCACCGCGCGGCGCGACGGCGACCACTACGTGCTCAACGGCTCCAAGATCTACATCACCAACGGGCCGATCGCCGACGTGCTGCTCGTCTACGCCAAGACGGACCGCGAGCGCGGCGCGCACGGCATTTCCGCCTTCATCGTCGAGAAGGACTATCCTGGATTCAAGGTGGCGCAGAAGCTGACCAAGATGGGCTTCCGCGGCAGCCAGACGGCGGAGCTGCTGTTCGAGGAATGCCGCGTGCCGAAGGAGAATCTCGTCGGCGAGGAGAACCGCGGCGTCGCCGTGGTGATGAGCGGGCTCGACCTGGAGCGGGCAATGGTTGCGCCCGTCTCGCTCGGCATCGCCGAACGCACGCTCGAGATCGCCATCGACTATGCCAGGACCCGCAAGCAGTTCGGCAAGCCGATCGGCTCGTTCCAGATGGTGCAGTCGCTGATCGCGGAAATGTACGTCTCGATCGAGTCGATGCGGGCGCTCACCTACCGCACGCTCGCGGAAGCATCGCCGCTCGAGATCGGCGCCGGCGGGCGCGGCAACATCCACATGCTGACGGCAGCCGCCGTCATGTACGCCGCCAACGCCTGTCACGAGGTGCTCGACCGGGGCATGCAGGTGTTCGGCGGGTCCGGCTACATCTGGGAATCCGAGATGAACCGGCTCTACCGATCGATCAAACTGCTCGAAATCGGCGCCGGCACCACCGAAGTGCGCAAGATGATCATCGCCGGCGAATTGCTGGGGCGGCTGTGACATGGTCGAGGTGCCGGAAACGGACGACGGAGCGCTTGCAACGCAACCGACCGTCTTCGCCGCAAACGCCTACGAGGGCCGAACGGTCCTGATCTCGGGCGGCGCCGGCGGGCTCGGACGCGCCTGCGCGTGGCTGATGGGGCGGCTCGGCGCGACTGTCGTCATCACCGGCCGCAGCCGCGAGAAGCTGGAGGCTGCGGCGGCGGCCATGCGCGACCGCAACCTGCGCGTTCTCTGGCGCGAGGTGGATATCCGCGATCCGGATTCCGTGACGGCGCTTTACGGCTGGATCGATGCGGAGGAGTTACGACTCGACGCGCTGGTCAACAGCGCAGGCGGACAATTCCCGCAAGCCGCGATCGATTTTTCCGAGAAGGGCTGGAACACCGTCGTCAACACCAACCTCAACGGCACGTGGCGCATGATCCAGGGCGCCGCGCGCGGCTGGCGCGACCGGCAGGCGCCGGGCGCCGTCGTCAATATCGTCGTCGTGACGCGGCAAGGGCTCTACGGCGTCGCGCACACGATCGCGGCGCGCGCCGGCGTCATCGCGCTGAGCGAAAGCCTGGCGGTGGAATGGGCGCCGATGAACATTCGCGTCAATTGCATCGCGCCCGGCGCGATCGCGACGCCCGGGTGGCGCGTCTACCAGCCGGAGCAGCGCGCGACCTATGCGCGCACCAATCCGATGTTGCGCGCCGGCACGGCCTGGGAGGTCGCGGAAGCCTGCGCCTATCTGGCGGGGCCCGCCGCCGCATACGTGACAGGCGAAACGCTGCATGTCGCGGGCGGCGCGCAATTGTGGGGCGAGACCTGGACGATTCCGCGCCCGGACTATTTCAGGACCTGATCCGCGCTTTCGCCCGCGGCGTCGCCGCCTCGAGACGGTCGGCGGCCGCCTCGATCCGCGACAGCGCGGATGAAAGACGATCCTGCGGCTCCGATGCGGTCGCGCTCAACGCCCTGTAGACGAATTCCGTCACCGCATCCGCGGTGCGCCCGACGTCGAAGTCGCCTTCATTTCGGATGAACGCCCAGACCCGATGCTCGATGCCGCCGAAGATCAGGTCGCGCGCCAGCGTCGCGGAAAGATCGCCGCGGAACTCGCCGCTTTCAGCCGCGGCGTTGACCACATCCAGCACACGCTGCGTATAGGTCTGGTTGAGCGAGAACAGGCGCGTGGCGCGATAGTTTTCCGCCGGCCGGAATTCCTGGAACACGATCCGCGCCAGCGTCGGCTCGCGCTTGATGGTCGCCAGATGGTGATGAATGATGAAGCGCAACTGGTTGCGCACGCCGCGCACGCCTTCGAACTGGGCGAAATAATCGGCCAGCGTCTCTTCGTACCAGGCCTCCGCGACCTTCTCCATCAGGTCGCGCTTGCTGGAAAAGAAGCGGTAGATGGAGCCCTCGACCACGCCCGCGCGTTCCGCCACCTCGGCGATGAACGCCTCGTTGGCGCCGCGCTCGCGCAGCACCGCGCGCGCCGCATTCATGATGTCGGCGACGCGCTTTTCCGCCGGCATCCGGTGTACGGTTCGACGCTGCTTCACGCCGGCCATCGTTCGCCCCTCAACCTCTTCCGTCGCTCGCCACACAGGCCCGCGCGACGCGTGTCGCACGCAGATACTGAGGCTGCCTCACTTATCCCGCACCGCAAACAAATGCCTTGTCTTTGTTCGTTGTTGCTTCGCGCTTGACACGCTAAATGAGCCGCATTCAATATGCAACGACAACAGGCGATACAAGCCTGACGATGGATCGGGAGGATCGATTGAGCGGCAGCGCTGCGCAGTCCATGGACGCCACGTCCGCCTCCCGGCCTGCGCGCGCCGACATCGTGTTGTCCTGTCGCGGCATCGAAAGGTCCTTCGGCGGCCTGCGCGCGCTCAAGTGCGTCGATCTCGACGTGCGGCAGGGCGAGATCTTCGGGCTGGTCGGTCCCAATGGCTCCGGCAAGACGACGATGGTCAACGTCATGACCGGCTTCTACCCGCCGAACGCGGGAACGGTCCGCCTGTTCGACCGCGACATAACCGGCGTGAGGCCGGCGGAGATCGCGCGCCTCGGCGTCGCGCGCACGTTTCAGAACCTGGCGCTGTTCAAGGGTCTCAGCGTTCTCGACAACATCCTGCTCGGTCGCCACGTGCACATGCGGCCGAGCGCGCTCGCCTCCCTCTTCTACTGGTTCTGGGCCGAGCGCGAGGAACTGGCGAACCGCCGGATCGTCGAGGAAATCATCGACTTCATGCAGCTTCAGGATATTCGCGACGAGCCGGTCGAGACGATCCCGATGGGTATGCAAAAGCGCGTCGAACTGGCGCGGGCTCTGGCGGCCGAGCCGAGCTTCCTCGTCCTGGACGAGCCGATGGCCGGCATGAATCAGGAAGAGAAAGAATATATCGCGCGCTTCATTCTCGATGCGCGCGACGAACGCGGCGTCACGGTCTTCATCATCGAACATCACATGGATGTCGTGACCGCGATCTGCGACCGCGTGATGGTGTTGAGCTACGGCGAGACGATTGCCGAAGGCGAGCCGCGCGCCGCCATATCGCATCCGCGCGTGGTGCAGGCCTATCTCGGCGCGCGCGCCGCCTCCCGCCACATCGGAACGGGCGCATGACGGCGCACACGACAGCGCAACCCGCGCCCGTCGCGGGCGAGCCGGCGACGCTCGTCGCAGCGCTCGCCCGCAATGCGCGGGACGCAGGCGATCGCATCGGCTTCCGCGAGCGCGAGCACGGCATCTGGCGCGAATGGAGCTGGAGCCAGGCGCTCGACGAGATTCTCTCGATCGCGGCAGGGCTGCAGGGGCTCGGCCTGACGGCCGGCGAGGCGATGATCGTCGTCGGCGACAATCGCGCCCGCATCTATTTCTCGATGCTCGCCGCGATGATGCTGCGCGCCTTTCCGGCGCCGCTGTTTCCCGACACGCCGGTTTCGGAAATGGAGCACTACGCGCGGCTCGGCGCGCCGCGCCTGGCGCTGGCCGAAGATCAGGAGCAGGTCGACAAGCTGATCGAATTGCGGGCGCGCGCCGGGCGGCCCAAGACCATCATCTTCGACGACCCGCGCGGCCTCGTCGCCTATACGGAAGACAATCTCGTCGCGCTCGACGCCGTCTGCGCGGACGGACAGCGGCGGCTCGCCGAGACGCCCGGACTGCGCGCGGAACTGCTCGGCGCAGCGGGCGCCGACGACATAGCCGTCCTCCTCTATTCATCCGGCACGACCGGAGCGCCCAAGGGCATCCCGCTGCGGCATCGCAATGTCGTCGGCGGCGTCGCCAATGCGAGGGCGGGCGGCTATTTCCAGCAGCACGAGCAATTGTTCGCCTATCTGCCGACGGCCTGGGTCGGCGATTTCGTCTTCACGGTCGGCGGCGGCGTTCTGCTGCAGGCGACGGTGAACATTCCGGAGCGGCAGGAGACGGCGCTTCACGATCTGCGCGAGGTTGCGCCGACCTTCTACCTCGCCGCGCCCCGTGCATGGGACAACATGCTGACCCGCGTGCAGGTCGGCATGGCGGATTCGACGCCGATGAAACGGCGGCTGTTCGACTTCTTCATGCCGCGCGCCATCGATCTGGAGCGCCGCAAGCTCGCCGGCGAGGCGCCGTCTTTTTCCGATCGCGTGCTGCAGGCGCTCGGCGAGATCCTCGTCTACGGGCCGATCAAGGATTATCTCGGCCTCACGCGCGCAGAGCGCGTGTTCACCGGCGGCGAGGCGATGGGCGAGGACACGTTCCTGTTCTTTCGCGGCCTCGGCATCCAACTCAAGCAATTCTATGGACAGACCGAGACAGCGGCATTGTCGGCTGCGCAGACCGAAGGCCATGTACGGCTGCATACCGTCGGTCCGGCCATGCCCGGCGTCGACATCAGGATCGACGAGAGCGGCGAAATCCTGATCCGCTCGGTCTCGGTGATCGACGGCTATTTCGACGATGCGGCGGCGACCGCCAAGGCCTTCAGTGACGGCTGGCTGCGCACGGGCGACGCCGGCTATCTCGAGGACGACGGTTCGCTCGTCGTGTTCGGCCGCGTCAGCGAAGTGGTGCGCACGGCCGCCGGCGAGCGCTTCATCCCGAACTTCATCGAGAACCGCATCAAGTTCTCGTCCTTCGTCCGCAATGTCGCGGTCCTCGGCGCGGGGCGCGACGATCTGACCGCGATCGTTTGCATCGACTATGACGCAGTCGGCCATTGGGCCGAGCAGCGCGCCTTGTCCTACGGCTCCTACGCCGATCTGTCGCAGTTGCCGCAGGTGCTCGACCTCGTGGCGAGCGTCATCGCGCATGTCAACGAAACGCAGCCGCCGGGCCTGCGCATTCGCCGCTTCGTCGACCTGCACAAGGATTTCGACGCCGACGACGGCGAGATCACGCGCACGCGCAAATTGCGCCGCAACGTGATCGAGGCGACCTATGCGCCGCTGATCGAGGCGCTTTACGCCGGCGCGCGCGAGGTCGAGTTCGACGCCCCTGTCCTCTACGAGGACGGGCGCCGCGGCGCCGTGCGGCGCAAGCTGAAAATCTGCGAGGTCGCGCGCTGATGGACGCAGCCCTGCTTCTCGAACTGGGCGTCAACGGCGTCTTCGTCGGCCTGATGTATGCGCTGGTCGCCGCAGGCATCGTGCTGATCTACAAGACGTCCGGGATCGCCAATCTCGCGCAGGGCGCGCTCGCCATGATGGGCGCCTATTTCGCCTGGATCGCCAGCGCGCTGATCGGCCTGCCGATGTGGATCGGCGCGCCGCTCGCCTGTCTCGCGATGTTCGGCGTCGGCGCGCTGATCGAGCGGCTGGCGATGCGTCGCATGATCGGCCAGCCGCTGATCATGGCGATCATGCTGACCATGGGCATGGAAATCATGCTGCGTGGCGTCATGCCCGGATTCCTGGGCGCGAGCGTCAAGAAGATCGACCTCGGCATTCCCAATGCGCCGATCATCATCGGCGACATCCTCGTCAACCGGACGCTGCTGGTCGGCGGCGCGATCTCCTTCGCCATGATCGTCGGCGCCATCCTTTTCTTCAATTCGAAACTGGGCGTGGTCATGCGGGCGGTTTCCGACGACCAGACCGCCTCCTGGTCGGTCGGCGTGCGGGTCGAGCGCGCCATCGCCATCGCCTGGGGCCTCTCGGCCGTCATGGCGACGACGGCGGGCGTGCTGTGGGGCGCGACGCAGGGCGTCGACTGGTCGCTCTCGCTGCTGCTGGTCAAGGCGCTGGCCATCGCCATTCTCGGAGGCCTCGATTCCATCCCCGGCGTGCTGATCGCCGGCGTCATCGTCGGCGTGGTCGAGAATTTGGCGACCGGCGTCATCGATCCGATCATCGGCGGCGGCAGCCGCGAGGTCGTCGCATCCGCGATCATTCTGCTCACGCTGCTGCTCAGGCCGCACGGCCTGCTCGGTCGCGAACATATCGAGAGGGTGTGATGTTCTATCGTCGCGCCGGCATCCGTCACACCTCCTACCGCAGCGAGAGGCGGCTGTGGCGCCTGCCGTTCGACCGCGGCCTCGTCGTCGTCATCGTCGCGCTCATGCTGATCGCGCCGCTCGCCGTGGATCGGCTCTACCTCGTCGGCTATCTCATCCCCTGGGTCATCTGGTCGACCGCGGCGCTCGGATTGAACTTCCTGATGGGCGGAGCGGGGCAAGTGCATCTGGGCTACGGCGCCATCATCGCCATCGGCGCCTATACGTCCACGCATCTCGTGCGTTCGGGCGTCCCGTTCGAGATTGCGATCCTCGCGGGCGGGCTCGGCGCGGCGGTGATCGGGTCTGCGTTCGGCGCGGCGGCGCTGCGGGTCAAGGGCCTCTATCTCGCGATGGCGACGCTCGCGATGCAATCCGTGGTCGATTTCATCATCACCCATGTCGACTGGATCAGCGGCGGCGGTCAGGCGACGTTGACGGTGCCGATGGCGAAATTCCTGGGCGTCGAACTCTCGTCCGAAATCCGCTCCTATTATTTCGCGCTGTTCGTCTGCCTGATGGTCGCCTTGTTCATGCTCAACGTGGCGCGCTCGTCGTTCGGCCGCGCGCTCGCGGCGGTGCGCGAAAAGGACTACGCGGCCGCGGTCATCGGCGTCGATTCCTTCCGCTTCAAGCTGCTGGCCTTCTGGGTCAGCTCGTTCATCGGCGGCGTCGTCGGCGCGGTCCTCGCCTTCTGCTTCTACCGCGCCATCTCGCCGGACCAGTTCCACATCGATCTTTCGATCCAGCTCGTGGCGATGGTGATCGTCGGCGGACTCGGCAGCGTTCTCGGCTCGTTCTTCGGCGCGGCGCTCATCCTGTTTGCCCCCATTCTGCTCAACCAGGCGGTCGGCGCGCTTGCAACCGGTTTCGGCTTGTCGATCTCGGCCGACCTGCGCGCCCATCTGCCGCTCATGCTCTACGGCGGCATGATCATGGGCTTCCTGCTGATCGAGCCGCTCGGGCTCGTGAAGATCTACGACAACATCCGAAACTACTTCATGGTGTGGCCGTTCCGGCACGCGCCCCGGTGACAATCGAAAGGGCGGCGAGCGCCCGTAGTGTGAGGAGGAAGGGTATGAAGCGCAGAACGTTTCTGACAACCGCCGGCGCGGCCATCGTCGGCGCGCAGTTTCCGATCCGCATGGCGAGCGCGCAGGACAAGACGATCCGCTTCGCCATGCCGCAGGACTTCACCAAGGTCTACACATTCGTGACCGTGGAATACAGCCAGGGCCAGCGCGACTACATATCTCTGGTCAACGCGAAGGGCGGCGTCAACGGCTACCAGATCGTCGCCGACGTGTCCGACCACGCAAATGACCTGCCGCGTGCGCTGGAGGCCTACGAGCGCGCCAAGGCTGCGGGCGCCGTTCTCGTCGACCCGCTGTCGACGCCGGTCGCGCGCGCCCTCGTGCCGCGCGCGACCGCCGACAAGATCAACGTGATCACGGCCTTCTCCGGCCGCAGCGACGCTGCGGATGGCGAAGCCTTTCCCTACATCTTCCCGCTCTCGCCCAATTACTGGACGCAGGCTGGCCTTCTGATCGACTTCTTCCGGCAGACCGACGGCGACCTGAAGGGCAAGAAGATCTGCTACGTCTACATCGACACGCCGTTCGGCAAGGAGCCGATCCCGATCCTGGAAGCGCTCGCCGCCAAGTTCGGCTTCACGGTGCAGATGTTCCCCTACACGCCGCCGGGCAACGACCAGTCCGCGATCTGGCCGCAGGTGCGGCGCGCGCGCCCGGACTGGACGATCTTCCAGGGCGCAGCCGTCGGCCAGACCGTGGCGATGACGGAGGCGATCCGCAACGGCATTCCGATGAACCGCGTCGCGACCGGCGTGTGGCTGTCGGAATCCGACATGGACGTCGTCGGCCGCGAGCAGGCCAAGGGCGTCATCAAGCTGGAGCCCTGCGCGTCGGGCCAGTCGCCCAAAATCATTCAGGAGATCGTCAAGACCGTGATCGAGCCGGGCAAGGGCGCAGGCGACAAGAAGAAGGTCGGAACCGCGTATTACAACTACGGGGTGATGATGGCCGCCCTGATGGTCGAAGGCGTCCGCAAGGCTTTCGAGAAGGCGCCGAACGGCCCGATTTCCGGCGAGTGGATGAATGCCGGTCTCAATTCGATCTCGGGCTTCAACGCAGAGGGACTGATCCCTCCGGTGACCGTCACGCCGAAAGACCATCAGGGCGGCGGCATGTGTCGCATCGCGCGGTGGGATGGCGACAAGTTCGCGCCGGCGACCGACTGGTTCACCGCGAACCAGGAATTCGTCTGGGCGGAAATCAAGAAGTCGTCGGCCGAATTCAAGGCTTCCGGCAAGTAGCTGCAATCCAAGGGCGCGCAATGTCGCTGCTGACGCTCAACAATATCGAAGTCGTCTATGACAGCGTGTTTCTCGCGGTCAAAGGCGTCTCGATCGACGTGCCGGTGTCCGGCCTCGTCGCGCTGCTCGGCGCGAACGGGGCCGGCAAGAGCACGGTTCTGAAGGCGATCAGCGGCCTCCTGCGCGCCGAGCGCGGCCAGGTCTCGCGCGGGCAGGCGACCTTCGGGGGCGAGAACGTGCTCGCCCTGGATCCGCCGGAACGCGTGCGGCGCGGCCTCGTGCACGTGCTGGAAGGGCGGCGCGTGTTCGAGCACCTGACGCCGGCGGAAAACCTGCTGGCGGCGACCACCATGCACCGCGACCGCGCGCGCGTGGCGCGGCGGATCGACGAGATGTTCGCGCTTTTTCCCCGGCTGGCGGAACGCTCGGCCGCCAAGGCCGGCTATCTCTCGGGCGGCGAGCAGCAGATGCTCGCCATTGCGCGCGCGCTGATGACCGAGCCGAAGCTGATCATGCTCGACGAGCCGAGCCTCGGGCTCGCGCCGTTCCTGGTGGACGAGATTTTCGACATCGTGCGCAGGATCAACACGGAATCGGGCGTCGCCGTCCTGCTGGTCGAGCAGAACGCGGTGGCGGCGCTCGATCTCGTGCACTCCGCCTACCTGATCGAGCAGGGCCGCATCGTCATGAGCGGCACGGCCGAGGCGTTGCGCGCCAATCCGGACATTCAGGAGGCCTATCTCGCAGGCGGCAGGCAGGTGGATTATCACGCCGTCAAGCACTACCGCCGGCGCAAGCGCTGGCTGGCCTGACAAAGGCGGCCCGACGGCGGGCGTTCGCCGCATCCGAGACGCCCGGAAAGCGGACGTTCGTCGCAGCCGCCGGACAAGGAGACCGGGCGGCCGCAGCCGGCTCCGCGCGACGCTGTCTCGAGGAACAGGAATTGGCCGGGCTCCGGATGGAGCGAGGCCAGGCCGAGGGAAAGTCATGGGCGGCGATCCGTTCGTCCCGGCTGCCCGGACAACGGCCGCCAGGCGAATTCGAGCAGGCGCGCACCAGCAGCTTGCCGATTTCGCCTGACGGCAAGATGTCGCCCTCGCCATCGACCACCTTCGCCTCGACGCCCGGCAGCGCGCAACCGTCCGTCGTGGAGACGAGCCGGTCGTCGTCGTCGAGCTTGATCAGCGTGACCGCGCCATTCCCCGTCATGCCCCATGCGGACACGATCTTGGCGCCGAGCGCCGCCTGCGTCTGCTCGGCGAACGGACCGGGGATCGGCGCGCCGGCGCAAAGGAAGGTCTTGAGCGTGGGAACCGGCTTGCCGCATTCGCTCACGACGCGCGTGAAATCGGCAGGAAGGGCGGCGACGCCATCGGCACCGCGCCGTGGGCGCCGAGCGCGAGGCGGCGCGCATAGGGGATGACGTTCGCCATCAGCGTATTGGCGCCGTGCATCAGATCATCGCCGATCTCGCCGTGATGGACGTGACGCCGGGCTCGTCGTCCGGGACATCGCGCCCGGCGTATCGAGCAGCGAGTTGCAGGCCCGGACGCCGCCCAAGCGGATCTTTGCCAATCGTGACGCAACACCTGTCGTCCTGACAGGAACGCCGGAGGAGAGGAGGACAAACACACGAAGATCACTGCAAGACTTGCGGCGCTTGCCGCGATGGTGGCGAGACTGAACGACAGGACGAGCGCGGCGGTCATCGTGTCGATGAAGGCGGAGTCGCTCGACGACGACGCGATGGGCCAAGGGGTCGATTCGCAAGGACGGACGCCAACTGACCAACGTGTACCGGTTCCAGGTGAAGTCGCCGTCCGAATCGAAGGGCGAGCAGGACTTTACAAGGCGCTCGCCACGATCCCCGCCAAAAAAAGGCGTCCGGTCCGATGGGCAAGGGCGATTGCCTGCTCGTTCGCTGAGCAACGCTCGATCAGCCCCTGGGAACGCAGGGGCTGATCATCCAGCGGCGAACCGCGCCCGACGATCCGGCGAATGCCGGGCGCGCAGGTCCCGAGACAGCGGCCCAGGTCCGAGGCTGCGGGTCCGCGCCACGCAGCTTTGCGCGCAGACCGTCGCCAAGCGCCTGATACTGCGGACGCAGTCAGGACGCCAAGACCTCGCCTAATTCTGGAAAGCTAGATTTGGTGGAGCCAGACGGAATCGAACCGACGACCTCTTCAATGCCATTGAAGCGCTCTCCCAACTGAGCTATGGCCCCACTTTTCCGGGCCGCGGGCTTGGGTCGTCCGCGACGCGTGCGCTGTATAGTGGAAGCCTTCGGCCTCCGCAACCCCGGATGTCAGCCTTCCTCGTCGTCCTCGATATCGCCGTCGATCAGGCCCGCGACGTCGTCGCCGTCCTCTTCCTCTTCTTCCAGGAAAGTGTCGTCGGTCGCGCTGTCGTCCTCGATCTCGATATCGTCGTCGCCGACGGAGATCTTCTCGGCCGATTCGGCGTCGGCGTCCTCCAGCGACACGACTTCGGCTTCGCCCTCGGCGTTCGGCTCCTCGTCGTCGGCCGCGGCGGCCGCGGCGCGCTGGGCCCGCACGGGCATGGCGATCTGAAACGTCGCGCCGCACTTGGGGCACAGGATAGGATCGCGATTCAGATCGAAAAATTTCGCGCCGCAGTTGAGGCACTGGCGCTTGCTGCCGAGCTCGGGTTTGGCCACGTTTCTCGTCCCTCGCCTCTCATCCCTGGCGGGCGGCGCCGCTTGCGCCTCCGCATGTCCGCGGCGCTTCGGTTAGTGGGGCGAAAGGCGCCTGTCAAATGGGAAATTGCGACCGCCCGGCGACCCCGCGCCGCGCGCCGCCGCCCTGTAATGACAGGCCCGGACGCCCCGTGCTAGATCAGCCGCGCTTTCGAGCGGATGGGCTCGCGAGCCGGAAAGCCGGTCGGATCAGAGGCGTCGGGCGCGCTTTCCGCGAAAAAACGCCCTGCGTCATTTCCCGCACGCGCTATGGCGCCGGCGCAACAGGCAAAACCGGAGCGAACCGACTTGTCATCGCATGACGCGCCCCGTCCGCTCGCCGCGCGCCGGTCCGGTCCGCTGAAGGGGCGCCTGCGCGTTCCCGGCGACAAGTCGATCTCGCACCGCGCCTTCATTTTCGGCCTACTGTCCGTTGGCGAGACACGAATCACGGGTCTGCTGGAAGGCGACGACGTCCTGCGCACCGGCGCAGCCTGCCGGGCGCTGGGCGCGGCGATCGAGCGCACGGGCGAAGGCCAGTGGCGCGTGCGCGGCGCGGGGCTCGGCTCGCTGCTCGCGCCGCGCGACACGCTCGATTTCGGCAATGCCGGCACCGGCTCGCGGCTGATGATGGGCGTGGTCGGCGGCCATGCGATCACCGCGCGATTTGACGGCGACGCCTCGCTGCGGAAGCGGCCGATGCGGCGCATTCTCGACCCGCTGGAGCTGATGGGCGCGCGCACGCTGGAGCAGGGCGAGGGCGGACGCTGCCCGATCCTGCTGCAGGGCGCAGCCGAACCCGCGCCGATCGAATATCGCACGCCGGTCGCCTCCGCGCAGATCAAGTCCGCCGTCCTGCTCGCCGGGCTCAATTCGCCGGGGCGGACCGTGGTGATCGAGGCGGAGGCCAGCCGCGACCATACCGAAAAGATGCTGGCGCATTTCGGCGCGACGGTCAGAAGCGAAGCGTTCGGCGAAGCCGGCCGCCGCATCACGCTCGAAGGCCGGCCGAGACTGGCCCCGCGCCCGGTGATCGTGCCGGCCGACCCGTCGTCCGCGGCATTTCCGATCGTCGCCGCCCTCGTCACGCCCGGCTCGGATGTCGTGATCGAAGGCATGATGATGAACCCGCTTCGCACGGGCCTGCTGACGACGCTGCTGGAGATGGGCGCGGACATCGTGGTGCTCGACCGGCGCGTGGAAGGCGGCGAGGACGTCGCGGATCTGCGCGTACGCTCAAGCGCCCTGAAGGGCGTCGACGTTCCCGCCGCCCGCGCTCCCTCGATGATCGACGAATATCCGGTCCTCGCGGTCGCCGCCGCCTTCGCGTCCGGCGAGACGCGGATGCGCGGCCTGCAGGAGTTGCGCGTGAAGGAATCCGACCGCCTGTCGGCCGTCGCCGACGGCCTGCGCGTCAATGGCGTGGATTGCGCGATCGACGGCGACGATCTTCTCGTGCGCGGCGCTGCAGGACCGGCGCAGGGCGGCGGCATCGTCGCCACGCATCTCGACCACCGCATCGCCATGAGCTTCCTCGTCATGGGACTCGCATCGAACCAGGACGTGCGCATCGACGACGAGGCGATGATCGCGACCTCCTTCCCGACGTTTCGCGCACTGATGGCTTCGATCGGGGCCGATTTCGCATGATCGTCGCCATCGACGGGCCCGCGGCCTCCGGCAAGGGCACGATCGCCCGGCGCCTGGCCGCCCATTTCGGCCTGCCGCATCTCGACACCGGCCTGCTCTACCGGGCGACTGCGCGCGTACTGATCGACGAAGGCGTGCGGCTCGACGATGCAGCCAGCGCAGTCGCCGCGGCCCGCGGCCTGGCGCTGACCGATTTCGACGAGGAGAAGTTGCGCGGCCGCGAGATGGGCGAGGCGGCTTCCGTCGTCGGCGCCATGCCGGAGGTGCGCGCGGCGTTGATCGACATGCAGCGGCGCTTCGCGCAGCACCCCAATGGCGCCGTGCTCGACGGGCGCGACATCGGCACGGTGATCGCGCCAAATGCGGATGTGAAGATATTCGTCACCGCCAGCCCGGAGACGCGGGCGCAGCGCCGCGCGCTGGAACTGCGCTCGCGCGGCGAGGCCGTGAACTATGCCGACATTCTCGCCGACATCCGCAAGCGCGACGAACGTGACGCCGGGCGCTCCGCCGCGCCGCTGAAACCCGCCGCGGACGCGCATATCCTGGATACGACCGACCTCGATATCGAGGCGGCCTTCAAGGCGGCGCTCGCGATCGTGGAAAAGACGCGCGGATAGCAGGCCTGCACTGGACCGCGAGCCTTCAGGCCCGCATTGTGCAGAAAAAGCGAGCCTGAAGGCTCGCGGTCGAATATGCGGAGCCCGCCATGACCGCCGCCGCCATCGCCGCCGACGAACCCGACAGCTACGCGCGAAAGGCGCTGATCGCGTCCGCGGTCGGCTACGCGATGGATGGGTTCGATCTGCTGATCCTCGGCTTCATGCTTGGCGACATCAACAAGGATTTGAACCTGACGCCGGCGCAGGGCGGGTCGCTCGTGACCATGACGCTCGTGGGCGCGGTCGTCGGCGGCATCCTGTTCGGCATGCTCTCGGACAGGTTCGGGCGCGTCCGCGTGCTGACCTGGACGATCCTGATCTTCGCTATCTTCACCGGACTCTGCGCGCTGGCGCAGGGCTATTGGGACCTGCTCGCCTATCGCACGATCGCGGGGCTCGGGCTCGGCGGCGAATTCGGCATCGGCATGGCGCTGGTGGCGGAAGCCTGGCCCGCCTCGCAACGCGCGCGCGCCTCCTCCTATGTGGGCCTGGGCTGGCAGGCGGGCGTGCTGGTCGCGGGGCTTGCGACCGTGTTCCTGAAGCCGATCATCGGATGGCGCGGCATGTTCCTGCTCGGCCTGCTGCCGGCGCTCGTGTCCTTCCTCATCCGCCGCACGGTGGGCGAGCCGGAAGGCTACATCGAGAAAATCCGGGCGTCGAAGAACGCCCTGCCGATCGGCCTGCTGGTGAAGGACGGCGAGACGACCCGCATTTCGCTCGGCATGTTCATTCTCTGCTCGGTCCAGAACTTCGGCTATTACGGCATCATGATCTGGATGCCGAACTATCTCGCCAACCAGTTCAAGTTCGGCCTCACCAAGTCCGTGACATGGACGCTCGTCACCGTGCTCGGCATGGCCTTCGGCATCTGGCTGTTCGGCCAGCTCGCCGACCGCATCGGCCGCAAGCCGGTGTTCACCGCCTACATGATCGGCGCCATCGTCTCCGTGCTCGCCTATTCGCAGCTGTCGAGCGAAAACGCGCTCTTGGTCGGCGGCGCGATCATGGGGATGTTCGTCAACGGCATGCTCGGCGGCTACGGCGCCTTGATGAGCGAACTCTATCCGACCGAGGCGCGCGCCACCGCGCAGAACGTGCTGTTCAATCTCGGGCGCGGGGTCGGCGGCTTCGGGCCCGTGGTCATGCTGTCGCTGGCGGCGACCTATTCCTTCTCGGGCGCGATCGCGCTGCTCGCGATCATCTACGTCATCGACCTCGTGGCGCTGTGGGCCTGCATCCCGGAGCGCAAGGGCGCGGCGCTGACGTGATACGCATTTACCAACCTTCATCCTGAGGAGCGACCGAACGAAGTTCGGTCGCGTGTCGAAGGATGGCCGGAACATACGTGGTGGGGCCGCCCTTCGAGACGCCCGCGGCGCGGGCTCCTCAGGACGAAGGCTCGGGTTAGCCCGCCACCGGGCGCATCCGCACGCCCGACAAGTGAAACGCCCCGCCGTGCGGGACATAGCCGCGCGCATTGGCGCGCTGCAGGACGCTGTCCGGATCGGCGCAGGCGAACGTCATCGCTCCGATGCACTCTGGCGCGCCGTCCGCGACGTTCACGAAGCGAATATCGGCTTCGGCAAAGCGCAACACGGGCGCGCCGTCGTTGTCCGCCTTCGCCGGAACTTCGATGATAGCGGCCCAGTGCGCCGCGAGTTCGCCCGGGTTCGGCGTCTCGACGTCGATGGCGAGAAGCCGTTTCGTCTGGTCGTTGCGGCGATGTCTTGTCCAGTCCGTTCCGGCGGGCGCGTAGCGCGTGACGTCGGCGTCGCCGCCGTCCGTATGATTGAACTCGATCATCGCCGCCCGGCAATCGCGCGGATGCAATTGCACGCCCGTATAGGCGCCGTGCGTATGATCGACGATCTTCTTCACGCCGATCTTTTCCGCATGCGCGCCGCGCGCGCGCGGATCGTCGCAATCGAAGATCGCCATGTAGCCGCCGTGTCCCTTCGAGCGCGCGAGAAAGCGGCCAGCCGCCGTGTCCTCCTTCGTCGGCGCGACGATCTCGATGAACATGTCGCCGACCGACCACAGCGCATTCTCGAGCCCGTACTTGCCGACCGCGGGATCGCGGAAGCAGATGTCGAGGCCGAGGATGAAGGACAGATCGCTCGCGACCGGCTCCAGCGCCGGCGCAACGAGGCACACCTGCCGGAAGCGCAGATAGGGAGCCATTTCAGCGGCCCTTGAAGGCGGGCTTGCGCTTCTCGACGAAGGCCTTGGACGCTTCCTTGTGATCCTCCGTCGCCGAGGCCAGCGAGTGATGCAGCGCTTCGGCATCGAAGGCCGCCTTCAACGTTCCGGCTTCGGCGGCGATGAAATTCTTCTTGATGAGGCCATAGGTGACGGTCGGCCCGTCCGCCATGTTTCGCGCAAGCGCGCGCGCTTCCTTCATCACGTCGGCGTCCGGCACGGCGCGGCTGACGATGTCGAGCGCTGCGGCTTCCTTGCCCGACAGCACGGGCGACAGCAGATAGAGTTCGCGCGCCTTGGCGGGACCGACCAGCTGCGACAGGAAATAGGTGCCGCCGAAATCGCCCGACAGGCCGACCTTGGCGAAGGCCGTGGTGATCTTGGCCGTCTCGCCGCAGATGCGGATGTCGCAGGCCATGGCGAGCGACAGGCCGGCGCCCGCCGCCGCGCCCTCGATCGCGGCGATGCAGGGCTTCGGCATTTCATGCAGCAGGCGCGAGGCTTCCATCGAATTGCGCAGGTTCGCGGCGCGCTGGTCCATCGGCAAGCCGCCGCCCGCGCCGCCGCCGGCCGCGAAGCCCTTGACGTCGCCGCCGACGCAGAACGAGCCGTCCGCGCCCAACAACAGGACGCAGCGCACCTGCGGATCGAGCGCGGCGCGCTGCAGGGCGGCGTTCAGCATCGTCAGCATTTCGCCGCTCAGCGCATTCTTGCGCTCGGGCCGGTTGAAGACGATTTCCAGCACGCCGTTGTCGAAGGTTTCGATGAGATCGGCCATGTTTCCTCTCCGTTATTCTTGTCGGACAGGATCATAGGCTGAAATTCGGAGCGCAACAGAGTTTTCTGATCGCCGGGCCGCCTCCCTGGCCCTCCCCGCTTCGCGGGAGAGAGGACGGCCAGCATTCGTCGTTGCGAGAGACGGCGAAGTCGGCGATCTGCTCCCTGTCCCGCGAAGCGGCGGAGGATTGGAGGGGCGGCCGCGCCGCTTCCTATTCTATCGTCACCAGCACGGCCTTCGACGCGCCGCTCCGCAGCGGCAGCCGCGCCTGGATGCGATGCGTTCCCGGCCGCATCGGCCAGTAGACGGGCTTGTCGGGATCGGCGATGGCGAAAGGCTCGCCGTCGACGTACCAGACGATCTGCTCCACGCGCGGTTCGACGCGCGCTTTCAGCGTGAGGCGATTGAGCGACGCCGGCTGCTCGGGATTGGTCCAGATGCGGCTGTTGTTCTCCGGCGTCGACACAATGAGCCGCACATCGCCGCTCGTCGACGCCGGCTCCGCGATCCGATACCCTTCGTCGCGCGCCCAGCCGCGCAGGATCGGCGCAGGCGTCTCGACCGCTTCGGCCTGTGGCGGCATTTCCGACGGGCGCACCCATTCGGTCAGCGTCTGTCCGCAGGCGCCCGTCGAAACCTTGCCGCTCATCGCGCAGATGTCGAGGGCGACGCGACCGGGCGGCGGCGGGAAGCGGCCGGCCGTGATGTCGCCGGGCTTGATGCGATGGATGGCGTCGAGAATGCCGTGCGCGATGCGTGCGGGCGCGGTGGCGCCGCTCACGCCTTTCATCGGGCCGGCGTCGCCGCGCCCAACCCAGACGCCGACGATGACCTTTTCGGAAAAGGCCACGATCCAGGCGTCGCGATAGCCCTGCGACGTGCCGGTCTTCAGCGCGACCGGATAATTGTATTCCGTCGGCCCGTAGCGCGAAAAGCTCGGCAAGCGCGCGACGGGATCGGACAGGAACGAAGTGACGAGACGCGCGGAATCGACCGACAGCAGGCGCCGCGCCTCGCGCTGCGGCTGGTCTTTCGCATAGACGAGATCGGCGAGCTTGCCGTCCTCGGCCAGCGTCGCATAGGCGCGCACGAGATGTTCGAGGCTGGTCGGCAGCGAGCCGATCGCCATGGAGAGGCCGAAATTCTCCGCCGGCGCTTCAATATTGTGCAGGCCGAGGTCGTGCAGGAAGCGGAAGTTCGTTTCGAGCCCGGTCTGCTTTAGCAGGTTTGTCGCGGGCACGTTGCGCGAATTGGCGAGCGCCTGGCGCGGCAGCAGCGGCCCGAGAAACATGCCGTCGGCATTGTTCACGCCCGAGGCGCCTTCGGGCAGGTCGGCCATGATGTCGGTCGGCCTGATGATTCCGCGCTCCAGCGCCAGCGCGAACAGGAACGGCTTGAGCGTCGATCCCGGCGAACGCTGCACGCGCGTGAAATCGAAGGCGCCGGCATGCCGGTCGGCATAATCGGTCGAGCCGACGCGCGCGAGGATTTCGCGGCTGCCGCGTTCGACGATCATCACAGCCGCCTGCTCGGCGCCGGCGTCGCGCCAAGGCGCAAGATACTTTCGGGCGAGTCTGGTCGCCAGCGCCTGCAGGGCGAGGTCGAGCGTCGCGCGCACGCGCGGATCGAAGGCGGACGCCGGCGCAATCCTCCCCTCGCGCGCAAGGCGCTCGTAGAGCAGCGCGACATGCAACGCGTCTGGCCGGCGCAACGCGCGCGGCGTGTGCATGCGCGAAAGCTGCTTCTTCGCGTCGACGAATTCGAGCGGCGTGACGACGCCCTGCCGCGCGAGTTCCTCTAGCGCACGCTGGCCGCGCCGTATCGCGCGGTTCATGCCCTCGGGCTTGAGCAAATTCATGCGTGTCGGCGATTGCGGCACGGCCGAGAGCAGCGCGATCTCGGCCCAGGAAAGATCGTCCACCGGCTTGTCGAAATAATATCGCGCGGCGTGGGATATGCCGTGGCTGCCGTTGCCGTAGGGCACGAGCCGCAGGTAATGCGCGAGCAGCGCCTCGCGGCCGTAGCGCGCGGTCAGCGCAATTGCGGTCGCGGCCTCGATGGCCTTGTTGACGAGCGTGCGCGGGGCGGGGTTCTGCATGCGCGCGATCTGCATGGCGATGGTGGAGGCGCCGGACCGCTGCCCCCGCCCGCGCGCGTTTTTCCAGACGGCGCGCGCGATCGCATTCGGATCGACGCCGATGTGCCCGGCGAAGCGCCGGTCCTCCAGCGCCAGCGTCGCGCGCACGACGCGATCGGGCGCGCGCTCCAGCGGCCAGTAGCCGTAGTCGGCCGAATTGCGGTCTTCGGCGAATGAGACCTGAGTGATGAAGGCGCCGTGGCGGTCATTGACGATGAGCGTGGGTCTTGGCGCGACGAGGTGGGCGCGGGAGAGGGCGGCAATGGCGAGCGCGATGCCGAGCGCGACCACGCCGACAGCAACGATGGCGACTGAGCGCGGCCCTGGTCGTCGGCTGCCCTCCCTCCCCTTTACGGGGAGGGTGGCCTCGCGCAGCAAGGCCGGGTGGGGCTCGCGCCGATCCGCGAATGATTCAACGGGCGCGTCCGGTCGGCCGGCCCCCACCGGGACGCCTGCGGCGTCCGACCTCCCCATGAAGGGGAGGTAGAAGCGCCGGCGCGCGCCGTTTTCCTCACCGCGCAACGACAATCCGCGCTCCTGCGCTCGCGCCTTGCAGGCCCTTTTGGTACATCGTCTCGGCAAGGCCCGCGGGCTGCGTGAAGCTGCCCGAAGTCAGCGCCTTCAGCCGATAGACGAAGCGGTAATTGCCCTTGGGCAGCGCATCGTAGGCATAGAAGACGAGATCGTCGCCGAACGAGGTCCAGGTGGGCGCGAGCGTCGGCGCAGACGATGGCTGCGCTTCGGCGGGCGCGGTGGCGAGGTTCGGGTTCATCGGCTCGAAACCCGCGGCGATCGGCAGCGCGATCGCGACATGCGTGCGGTCCTGCGGATTGACGAGTTCGACCGTCTCCTCGATCACGTCGCCGACCTTCACCGCAATCGCGCCATCGGCGCCCGCGGCGAGCTTTTCCGGCGGCGCGTTGGCGACGACCTTCGCCAGCGTGCGCGAGATGGCGAAGCCGTTCGAGAAGGCTTGCGCCTTCGCGCCGGGCTCGTTCGTTTCGTAGCGCGTGTCGACGAGAATGACGATCGGATCGCGGCCCGTATTGGCGAGCGTGACGGCGCCCGTCGCTTCGCTGACCACGCGCAGCACTGGATTGTTGGCGTCGAGCATCAGCGCCTTGGCCTGCGCGCCTTCCGTCAGCGTCAGCGGGATCGGGGCGAGCGGCCGGCGCCAGGCGGCGGCCAGCGCGCGCACGGCGGCGGAGGTCGCATTGGTCGACCCCCAGCCATCGCCTTCGCCGAGCCGCATCAACCCGTCGCGCAGCACGGGGAAGCGCGGATCGTCCGGCGCGCCGAGCGCCACGGCGCGCGTCATTTCCGCGAGGCTCCGCGCTTCGGACGGCAGGATGCGCGGATCGTCGCTTTCGCCCGCGATGCCGCCGTAAGCCGGCGCGCCGTTGCGCGACACGATCCTGACGCGCCCCCACATGGTTTCGAGCAGCGAAGCGACCGTGCGGCGGTCGACATTGGCGGCGCGGGTCGCGGCGGAAGCCATTTCGGCGACGCTGACCGGCGCCATGAAATCGGCGCGCCGCGCCAGTTCGGCGACATAGGCTTCGTCCAGCTTGCCGCCGTCGGCAAGCGCGGTCAGCGCTTCCACGCGCTCGCGCAATTCCTGCCCGCCCAACAGGCGCGGATAATCGGAGCGCAGGGCGAGCTTCAGAACATTGGCGAGGCGATCGGCGAGCTTGTCGTCGATCGGCTCGCCCGCGCGCCTGGCGGCGACGAGGAAGGAATAGGCCCAGGCCGTGAGCGACACGTTGCCTTTAGCGCGCGGCCAGAAGGCGACGAGACCGTCCGCATCGATCGCCTGGTCGATGGCGATGGCCGTGTTCTTCACGTCCTGTCCGATGCGCTTGTCGAGCCCCACGGCCGACATGATCGGCGTGAAGTTCTTGAGCGCGACGCCGGCCGACGCCAGCGATATGCGCTGCTCCGTGCAGCCGTAGGGATATTCGATGAGCGCATCGAGGCCGGCGATCAGCCGCACGACGGCAGGATCGGCGGCGATCGCAAGCGTGCGACGGAACGTTCCCGCGCGCACGTCCGCGGGCGCAGCCGC